>NZ_JAKWJK010000020.1:0-95175 GCF_031570575.1 Pseudomonas sp. JL3
TAGACGCCTCGGCGTGGGCGAGTCCATTCAATTACAGGGAGCGAGCCTGCTCGCGATAGGGCCAGAACATTCAACATAAATCCCGACTGTGACGGTTCCGCCGGCGCACCTTGGGCCATAGGCTAGGATCATCGGGAGTCAGGAAGGCTCCATGATCACGAGGCGTCCGGCTGTCGCCAGTCACTGTCACCATCCGACAACTCGACTGAATTTTCCGCGCGCCGAACGATCCCTCTATAACAACAGGGAGGAATACAGGCTTTATGAACAACGCAAAACTTTTCGTCATTGAATACACCCTTCACGGCAAGCCCAAGTCTTTCATTATCCGCCTGGACAAAATGGACAATGCAGAAGCTTGGCACTGGGCAAGTTGCGACGCCGGAGTTGGCCGGATCCCGCGCTTTGGCCGTGAGAGGGTGCAAAAGACCAGTAAACCGCTGGCGGAGAAATTCGGCGTCGAAAATGTGACCTGGCGACCGGCGAATTAAGCTTTGAAAGGGAGGGTAAGGATTCAAACTGAAAGTGGAGCCTGGATGGCTCCACTTTTTTTGGCTGAACGGTCAGTGCTTGGCACATTTGCAGCCTTTGGTGGAACACTCTTCGCCGTGTTCATGATGCTTGGCGCAGCCTTCACAGCAATAGTGCTTGCCGTGACGCACGATGGGGTGTTCACCCAGTTTGCAGGAGCATTTCGGGCAGTCGCAGGTACCGTCGTTCATAGTCTGACTCCATGGTGATGGTCGTCTGGGTGCGACGGATGCGCACCGTAATACCAGTGTAGGAGTTTGTGTCAGCTCTGGCCCCCATTCATGACCTCAAATGCGGAACTGCCCGACCAATTGCCCCAAGCGCTGACCAAGGTCGGCCAGGCTGCGTGAGGTCTGTGCGCCAAGCTGGGTTTCGTCGGCGACGCTGTCTACGGCCACGGCAATTTGATGCACGCTGCGGTTGATCTCTTCGGCTACGGCGGTTTGCTCTTCGGCGGCGCTCGCGATCTGGGCGTTCATCGAGTTGATGGTGCCGATCAACTGGGCCATGGCGTCCAGAGAGGCCCCCGCCTCGTTGGCCTGGGCCGACGTACCGTCGCCGGCCTCGCTGGAGCGGCGCATGGCCTCGACTGCCGATTGGGTGCCGGCCTGCAAGCGGTCGATCATGCTCTGGATTTCCTGGGTGCTGATTTGCGTGCGACTGGCCAATGCCCGCACTTCGTCGGCGACCACCGCAAAACCACGCCCGGCCTCACCGGCGCGGGCCGCTTCAATGGCGGCGTTGAGCGCCAGGAGGTTGGTCTGTTCGGCAATCGAACGGATCACCCCGAGTACGCTGACAATCGACGACACGTCTTTCTGCAGGCTGTCGAGAGACACGCCGCTGCTGCGAATGTCGTTCACCAACGCATGAATCTTCACGATGCTGCCAGCCACCACGCGCTTGGCGGCCTGGCCTTCTTCGTCGGTCTGCTGGGCAGCGACCGCCGCGTTTTGCGCGCTTTTGGCCACTTCCTGAGCCGCCGCCGACATTTCGTTGATTGCCGTGGCCACCTGATCGGTTTCGTGACGCTGACGCTCCATGGCTTGATCCGAGCGCTGGGCCTGATCGGACACCTGATTCACCAGCCCGGTCAGTTGCGAGGTCATTTCAGTGATCTGCCGCACCAAACCGTGGATCTTGTCGACGAAACGGTTGAACGAGCCGGCCAGTTCGCCGAGTTCATCCTGGCTGGTGATGGACAGGCGTCGGGTCAGGTCGCCCTCGCCCGCCGCGATGTCGTCAAGGTTGGCTTTCATCAGGTTCAGCGGACGCAGAATGGTGTTGGCCAGCAGCATCCCGGCAGCAGCAATCGCCAACAGCACCACCACGGCAATCCCGACAATGCTCAGCACCACGCCTTGCATGCGTTCCTGGACCTTGGCCTCAACCACCGCCACTTGAGCTTCGATGCCGTCGAGGTTGACCGAGGTGCCGACCGCCATGTCCCACTTCGGCAGGTATTCGGTGTAGCCGAGTTTAGGCACCAGCACTTGGGTGTTACCGGGCAGCGTCGAGCTGTATTGCAGGTAGTGAGTGCCGTCCTTGGCGACTTTCACCAGGTCACGGTTGACATAGACGCCGTTCGGGTCGCGGTTGTCCTTGAAGCTCTGGCCCACGCCTTCGGGGCTGCTGGCCTTGAACAGGCGCACGGTGTTGGAGTCGTAGCCGAAGAAATAGCCGTCCTTGCCGTAGGTGATGCTCGACAGCAACTTGATCACCTGCGCCCGCGCCGCATCGTCGCCGGGGGCGGCTGCGTCGTAGAGCGGTTTGATCGTGGTCATGGCCACGGCGACGTAGCTTTGCAGGGTCGCCTTGGCATCGCTGAGCAGGCGCTGACGGGTTTCCTCGACTTCCTTGCGGGCCTGCTCTTGCAGGATGAACAGCGTGGTCAGGCTGATGACCAGCGCAAAGAGCAGCACCGGGAGGACGGCAAGGGACAGGACTTTAGCCTTCAGGCTCATGCGCATGACGTTCACTCTTATGATTTTGTTGGCGTGGTTAAAGGCTTTAACGGCAGGCCAAATCAAAAGTTGAGTCAGGGTCACATTGATCCTGTGGGAGCGGGCTTGCCCGCGATAGCGTCGGTACATTCAGTATCAATGCGACTGAAAGGCCGCCATCGCGGGCAAGCCCGCTCCCACAGGGTTAGAGGTGTTACAGAACCATCGCCGCCACCCAACCGAACGCCAGCAGCGGCAGGTTGTAGTGCAGGAAGGTCGGGACCACGGTGTCCCAGATGTGGTGATGCTGGCCGTCGATGTTCAGACCGGAGGTCGGGCCCAGGGTCGAATCCGACGCGGGTGACCCGGCATCGCCCAACGCACCGGCAGTGCCGACGATGCACACGATGGCGATCGGGCTGAAGCCCAGTTGCACGCACAACGGCACGAAAATCGCCGCCAGAATCGGTACGGTGGAAAACGACGAGCCGATGCCCATGGTCACCAACAATCCGACCAGCAGCATTAACAGCACGCCGATGCCTTTGCTGTGGTTGATCCACGACGCCGAGGACTCCACCAGCGTCTGCACATGACCGGTGGCCTTCATCACTTCGGCAAACCCGGACGCGGCGATCATGATGAAGCCGATCATCGCCATCATCTTCATGCCTTCGGTGAACAGGTCATCGGTGTCGCGCCACTTGACGATCCCCGACACCGAAAAGATCAGGAAGCCCACCAGCGCCCCGATAATCATCGAGTCCAACAGCAACTGAACGATGAACGCAGCGGCAATGGCCAGACCGGCGACCATCAGGCTCAACGGGTTGTACTGCACCGCGACCTGCTCGGCTTGCTCGATCTTTTCCAGGTCGTAAACGCGCTTCTTGCGATAGCTGATGAACGCTGCCGCCAAGCCAAACACCATGCCCAGCGCCGGAATGCCCATGGCATGGGTGACGTTGATGCCGCTGATGTCCACGCCACTACGGGCGACGTTGGCCAGCAGGATTTCATTGAGAAAGATGTTGCCGAAGCCCACGGGCAGGAACATGTACGGCGTGATCAGACCGAACGTAATGACGCAGGCAATCAATCGACGGTCCAGTTGCAGTTTGGTCAGCACATATAACAGTGGCGGCACCAGCAACGGGATAAAGGCGATATGAATCGGCAAAATGTTCTGGGAGGCGATGGCCACCACCCACAGCAGGCCGATCAGCAGCCATTTGACATTTGCGCCACCGTTAGCATGCTGGCGATCGACCATGGCCAAGGCTCTGTCGGCCAGCGCATGGGCCAGGCCGGACTTGGCGATGGCCACCGCGAACGCGCCGAGCAAGGCATAGGACAACGCAACCGTCGCCCCGCCACCGAGGCCGCTGTTGAAGGCTTTCAGGGTCGCGTCGATGCCCAGGCCACCGGTCAAGCCACCGACCAGCGCACCCACAATCAGCGCGATCACTACATGCACGCGGGACAGGCTGAGTATCAGCATGATGCCGACCGCGGCAATTACTGCATTCATTGTTGTTACCTCAAAAGCAGCGCGGTGAGGCAATCACCGCCAAACGGAATGAGTCCGGCCAGCAGTCTGTATGAGCGCCGCCAGCGGATGGAGAAAAGGGTTTTATTAGAGGGCGCGCACTGTGCCGGACCGATGCCACCTTGTCAAAGCCAACACCCCGTTTAGACCGGGGACATGGTTTACACCTGTGGCGAGGGGGCTTGCCCCCGTTCGGCTGCGAAGCAGTCGCAAAACCTGCCGATGCGGGTTGCCTGACAAGATGCTGGGGGCCGCTTCGCGACCCAACGGGGGCAAGCCCCTCGCCACAGGTAAGCCCCTCGCCACAAAGCTTCGGCTTACGACATAAAGAAAGCCGAATTCCGGCCGCTACAGTGCAAAGTCTCAGATATTTATCGAACAAAAGGACGTTCCCATGTCGCTCAGACAACTTTCCATTCAATGGAAAATCACCCTGCTGGCCGGGCTGTGCCTGGCGGGCATCGTGACCCTGCTGGTAGGGCTTTCGCTGTATCGCATGGAGCACAGCTCCGCGCTGGTGAAAGCCTCAAGCATGGAGATGCTGACCGAAGCCGCCCAGGCGCGCATCGAGTCCCAGGGGGAAGTCCAGGCGCTGGGCATTCGTCAGCAATTCATGGACGCCTATCAATATGGCCATGGCTTCTCGCGGCAGGTGCTGTTTTTGCGCGATCAGGCCGAGAAGCGCTTTCTCGATGCCTTCGACCTGCGTGAAGACCTGACCCGGCAGGTCAAGTCGGCCCTGCAAGCCAACCCGGAACTGCTCGGCCTGTCGCTGGTGTTCGAAGCCAATGCGCTGGACAACAAGGACGAACTGTTCGCCGACCAGGCGGAGCTGGGCAGTAACGACAAGGGCCGTTTCGCCCTGTACTGGTCGCAACCGACACCCGGCAAAGTGACTTCCATGGCCCTGCCGGAAAGCGACATGGCCGACACCAGCACCGGCCCCAGCGGCGAGCCGGCCAATGCCTGGTTCACGTGCCCGCGCACCACGCTAAAGCCTTGCGTGATCGAACCCTACTTCTATGTGATCGACGGGCAGAACGTGCTGATGACCAGCATCGTGTTCCCGCTAATGGTCAACGGCAAAGTCATCGCCTCGCTGTCGGTGGACATCAACCTCAACAGCCTGCAAGCGATCAGCCAGAGCGCCAGCAAAAAACTCTATGACGGCCAGACCAGCGTCAGCATCGTCAGCCCGGTCGGCTTGCTCGCCGGCTACAGCCCGGACGCCAGCAAACTCAGCCAACGCCTGGACGTCGTGGACACAACCGATGGTGCCGAACTGCTCCGCCGGCTGACCACCAACAGCAAGACCGAAAGCCTGCACAGCAACCAGCAATTGAAAGTGCTGTCGCCGTTCCAGCCGATCCCCGGTGGCAAATCCTGGGGCGTATTGCTCGACGTGCCGGAGAAAGTCCTGGTCGGCCCCGCCGAAACGCTGAAAAAACAACTCGACGACAGCAACACCGCCGGTACGCTGATTGAATTGTGCCTGGGTGTGCTGGCGGCGCTCATCGGTTTGCTGTTGGTGTGGCTGATGGCGCGCAGCGTGACCCGACCGATCCTCGGCGTGGCCCGCATGCTGGAAGACATTGCCAGCGGCGAAGGCGACCTGACCCGGCGCCTGGCCTACGACAAGCAGGATGAGCTGGGCCAGTTGGCCGGTTGGTTCAACCGTTTCCTCGACAAGCTGCAACCGATCATCGCCCAAGTGAAACGCTCGGTGCAGGACGCTCGAAGCACGGCGGATCAGTCGTCCGCCATCGCCACCCAGACCAGCGCCGGCATGGAGCAGCAATACCGTCAGGTCGATCAAGTGGCCACCGCATCCCACGAAATGAGCGCCACCGCCCAGGACGTCGCCCGCAGCGCCGCGCAGGCGGCACAAGCGGCGCGTGATGCTGATCAGGCGACCCGTCAGGGTTTGACCGTGATCGACCGCACCACCGCCAGCATCGACCACCTCGCCGCCGACATGAGCGCGGCCATGGTGCAGGTCGAAGGCCTGGCAGCGAACAGCGAGAAAATCGGCTCGGTGCTGGAAGTGATTCGCGCCATTGCCGAACAGACCAACCTCTTGGCGCTGAATGCCGCCATCGAAGCCGCCCGGGCCGGTGAAGCCGGACGCGGTTTCGCCGTGGTAGCCGATGAAGTTCGCAATCTGGCGCGGCGCACTCAGGAGTCCGTGGAAGAAACCCGTCTGGTGATCGAGCAGTTGCAGAGCGGTACTCAGGAGGTGGTGAGTTCGATGAACAATAGCCATCGCCAGGCTCAGGGCAGTGTCGAGCAGGTCGGTCAGGCAGTGACGGCGTTGCGGCAGATTGGTGATGCGGTGACGGTGATCAGCGACATGAACCTGCAGATTGCCAGTGCGGCTGAAGAGCAAAGCGCGGTGGCTGAAGAGATCAATAACAACGTAGCGACCATTCGGGATGTGACCGAATCGCTATCGGGGCAGGCCAATGAATCGGCGAGGGTGAGTCAGTCGCTTAACAGTTTGGCCAATCAGCAGCAGAGCTTGATGGATCAGTTTCGCGTGTAACGCATATTCCGCGTCCACCGAAGATCCAAATGTGGGAGCGAGCCTGCTCGCGAAGGCGTTGTGTCAGGCGACATCGATGTTGACTGTACTGCCGCATTCGCGAGCAAGCCCGCTCCCACAGGATAATCGGCGTTCTTTGGATTGGTGTTAGCGTTTGGGTAACTCGATCATCACCTTCAGCCCGCCCCACTCGCTTTCCTGCAACTTCAACACCCCGCCCCATGTGTCGACGATGTCGCGCACGATGCCCAACCCCAAACCATGTCCATCCGTCTGTTCATCAAGCCGGGTACCGCGGCTGAACACCTGAGCGCGCTGGTCTTCGGGAATCCCCGGACCATCGTCTTCCACGCTTAGCTCAAACCTTTCGGCCGTTTCGACCACGCTCAACCGCACCTCGGCATCCGCCCATTTGCAGGCGTTGTCCAGCAGGTTGCCGAGCAACTCCAGCAAATCTTCGCGATCCCACGGCAGTTGCAAACCGGCCGGTGCCCGGTAGCTCAGGTCAAGGTGTTCGCCGTGAATCATGTTCAACGTGGCCAGCAACCCAGGTAGCTCGGCATCACATTCAAACAACGCCCCCGGCAGTGCATCGCCGGACAACCGGGCACGGTTGAGTTCACGATTGAGCCGTTGCTGAACCTGCTCCAGTTGCGCCTGCATGACTTTGCGCAGCTGCGGGTGAGCATCGAGTTTTTCGCTGGAAACCAGGCTCAACAACACCGCCAGCGGCGTTTTCAAGGCATGGCCAAGATTACCCAGCGCATTGCGCGAGCGCTTGAGACTGTCTTCGGTGTGGGCCAGCAAATGGTTGATCTGCGCCACCAGCGGTTCCAGCTCCAGCGGCACTTCTTCGTCGAGTTGCGAGCGCTGGCCCTGTTGCAATTGGGCGATTTGCTCGCGGGCCTTTTCCAGCGGGCGCAAGGCGCGGCGCACGGTGATCCGTTGCAGCAGCAGAATCAGCAGCAACCCAACCAGCCCCAACCCCAGACCGACCTGCTGCATGCGGCAGAAACTATCGCGCACCGGGGTGTAATCCTGGGCGACGCTGATGGAAATCGCCTGACCCAGCCGACGATAGTCCGAACGCAACACCAGCAGCAGCTGCCCTTCCGGCCCCAATTGCAGGTTGCTTTGCAGACCTGCGTGTTCGAGCCGCGGCAGATCCTGATCCCATAACGAGCGGGAACGCCAATGGCGGTCGGCAAAGTCGATACGGAAGTAATGCCCGGAGAATGGTCGCTGATAGGCCGGCGACAGGTGACGCTCATCCAGCTGCACCCCTTGCGGGCCACGCACCAGCGCCACCAGCAGGTTTTCGCTGTCGTTGCGCAGCCCGGCTTCGAGGTAGCGCTGCAAACCCATTTCGAACAGCCACAGGCTGGTTTGCGCCAGCACCAGGCCGACGATCACCATCACGCTGATCAGGCCCAGGCTCAAGCGGCGCTGAATCGACCTCACTGGGCTTGCCCGCCAAACAGGTAACCCTGACCGCGACGGGTTTCGATCACGCTGCGGCCGAGTTTGCGTCGCAGGTGATTGACGTGGACTTCCAGCACATTGGAATCGCGCTCGGTTTCACCGTCGTAGAGGTGTTCGGCGAGGTGGCTTTTGGAAAGGATCTGTTCAGGGTGCAACATGAAATAACGCAGCAGGCGAAACTCGGCGGCGGTGAGCTGGATGTCGGCGCCGTCGCGGGTCACGCACTGGCGAGCTTCATCCAGATGCAAACCGGCGGCCTTGAGTGTCGGCTGATTGGCGTGACCGTGGGAGCGACGTAACAGTGCCTGGACTCGCAGGTGCAGCTCTTCGGGGTGAAACGGTTTGGTCAGGTAATCATCGGCGCCGGCCTTGAGGCCTTCGATCCGCTCGGCCCAGGAACCGCGCGCGGTGAGGATCAGCACTGGCGTGGCCAAGCCCCCGGCCCGCCATTGCGCCAGCACGTCGAGCCCCGGCAAACCCGGCAGGCCAAGGTCGAGGATGATCAGGTCATAAGGCTCGCTGCTGCCCTGGTACACCGCATCGCGGCCGTCGGCCAGCCAGTCCACGGCGTAACCCTGCCGGTTGAGGCCGGCCATCAATTCGTCGGCCAGCGGCACGTGGTCTTCCACCAGGAGCAAACGCATCGGTCAATCTTCCTTGTCTTTCAGTAAATGGCCGGTGGTGGCGTCGAGGTCCAGCTCGCGCACTACGCCTTCGGTGGTCAGCAGCTCGACCTCGTAAATGTAGACGTCGTGTTTTTCCTCAAGCTCGGCTTCCAGCAGCTTGGCCCCGGGATAGAGGTCCAGCGCTTGCTGCAAGAGCTGCTCCAGCGGCAGGATCACACCTTGTTGGCGCAGGCGCAGGGCCTCGTCCTGATCCAGATCACGGGCCATGACCACCGAGCAAAAAGCCAGGAGCGCCAGCGCCATATGACTGCTGGCGCGCCGATTAAGAGAAAACACCTTCATTACGTATCCTGATGATCCTTGAGAACCTGCCCGCTGACAGCGTCCAACTCCAGGTCCCACTCAAGGCCCTGCGAGTCGCGCAGTTCCACCTGGTAGATGTACTTGCCGTACTCTTCTTCGAGCTCGGTTGCGGTGATGTTGGCGCCGGGGTGTTTGGCCAATGCCGTGGCGTTGAGCTTCTCGAAAGACACAATGGTACCAGCGTCGCGCAGTCTCAGGGCTTCGTCGGGGCCCAGGTCGCGCGCGTGAGCGATGCTGGCGGTCATGGTGATGAGGGAGGCGGTGAACAGGGCAGTCAGGATTTTCATGGGGTGTCTCCGTATTTTTTATGTGTTGCTACCAGCGCCACCTTAGCGATTCGAACTTAACTGAAACTGAATTGCCATCATTAATGATTGCAACGTGACATCACTGACACCCACGAATCCCGGCAAGCCTGGCTCCTACAGATTGTGCGCTGCGCTGTCCGACACGCGCTTATAATCCCCCGCCTGCCAAACATCGAGACCGGTATGACCGCGATCCACATCAAGTTCCCTTCCCTGACGCTCAAGGCCGGCCCGCGTGCCCTGGCGCGCATCCGTGAAAACGGCTTGAGCGCCGCTGATGTGGGCACGCTGCCGGGCGCCGCCGGTGGCCCGAAAGCGTTGGGAATTCAGGGGCTGGATCTGGCGCTGTTCGGCGAATGGCTGCCGGCGGCACCCCGGGAGCGTTCGCTGATTGGCGCCTCGGTGGGTTCCTGGCGGTTCGCCAGCGCCTGCCTGCCGGATGCCGCTGAAGGCATCCGCCGCCTCGGCCATCTGTACACCGAGCAAAACTTCGCCAAGGGGGTGACCATGGCGCAGATCAGCCAGAGCTCCCGGCGCATGCTCGATGACTTGCTCGACGGCCGCGATGCCTCGATTCTGGCTAACGCCGACTACCGACTGAACATCATGGTGGTCAAAAGCCACGGCCTGCTGGCGGACGATCATCGTGGTCGGCTGGGGCTGGGCCTGTCGTCGGTGATCGCCGACAATCTGCGCGGTCGGGCGCGGCTGTCGCGGCATTTCGAGCGGCTGATCCTCCACGACCCGCGCCTGGCGCCACCGGTCAACGCGCTGAATGACTTCCCGTCGCGCTTCGTTGCGCTGGATGCCGGCAACCTGCGCCAGGCCTTGCTGGCCTCGGGTTCGATCCCGATGGTGATGCAAGGCGTGCGCGACCTGCCGGGCGCAGGCGCGGGGACGTTCCGCGATGGTGGTCTGCTGGACTATCACCTCGACCTGCCCTACAGCGGCAACGACATCGTGCTGTATCCGCACTTCACCGACCGGGTGATCCCCGGCTGGTTCGACAAGACCCTGCCGTGGCGCCGCGCTTGCCCGGCCCGTTTGCAGGACGTTCTGTTGCTGGCGCCGTCAAAGGAATATCTGTCGCGCCTGCCCTACGGCAAACTGCCGGACCGTAACGACTTCAAGCGCTTCATGGGCGATGCCCCGAGCCGGCAAAAATACTGGCGCACGACGATGGATGAAAGCCGGCGCCTGGGCGATGAGTTCCTTGAACTGGCCGCCAACGGTCGCCTCGGCGAGCGCTTGCTGACCCTTTAGTCAGTGTTTTCCCGCATCGCCAAACACAAGCTGGTAAACTCGCCACCTGCCCCTATCGCCGCGGCGATCGCCACCTGACAGAGCTGAACATCACTGTGGAAATCTTCAAAGAATTTACCTTCGAATCCGCCCACCGCCTGCCCCACGTGCCGGACGGCCACAAGTGCGGTCGTCTGCACGGGCATTCGTTCAAAGTAGCGATTCACCTGAGCGGCGACCTTGATCCGCACACGGGCTGGATCCGTGACTTCTCGGAAATCAAGGCGATCTTCAAGCCGCTTTACGAGCGCTTGGACCACAACTACCTGAACGACATTCCTGGCCTGGAAAACCCGACCAGCGAAGTGCTGGCCAAGTGGATCTGGAATGAATTGAAACCCCTGCTGCCGGAACTCAGCGCGATTCGTATCCACGAGACCTGCACCAGCGGTTGCATCTATCGCGGTGAATAAGCCGACCCCAAGCACAACATAAATCCCTGTGGGAGCTGGCTTGCCTGCGATGGCATCAACTCGGTTCGACGTTAAACCGAGCCGTCTGCATCGCGGGCAAGCCCGACTCCCACACAAGCCCGACCACACAAGAAATGCGTTTCGTCAGTGAATAGAGAAACAGCCTTCAATGGCTGTTTTTTTATGCCTATGCTTCTTGGCTCGCACATGCCAAGAGGACGTATCCATGGCTGACTGGCCGCTGGCTCAGACCTATCGCTTCAACGGGCACTCCGTGCGCTACGCCGTACGTGGCGACGGTCCGCCGCTGGTGTTCGTGCATGGCACGCCCTTCTCTTCTTATGTGTGGCACAGGATTGCGCCGCACTTCATCACCACGCACCGGGTGCACTACTTCGATCTGCTGGGTTACGGGCAATCCACGCAGCCGGACGGCGATGTGTCGCTGGGCGTACAAAACCAGCTGTTGGCGCAATTGCTGGAGCACTGGGGCCTGGAACGGCCAGACGTGGTGGCCCACGATTTCGGCGGCGCCACTGCGTTGCGCGCGCACCTGCTGAACGGCAAGGATTACCGCAGCCTGACGCTGATCGATCCGGTGGCGCTGTCGCCCTGGGGTTCGCCGTTCGTGCAGCATGTGCGTCAACATGAAGCAGCGTTCAGTGGACTGCCCGATTACATTCAGCAGGCGATTGTGCCGGCCTATATTCGCGGCGCGATCAAGCGCAAGATTCCCGATCATGAGCTGGCACCTTACGTGCGGCCGTGGCTCGGGGAGCCGGGGCAAGCGGCGCTCTATCGGCAGATCGCGCAGATGGATGAACGTTATACCCGCGAAGTCGAAGAGCTGTACCCGACGGTCCGTTGCCCGGTGCAGATTCTTTGGGGGGAAGACGATCAGTGGATTCCCATCGAGCGCGGCCGGGCGCTGCATCAGATGATTGCCGGATCGCAGTTTCACGCCATTGCCAATGCCGGGCATCTGGTTCAAGAAGATGCGCCGGAGGCAATTGTGGCAGCGATATTGCGGTTTTTGCCGTTGGCAGGGTGATTAAAAATCAAAAGACCGCTGCCTTCGGCAACGCCTACAGGGATCGGTGCAGGAGCTGCCGAAGGCTGCGATCCTGGCAACTTCAGCAACGCCACAAATGTTCCAATTTGACTCAACCCCGCACCGCTTTCGAGCCCTCCTCGGGCCAAATCCGCCTGCTCGTCTATAAATAACAACACCCTCGCGCCATTGGCACGAGCACTGCAACACCCCCGCGTCCTCCATCCAGCAAGGAACGCCACATGACGCAGAACGATCCGGGCAACGATTACCCCCTCAGCGAAGTCCCGATGCATGCCCGCAAAGGGCTCGCCTCCACCGCCATGGTGCTACTGGGTTTTACCTTCTTCACCGCGACCATGTTTGCCGGCGGCAAGCTCGGTGTGGCGTTCAGTTTCGGCGAGATGATGGCAGTGATTATCGTCGGCAATCTGCTGCTGGGGATCTACGCCGCGGGGCTGGGCTACATCGCCTTCAAGAGCGGCCTCAACTCGGTGCTGATGGGACGTTTCTGCTTCGGTGAAGTGGGCAGCAAACTCAGCGACCTGATCCTCGGTTTCACCCAGATCGGCTGGTACGCCTGGGGCACCGCGACGGCGGCTGTGGTGCTGGACAAGTATTTCGAACTGAGCGAGGGCACCGTTCTGGGGCTGATGGTGCTGTTCGGCCTGGGCTTCTGCGCCACGGCCTACATCGGCTATCGCGGGCTGGAGATTCTGTCGTACATCGCCGTACCGGCCATGATGTTGCTGCTGATGCTGTCGATGTGGATTGCGACGGTGAAGGTCGGCGGTCTCGAAGGTTTACTCGCGGTAGTCCCGACGGGAACCCTGGATTGGTCGACCGCGATTACCCTGGTGTTCGGCACGTTCGTCAGCGGTGCGACGCAAGCAACCAACTGGACACGCTTCTCCCGTTCGGCGCGGGTGGCGGTGCTGGCGAGCCTGATCGGTTTCTTCGTTGGCAACGGTCTGATGGTGCTGATCGGGGCCTACGGCGCCATCGTCTATCAGCAGCCGGATGTGGTCGAAGTGCTGCTGTTGCAAGGCTTCGCCATGGCCGCAATGGCGATGTTGCTGCTCAACATCTGGAGCACCCAGGACAACACGATCTACAACTTCGCCGTCGCCGGCTGCAACCTGCTGCGCACCGGCCGGCGCAGAACCGTGACCCTGGCCGGTGCGGTGATCGGCACACTGCTGGCGCTGCTGGGCATGTATGACATGCTGGTGCCTTACCTTATTCTGCTGGGCACGGTGATTCCGCCGATTGGCGGGGTGATCATGGCGGACTTTTTCTTCCGCTATCGTGGTCGCTACCCACGCCTGGCCGACACACGGTTGCCCGCGTTCAACTGGCCGGGGCTGAGCGCTTATGCAGTCGGCACAGTCGCCGCCTTCAGCTCGCCGTGGGTCGCGCCGCTGGTAGGGATTGCCGTAGCCGCGCTAACGTATGTGCTATTGACCGGGGTACTGGGTGCCCGTACCGCCGAAGCACCACTACAAGATCTCTAACAAGGATTCGCCTGATGCACATCATCAACGCCCGCCTGCGCAACCAAGAAGGCCTGCATGAGTTGCACCTGGAAAACGGCCTGATTCACAGCATTGCCCGGCAAACCGAAGCCCCGTCCCTGGGGCCTGACGACCTGGACGCCGGCGGCAATCTGGTGGTGCCGCCCTTCGTCGAGCCGCACATTCACCTCGATGCCACCCTGACCGCCGGCGAGCCGCGCTGGAACATGAGCGGCACGCTGTTCGAAGGCATAGAGTGCTGGGGCGAGCGCAAGGCAACCATCACCCAGGAAGACACCAAGACCCGCGCCAAGAAGACCATCCAGACCCTCGCCGCCCATGGCATTCAGCATGTGCGCACCCACGTCGACGTCACTGACCCGGAGCTGACAGCGCTCAAGGCAATGCTCGAAGTCCGCGAGGAAAGCCGTCACCTGATCGACCTGCAAATCGTCGCGTTCCCTCAGGAGGGCATCGAGTCGTACCGCAACGGTCGAGAACTGATGGAAGAAGCGATCCGCCTGGGCGCCGATGTCGTCGGGGGCATTCCGCATTTCGAGTACACCCGGGATCAGGGCGTGAGTTCAGTGAAATTCCTGATGGACCTGGCCGAGCGCACCGGTTGTCTGGTGGACGTGCATTGCGACGAAACCGACGACCCGCATTCACGCTTCCTTGAAGTGCTGGCCGAAGAGGCCCGCAGCCGCGACATGGGTTCGCGCGTCGCCGCCAGCCACACCACGGCCATGGGCTCCTACGACAACGCCTACTGCGCCAAACTCTTTCGGCTGCTCGGGCATTCGGGGATCAGCTTCGTCTCCTGCCCTACCGAAAGCATTCACCTGCAAGGACGCTTCGACAGCTTCCCGAAACGCCGTGGCGTGACCCGGGTGAATGAGTTGCTCGAAGCGGGAATGAATGTGTGTTTCGGCCAGGACTCGATCGTCGATCCGTGGTATCCGCTGGGCAACGGCAACATCCTGCGGGTGCTCGAAGCCGGGCTGCATATCTGCCACATGCTCGGTTATCGAAATCTGCAGAGCGCGCTGGATCTGGTGACCGACAACAGTGCCAAGGCCATGAACCTGGGCGATCGCTATGGGCTGGAACAAGGGCGACCGGCGAATCTGCTGATTCTGTCGGCGGACAGTGATTATGAGGTGATTCGCAGCCAGGGTTTGCCGCTGTATTCGATTCGTGGGGGCAAGGTGTTGATGAAGCGGCAGATGCCGGTGGTGGAATGGGCCGATCGGCTCTGAATTTTCGTTGACAGAGCGGGCGTCATCGCGGGCAAGCCCGCTCCCACAAGGATCACGCTGAACCTGTGGGAGCGGGCTTGCCCGCGATGGCGATGTCGACTTCACCTCATCAACCGCGCCGTACCAAACAACCTGACCCGGCTCAATTCGCCGCCCCGCTCTTCCAGCAGAATTGGCGCGGTGCCGCCGGGCATGACCACCTTCACTTCCCCCGCCGCCACCCAACCCACGCGCCACGCCACACACGCCACCGCACTGGCGCTGGTGCCCGACGAGGCGGTCGGCCCTTCGCCGCGCTCGAACACCCGCGCAACGATTCGCCCCTCGGATTCAAGCATCGCCCATTGCAGGTTCACACCTGCCGGACACGGCTGCCCTGCCCCGGTCGGCATGGCATAGGCGATGCGGGTCAATGATTCGGCCAATCCTGACTCACGCATCTGCGCGTTACTCGGCAACGCATCGACGCCGGTCACCAACGTCACGCAATGGGGATTACCGATGCGCACGAACTGGCTGTGGTTCCAGGCTGGGTCGAGCGTCGACAACGGCGGCACATGACTGACTTCGCGCCCCTTCAACATCACGGGTTCAACCCCTTGCGCAGCCACCGCTTCGGGCCCGAACGATGGCTGCCCCAGGTCCAGCCAGAACCCTTGCACGCCGTCGATTTCAGCGGGTGTCACTGAAGTCTCCACCGGCGAAACCGCATCGCTCTTGTCGTGATGAACCCGGAGCTGACAGGCCTCTGCCGGTATCAGCCCTTGTTCGCCAAGGGCCTGGGAAAAAATCGTCAGCCCATTGCCACTGCGCTCGGCCAGGGTACCGTCGGTGTTGACGATCAACAGGTCAAAGGGCGGCGACGATTGAAACGGCCCCACCAGCAGTCCATCGCAGCGATGCGCCTTGCTGCCGGGCGGTTGTGTACCTGGGGCCCAAGCGCAGAACGCCTCGATGGCCAACATTGCCCAGGCCTCACGGGTCTGCGCGGCATGGCTGGCCAGCACAGGCAAATCGATACCGCTACCGCGCACGTTGTCTGGCGTCACGACCGCATAGATATTCCCTCGAGCATCGTACATCCGCGTCATGGCGCCCCCTCTATGAACAATTGATACGTCGACGATATCGCGAAACAGCGGCTGGCTGTGCAAGGATGTCACCCTGCCTGACTGCGACCCGCCCGGACGAGGTGATCGAACCCTTTGCGGTTGTTCACTGTCCGTTGGGGATGCGACGTTTTTTGCCAAGGATCGATATGACCAACCTCAACACCCAAGCCACCTTCGTCCCCGGACGTCTGGAACAGATGTCCACCCGCATCGCCTTTTTCATCGCGGGTGTCGGCATCGCGGCCTGGGCGCCGCTGGTGCCTTACGCCAAGGCGCGGGCCGGGCTGGATGAAGGAACCCTCGGGCTGTTGCTGCTGTGCTTGGGGGTGGGCTCGATTCTGGCGATGCCCATGGCCGGGATTCTGGCTTCGCGTTTTGGCTGCCGTCGGGTGTTGAGCGGCGGGACTTTGTTGATCTGTGCGGCACTGCCGCTGTTGGCGACGGTGTCTACGATTCCGGCATTGATCGCCGCGTTGTTCATGTTCGGCGCGGGCCTGGGCACGGTGGATTCGACGGTGAACCTGCAAGCGGTGATCGTCGAACGGGCCAGCGGCAAGACCATGATGTCGGGGTTTCATGGGTTGTTCAGCCTTGGCGGAATCGTCGGCGCGGCGGGTGTCAGCGCCTTGCTCGGTTTGGGGATGTCACCGCTGGGGGCGATGCTGGTGGTGATCGTGCTGCTGGTGGTGGCGTTGCTCAAGGCCGCGCCGCATCTGTTGCCCTATGGCAGCGAAAGCTCCGGCCCGGCGTTCGCCGTTCCTCACGGCATCGTGCTGTTTATCGGCGGGATGTGTTTCATCGTGTTCCTGGCCGAAGGCGCGGCGCTCGACTGGAGCGCGGTGTTCCTGGCGCAGGAGCGCGGGATCGACACGGCGTATGCAGGGCTGGGTTATGCCGCGTTTGCGCTGACCATGACCGTCGGACGTTTGACCGGCGATGCGATTGTCCGGCGCCTCGGTGCGACACGAGTGATTGTGTTTGGTGGATTGACGGCCGCGGCGGGCCTGACACTGGCGACATTCGCACCGAGCTGGGAAGCGTCACTGGTGGGTTATGCGCTGCTGGGCGCTGGCTGTTCGAACATTGTGCCGGTGCTCTATACCGCCGTGGGCAAACAGACCGTCATGCCGGAGAGCATTGCCGTGCCGGCCATTACCACCCTGGGTTATGCAGGGATTCTCGCCGGGCCTGCGGTGATCGGCTTTATCGCCCATGGCAGCAGCTTGAGTTTTGCCTTTGGGTTGATGGCGGTGTTGCTGGTGGCCGTGGCGATTGGTGGGAAGGTGTTGAGGGTTTAAAAGCATCGCGGGCAAACCCGCGATGAAGTTAACTCGGTCGATCAGAACCCGACGCTGGCCTGCACGAAGAACGTACGCGGTGCGCCGACGTACATCCCCGAGTTGTTGTCGCTGGAGCGGGTGAAGTACTGCTTGTCGAAAATGTTCTTCACTCCCGCCCCGACCTTCAGGTGCGACAGTTGCGAGCCAAAGTCATACCCCCCACGCACGTTCCAGGTGACGTAACCCGGGATGTCGCCGTACTGGCCGTCCGCGCTGCCTTCGGTGATGTAGTTGCCACTGAAACTGCCATCTGCGTTCACCGCGGTGCCCGGCGAGCGCTGTTTGGATTGGGCAAAGGCATCGAGGTTGTAGGTCCAGCGGTTGACGTCGTAACGCAGGCCGGCGGTCGCCACCTGACGCGAGTAGAACGGTAGGTCACGGCCCTTGAAGCCTGGGATCTCACCTTCATAAACCGCGCGAGTGTAGGTGAAACCGGCGTTGGCGGTCAGACCGTCGAGCCGTGGGTCCAGCGCCGCCATGTCGTAGTGCACCGAGGCTTCAAGGCCCTGGTGCGTCGTCGCGCCGAGGTTGGTCCAGCCCACATCGTTGCTGATGTATTGCAATTCTTTATCGAAGTCGATGTAGAACAGCGTCACTTCCCCGCCCCACACATCATCGTTGTAGCGCGTACCGATCTCGTAGGTCTTGGCCTTTTCCGGGTTCAGGCCATTGGCGGTGTTGTCACCCGAGCCACCCTGACCGAGCTGGAAATATTGCAGGCTGCCAAACGAGGTTTCGTAGTTGGCGAACAACTTCCAGGCCTCGGACATGTGATACATCACGCTCAGCGCCGGCAGCGGCTCATTGCTGTCGATGCTGCGACGTTTCTCCTGCACAGGTCTGCCGGCGGTATCGAGAACCGACCGGTCGTGCCATTCGGTGCTGATGCTTTCAAAACGGATGCCGGGGGTCACGGTCCAGTTGCCGACATCGATCTTGTCATCGATGTAAACGGCGTGGGCTTCGGTGCCGCCGGTGCGATCCTGGAACACATGACCATCGGAGGTTCTGGTGACCACCGGCTGATTGTTCACCAGCGCCAGACGGCTCGCCTCTTCATGCATGCCTTCTTTCAGGTAGCGATAACCGACGCTGGCTTCCTGAGTGGTCGGGCCCAGATCGAACACATGGGACACACGTGGTTCGATGCCGAAGGTGTAGTAAGTGCGCGGATAGGAACTGAGAGTTTTCTGATCGCGCGCGGCGATGGTGCTGCCACGGAAGCTGTCGGAATAGTAGGTCAGCACTTCGGCCTGGGTGCGGTCGTCGATCTGCCGAATCCACTTGAAGGACACGTCTTTGCGGCGGCCGCTGAAGTTGTCGTGGTCGCGGTCGGACTGGAACGGATCGGCGTCGTACTGCTTCTGCGTCAGGCCGCCGGGCATGTCGGCGCTGGCGTCGTAGTAATGGAAATTGAGGCTGAAATCGTCCTGATCGGTGGGCGCCCAATGGGTCTTGAGGATCACGTCGTCGATGTCATTGCTGTTGTTGCTTTTGCGATAACCGTTGCCGTTCACGCCGGAATACAACAGCGCCACGCCCATGCCGTTATCGGCGGTGCCACCGAGAAACGCGGTGTCGATGTGCTTCCAGCCACCGCGCTGGGTGGTTTCCAGGGTGGTGCCGATTTCGCCCGTGGCTTTCTCCGGAATCGCGCGGGTGACGAAGTTGATCACGCCACCGACGTTCTGCGGCCCATAACGTACGGAACCGGCGCCACGCACCACGTCAATGCTGTCGAGGTTACCGGAAGAAATCGGAGCCATGGACAGCTGCGGTTGGCCATAAGGGGCGAAGGCAGCCGGCACACCGTCGATCAGCACGGTGGAGCGTGGCGACAGCCGCGAGGTCAGGCCGCGCACACCGACGTTCAGGGAAATATCGCTGCCGCCGGTGCCGTTGGCGTCCTGCACTTGCACACCGGGGACGCGACGCAATACGTCGCCGACGTTCATGGCGCCCTGCTCGACCATGGCTTCACGACGGATCACCGTGCGCGCGCCAGGATGGTTTTGCACCACGGCAGCATCGGCATCACCGAGCCAGTCGCCAACCACTTTGATGTCGGTCACGCCAAGTTCCAGCGGGCCATTGGCGGCGGAAGTCGGGGCTGGCATCAGGGTCACCGAGCCTTCATCGATCTGATATTCCAGACCGCTGCCTTGCAGCAATTGGCGCAAAGCCTGTTCCGGTGAGAGGTTGCCATCGACCGCCGGGGCCTGTTTGCCCGCCACCAGTTCCGGGCTGAAAAAAACCTGCAGCGAGGTTTGCTGGCCCAACTGACTCAAGGCCTGACCCAGCGGCTGCGCCTGAATATGAATGGCGTCGGCAGCGAACGCCTGGGGCAGCGCCGAGCTAACCGCCAAGGCGAGAGCAAGGGGCAGCCAGGATGATTTGTTATTTTTAGCGGTGGTTTTCTTCACGTCGAACATTGTCCTGTGGATCGCAAGAGTGTGCGGCTGTTAATGCAAACCAGTTGCAGTTGGACAAGAAGACGAAGAACTCGAAAAAAACCTGAATCTATCGGGCAATTATTTCCTGACTGCCGTCATCGAGGGTGCGGATGGCCACCGGCAGAATGCTCGGCAAGGCCTTGAGCAGTGCATCGGTGTTGTCGGACTTGAACACGCTGGTCAGGCGCAGATTGCCCACTTTGGCGCTGCCGACCGTCAGCGGTTTTTCACGATAGCGCGACACTTCTTCGGCCACTTCGCTGAGGCTGGCGTTGTTGAACACCAGTTTGCCGCTACGCCATGCGGTCAGTTCTGCAGGGTTAACCGTATAGGCGGCGGCCACTTTCCCCCGGGCATCGACGCGAGTGCCGAGGCCGGCGGTGAGGCTGATGAAATCGGCGCCGTTACCTTGAACCTTGACCGTGCCCTGTTCTACTACGACGCGGGTTTCGGCGCTGTCGCGACGCACGTCGAAACGGGTACCGGTGACTGTCACTTTGCCGCTGCCCGCCTCGACCACAAACGGTCGGTTGCTGTCGTGCTCGACGCTGAACATTGCCTCGCCTTGCGTCAACTCGATGCCGCGACGGTCCTTTTCATAGCGCACCTGCACCCGGCTGCGGCTGTTCAGATCGATCACCGAGCCGTCCGGCAACGCCACATGACGACGCTCGCCAAGGGCCGTGGAATATTCAGCCGTGTAGGTCGCCGGATGATTCAAGCCACTGAACAACCCCAGGCCAAGCGCCACCGCCAACACACTGGCGGCCACTGCATAACGCACCAGCGGATGACGTGTGCGGCGTGCCGGCGGGGTTTCGCACAACGCGTGCAAACACTTGGCCGGCAGCAGATCGGCCGCCGCCCACAGGCTCTGGAGCATTTGATATTCGTCGCGATGCTGAGGGTGTTCGTCCAGCCAGATCTCGAAGCGCCTCTGCTCTTCGGCGTTGACGGCAGGCTCCTGCAAACGCACAAACCACCGCGCCGCGTCGTCGCGAACCGTTGTTTGCCCGCACGCACAATCACGAGTATCCATCATGGAAAGTCCTGTTGGGCTGGGGATGAAAAGGCGCGGCAAATCATGGTTGTAACCCGTCCAGACGATCACGCAAATGCCGCAGGGTGCGGATCATATACTTTTCCACCATGTTCTTGGACAGCCCCAGGCGTTCGGCGATTTCGGCCTGGGTCAGGCCTTCGATCTTCTGCCAGACGAACACCTTGCGGCAGTTGACCGGCAACTCGGTGAGCGCCCGTTCGATGGAATCCGCCAACTGGATCGCGTGCATGAAATGCTCCGGGTCGCCGGACGACGACACACTGTGATCGATCGCCTCGGACTCCATGGCGCCCCGCCGATCCTCACGCCGATAACCGTCCACCGCAATGTTGCGCGCGGTCTGGTGCAAATACGCCCGAGGTTGTTGCACCGCCGCCGAATCGGACTCAAGCACCCGCACGAAGGTGTCGTGGGCCAGGTCCTCGGCTTGCTGACGATTTCTCAGGCGACGGGTCCAGGTGCCGATCAACTCTTCGTAATGCTCGAAAAAGCCGTGTCTGCGGGGCAGCTTGGGGGTCATTGCGGTGTGCTATGGAGAGGAGGCGTGAATAGTAATGCTTCCTATTAACTGGAAGCAATGGATTCCCTCGATCCCCGGTGTTGTGGCCCGTCGAAAGACTGGATGCAACGTTGAACCAGAATCAAAAACCGAGAACGGGCGGCCAAAGCGTTCGATAAAGAAGTCCGCCATACATGCTGCAACTCATAGCCAACCTGACGACCGGCAGCAGAAACCCATTGCCACACAATATTACCCACGTCATATTATACCTGTAATAAAGCATCGTTTCTTACAGGTATTTCTCCATGACCAGCATGCCCAGCCTTGAACCCGACCTTGCTGTCGCGGTAAACACACCCAAGCCTCCCCTGCTTAAAAGGCTGCTCTTGCTGACGGCGGCCATCGCGGCCCTGGTGTTCATCGGGCTGTACGCAGCCCATTGGTGGACCACCGGCCGTTTCATCGAAGAAACCGACGATGCCTACATCGGTGGCAACGTCACGGTGATCGGGCCGAAGGTCGCGGGGTATATCGAAGAGGTGCTGGTCACCGACAACCAGAGGGTCAAGGCCGGCGATGTGTTGATTCGGCTCGACGCCCGTGACTATCGCGCCAACCTGGCCAAGGCTGAAGGCGCGGTGGCCGCTGAAGAAGCGCTGCTCGCCAACCTCGACGCCACCGAACAACTGCAGCACGCAGTGATCGGCCAGGCCCGCGCCAGCATCGATGCCGCGGGCGCCGAAACCGCGCGCTCGCGGGACGATAACGCCCGCTACAAACGCCTGGTGAACAGCAATGCTGTCTCGGTAGAAAGCGCGCAACGGGCCGACGCTACCTTCAAGACTGCACAGGCGCAGAGTGCCCGGGCCCAAGCCGAACTGCTGGCCGCGCAACGCCAATTGAACGTGATTGAAACCCAAAAACAGCAAGCGCGCGCGGCGTTGATCCAGGCACGGGCCGAGCGTGATCTGGCGCAATTGAATGTCGGTTACACCGAGTTGAAAGCCCCCGTCGACGGCGTGATCGGTAATCGTCGGGCACGGGTCGGCGCTTACGCCCAGGCCGGTTCGCAACTGCTGTCGGTGGTGCCGGCCAGCGGGCTGTGGGTCGATGCCAACTTCAAGGAAGATCAGCTGTCGCGGATGACGCCGGGCCAGCGCGTGATCGTTCATGCGGACGTGCTCAAGGGGCGTGAATTCCACGGTCATCTGGACAGCCTCGCGCCGGCCAGTGGTTCGCAGTTCAGCGTGCTGCCACCGGAAAACGCCACCGGCAATTTCACCAAAATCGTCCAGCGGGTGCCGGTGCGGATCCTGCTCGATCCCGCTGACGGCGTACTCGGCCATCTGCGTCCCGGTCTGTCGGTGACTGCCGAAGTGGACACCCGCGCCGAACCTGAAACCCCGACTGTGGCCAGCGCACCATGAGTCGCGCCCTCGCCGCCCCCGCGCAGCCGTTCGACGCCGCCAACATGGCAACGGCGACCAAGGTGTTCGCCTTCGCCACGATGTGCATCGGCATGTTCATCGCGCTGCTGGACATTCAAATCGTCTCGGCGTCGCTGCGTGACATTGGCGGCGGGCTCTCGGCCGGCACTGACGAAACCGCGTGGGTACAGACCAGTTACCTGATCGCCGAAATCATCGTGATTCCGCTGTCGGGCTGGCTGTCCCGGGTGTTCTCGACCCGTTGGTTGTTCTGCGCCTCGGCGGTGGGTTTCACCCTGGCCAGCCTGCTCTGCGGCGCGGCGTGGAACATCCAGAGCATGATCGTCTTTCGCGCCTTGCAAGGATTTCTCGGCGGCTCAATGATCCCGCTGGTGTTCACCACCGCGTTCTTTTTCTTCACCGGTAAACAACGGGTGATCGCCGCCGCGACCATCGGTGCCGTGGCCTCGCTGGCACCGACGCTGGGGCCGGTGATCGGTGGCTGGATCACCGACATTTCGTCCTGGCACTGGCTGTTCTACATCAATCTGGTGCCGGGGATTTTCGTTGCGGTGGCGGTGCCGATGCTGGTGAAAATCGACCAGCCGGAACTGTCCCTGCTCAAGGGTGCCGACTACCTGAGCATGCTGTTCATGGCGGTGTTTCTCGGTTGCCTGCAATACACCCTCGAAGAAGGCCCGCGCTTCAACTGGTTCAGCGACAGCACGATTCTGACCACCGCCTGGATCAGTGGCCTGGCCGGATTGGCCTTCATCGGTCGAACCTTGCACGTGGCCAATCCGATCGTCGATCTGCGTGCTCTGAAGGACCGTAACTTCGCCCTCGGCTGTTTCTTTTCATTCGTCACGGGGATCGGCCTGTTCGCGACGATTTACCTGACGCCACTGTTTCTCGGTCGTGTACGTGGCTACGGCGCGCTGGACATTGGACTGGCGGTTTTTTCCACCGGGGTGTTCCAGATCCTGGCGATTCCGCTGTACGCCTTTCTGGCCAACCGCATCGACCTGCGCTGGGTCATGATGAGCGGCCTTGGGTTGTTTGCCCTGTCGATGTGGGATTTCAGCCCGATCACCCATGACTGGGGGGCCAAAGAATTGATGCTGCCGCAAGCCTTGCGCGGGATCGCTCAACAACTGGCGGTGCCGCCAGCGGTGACCCTGACTCTCGGCGGACTGGCGCCCGCGCGGCTCAAACATGCTTCGGGGTTGTTCAACCTGATGCGCAACCTCGGCGGCGCGATGGGTATCGCCGCGTGCGCCACGATCCTCAATGACCGCACCAACCTGCACTTCACCCGGTTGGCGGAGAACCTCAACAGCACCAACGAAGCGCTGAATCAGTGGCTGTCCCAGGTCGGCAATAACTTCGCCGCTCTAGGCCAGAGCGGTGACATCGGCGTCACCGCCAGCCTGCGTCAGCTATGGCTGCTGACCTACCGCGAAGCACAGACGCAAACCTACGGCGACGCGTTCCTGATGATCATGGTCTGCTTCATCCTCGCCACGGCGATGGTGCCCTTGATGCGCAAGGTACAACCACCGGCCGCGCCGAGTGCTGATGCGCATTGAGCCTGGTCGCCACTTCAAAAAAATCAGGCCTGAGGCATTTTACGAAAACCCACGGCCAAGCGGTTCCAGCTGTTGATGGTGGAAATTGCCACGGTCAGGTCGACCATTTCCTTGGGGCTGAACTCGGTGCTGAGCAGTGCATAGTCTTCGTCCGGGGCATGGGTCAGGCTCAGCTGCGTCAGGGACTCGGTCCAGGCCAGGGCCGCACGTTCACGGGGGGTGAAGAAGGGTGTTTCACGCCACGCCGACAAGGTGTACAGACGACGCTCGGTTTCGCCATCCTTGCGGGCATCGGCGGTGTGCATGTCGAGGCAGAAGGCGCAGCCGTTGATCTGCGACGCGCGCAGCTTGACCAGTTCGATCAGCGACTTTTCCAGCGGCAGTTTCGAGACGGCGGTTTCCAGGGCGATCATGGCGTTGAGGCCGTCCGGGGAGGCCGTGTAGAAATCGATACGAGGTTGCATGGTGAGCTCCAATCACAGGTGGGATTGGCGCTACGTTAATGCCGACCTGACGTTGAACAAATAGCCAATTATTGGGAAGTTGAGGATGCCAATAGACCAGAAGATTTTCAGTGACTGTTCCGGTTCTTTCGCGAGCCAGCTCGCGAAGGGGCCGGAACAGGCAACCGACACATCAATGGCTACGGCTGCGCAACCACTGCAAAAACCCTTTCTTCTCCACCACCTTGGGTGTTTCCTGAATCAGCGTCTGAGCCGTATGCATCCGGTAATCGAACAACGCCTTCATTGCTTCGCTGATGTCATGACGCGCATCCAGGCACGGCTTGAGGTATTCCTTCTCGATGCGGTAGAGGGTGCAAAAGGTCTTGGCCGAAAAGTCGGCGAGCGCCGATTCATCGGACAGAATCCCGGCCTCGCCAATCACCTCACCCGGCCCCATGCGCCCGGCCTCGAACTTTTTGCCACCGCGGCTCAGGGCGACTGACACCACGCCGGATTCGATGATGAACAGGTGATCGCTGACCTCTCCCGCCGGCAGGATCATTTCACCGGCGCGGAAGGTTTGCAGCTTCATGTTCTGGCTGAAGGTTTCTTTCTCTTCCTGACGCAGGGTCGAGAAGATGTTCGAGCTATCCAGCAGCGCCCGCGGGCGTGACAGTGCAACAGGCGCGTTGGGTTCGACGCTCGACAACAGGCTGACACCGGACGCCTGCAAATGCCGGAATGCCAGGTCGAACAACTGATTGCGCACCATGCGCTTCTGATCCATGGAGATTACAAATCCGCTGATTTCGTATTCCATGCCAGCGCTGCCGGAGCTTTTCAACGACACACTCGGCGCCGGTTTGGCCAACAGGAAGCGGCAGCCCTGCATGGCCCGCTCCAGTGCATCAATCACCGTTTGCGGACGCGCATGGGGGCTTACTTGCAAGCTGATTGATACCCCGAAAATGTCACTGGGTCGGCTGAAGTTGATGATCTTGGCCTTGGCCGCCAATGAGTTGGGAATCACCGCCATGCTGCCTTGCGCGGTTTGCAGGCGCGTGGCGCGCCAGTCGATGTCGGTGACCCGGCCTTCGGTGCCATCGATGGAGATCCAGTCATCCAGTTGATAGGGTTTTGTAGTGTTCAGGACGATCCCGGAGAACACGTCGCTGAGGGTACTTTGCAAGGCCAGGCCGACGATGATCGCCAACGCACCGGACGTTGCCAGCACGCCCTTGACCGGCAATTCGAGCACGTACGCCAGGGCAGCGATGACTGCGATCAGGAAAATCACCGCGCCGAGCAGATCTTGCAGCAAACGCCCGGTGTGCCCGACCCGTTGCATCATCACCGCGCCGATCAACACCGTCAGGGTGCGCGCTGCATACAACCACCAGCCGATCTGCAAACCGGTGGCCGCCAGGTGCAACGGCACATTGTCGACCCAAGGCGCCGGCGCCATGGGATTCAAGCCTTCGTTGAACAGCAGCACGCTGAACAACGAGAAAATCACCAGTCGTACCGCCAGTTTCCAGTTGCTGCCGCTGGCTGTGATCAAACGCCACAACACCAGATCGACCAGGATCAGGATCAGCGCGCTGAGCAACGGATGATCGGTGAGCAGTGACAGCATCAAGCAACTCCAGCAAGGGTACGGATGGGCACAGTGTAGGAGGATTTGATGTCTTCAGAACAACACAAAACACTGTGGGAGCGGGCTTGCCCGCGATGGCAATTGGTCAGTCACTGTGATGTTGACTGATCGACCGCTATCGCGGGCAAGCCCGCTCCCACAAGTTATGTGTGTATGTGCTGCCAGGGTTTACTTGGCGTTGGTCAGGGTGTTGTAGCTGGTCATCAGGTTGCGGTAGTCCGGGATGTGGTTGGAGAACAAAGTCGCCAGGCCTTCCACGTCGTTGCGCCAGTCGCGATGCAGCTCACAGGCCAGGCCGAACCAGGTCATCAGTTGGGCACCGGAGGACGACATGCGATCCCATGCCGATTGACGGGTCAGTTCGTTGAACGTGCCGGAAGCATCGGTCACCACGAACACTTCAAAGCCTTCGGCCAAAGCCGACAGCGCCGGGAATGCCACGCAGACTTCGGTCACCACACCCGCGATGATCAGTTGTTTCTTGCCGGTAGCCTTGATCGCCTTGACGAAGTCTTCGTTGTCCCAGGCATTGATCTGGCCTGGGCGAGCGATGTATGGCGCGTCCGGGAACAGTGCCTTGAGTTCCGGCACCAGTGGGCCATTGGGGCCGGTTTCAAAACTGGTGGTCAGAATCGTTGGCAGCTTGAAGTACTTGGCCAGGTCGGCCAGGGCCAGCACGTTGTTCTTGAAACGGTCCGGATCGATATCGCGCACCAGAGAAAGCAAACCCGCCTGGTGATCGACCAGCAGAACGGCGGCGTTATCTTTGTCGAGACGTTTGTAGGAAGTAGTCATGGGGTAATCCTCGCTTTTTATCGATGCCGAACGGGCCGGCGTAAGTGAACTCTGATTTTTCGTTTAAACGTGGCCAGGCAAGCCCGGTACGCCACAGCGCTACAACAATGATTTCAAACGGGCATCCGGCCGAACTGGCCCGACTGGAAGTCGGCAAAGGCCTGGTGAATTTCTTGCTCGGTGTTCATCACGAACGGGCCGTGGCCAACAATGGGCTCGTCAATCGGCTCGCCGCTGAGCAACAACACCACGGCGTCGTTATTGGCTTCCAGGCTGAGCTGATTGCCATGGCGTTCGAACAACGCCAACTGCCCTTCTCGCACCAGTTCCAAGCCGTTGACCTGAACCGTGCCGCGCAGCACCACCAGTGCGGTGTTGCGTCCTTCGTGCAGATCCAGGGTCAGCAACTTGCCGGCGTTCAAGCGAACGTCCCATACGTCGATCGGCGTAAAGGTGCGCGCCGGGCCGCGATGGCCTTCGAATTCACCGGCGATCAAGCGCAGGCTGCCAGTGTTGTTCTTAAGTGCGATGTTCGGGATGTCACCGTCGAGAATCGTCTGGTAACCGGGCGCGGCCATCTTGTCCCTGGCCGGCAGGTTGACCCACAGCTGCACCATTTCCAGGGTGCCGCCGCTCTTGGCGAAATCTTCGGAGTGGAACTCTTCATGAACAATCCCCGAGGCCGCGGTCATCCATTGCACGTCGCCGGGGCCGATCTTGCCGCCGCTGCCGGTGGAGTCGCGGTGTTCCACTTCGCCCTTGTAAACAATAGTCACGGTTTCGAAACCACGGTGAGGATGCTGACCAACACCACGACGCTCGGTGGTCGGGCTGAATTCAGCGGGCCCTGCGTGATCCAGCAGCAGAAACGGGCTGATGTGTTTGCCCAGGTTGTCGTAGGAAAACAGCGTGCGAACCGGAAAACCGTCGCCGACCCAATGGGTTCGTGGGCTGGTGTAGACACCGATGATGTTCTTCATCTTTTCCTCCAAATCTGTTGTGTGACGCGATGGACAAAGCTTAAAACCGGAGCCTTTGGTGCGCTAGACTGCAAAAATCAGCCTTAGCGTTCTATTTGGAGAACGATGGTGGAAGACCTCAACACCCTGTACTACTTCACCCAAGTGGTGGAGCATCGCGGTTTCGCCCCGGCCGGGCGGGCGCTGGACATGCCCAAATCCAAGCTCAGCCGACGCATTGCCGAGCTCGAAGAACGCCTCGGCGTGCGCCTGCTGCACCGCACCAGCCGGCATTGCTCGTTGACCGAAATCGGCCAGGCCTATTACCAGCGCTGCCTGGCCATGCGGGTGGAAGCCGAAAGCGCCGCCGAACTGATCGAACGCAATCGCTCCGAACCCCAGGGCCTGGTGCGCATCAGTTGCCCGACGGCGCTGCTGAATTCCTGGGTCGGGCCGATGCTGACCCGCTACATGCTCAAATACCCGTTGGTGGAGTTGTTTATCGAAAGCACCAACCGCCGGGTCGACCTGATTCACGAAGGGTTCGATATCGCTCTGCGCGTGCGCTTTCCACCGCTGGAAAACACCGACATGGTGATGAAGGTGCTGGGCAACAGCACCCAATGCCTGGTGGGCATTCCGGCGTTTTTGCAGCGCTTGTCGTCACCGGCCACGCCGGCTGATCTCAGCGGTCTGCCGAGCGTGCATTGGGGTGGCGCGCAGCGTGAATATCAGTGGGAATTGTTCGGTGCCGACGGTGCCAGCGCGCTGATTCGTCATACCCCTCGCATGGTCACCGACGACTTGCTGGCCTTACGTCACGCGGTGCTCGCCGGCATCGGCATCGCCCATTTGCCGAGTGTGGTGGTGCGTGATGACATTGCTGCCGGTCGACTGGTGGAACTGGTGCCGGGCTGGACACCCAAGTGCGGGATCGTGCATGCGATCTTCCCGTCACGACGCGGATTGTTGCCGTCGGTGCGGGCCTTGATCGACTTTCTGGGCGAGGAATTCAGTCATAGTGATATTGCTTAAGAGCTGCGATCTTTTGCGCTTAGCAATTCTCCATTCATGACTTTCGGTAAACAGTGCTTTGCCGATCCAGCGGTTTTTCTCAAGGATTCAGCCGGGGATACTCCCGCTCATTCCCACTGCAACCCCTGGAGTCATTGATGTCTATCCCCGCATTCGGTCTTGGTACGTTTCGCCTGCAAGGCCAGGTGCTCATCGATTCAGTGAGCACCGGTCTTGAGCTGGGCTACCGGGTCATCGATACCGCGCAAATCTATGAAAACGAAGCCGAGGTCGGCCAGGCCATCACTGCCAGCGGCATTGCTCGTGAAGAGCTGTTCATCACCAGCAAAATCTGGGTCGCCAACTTTGCCAAAGACCGGTTGATCGACAGCCTCAAAGAGAGCCTGAATAAACTGCAAACCGATTACCTGGACCTGACGCTGATCCACTGGCCGTCGCCGGAAGATCAGGTGCCGGTCGAAGAGTTCATGGGTGCGCTGCTCGAAGCCAAACAACTGGGCCTGACCCGGCAGATCGGGGTGTCCAACTTCACCGTTGACCTGATGCAACAGGCCATTGCCGCCGTCGGTGCCGAGAACATCGCCACCAACCAGATCGAGTTGCACCCGTACCTGCAAAACCGCAAGGTTGTCGAATTCGCCCAAAGCCAAGGCATTCAGATCACCTCTTACATGACCCTGGCCTACGGCGAAGTGCTGAAGGATCCGCTCATCCAGCAGATCGCCGATCGCCTTCAGGCGACACCGGCTCAGGTCACGCTGGCGTGGGCCATGCAGCAGGGGTACGCGGTGATTCCTTCCTCCACCAAACGCGCCAACCTGCAAGGCAATCTGCAAGCCTGCGCCTTGCCCCTGAGCGATGCCGACATGGCGCTGATTGCAGGCCTGGATCGCGGCCAGCGCCTGACCAGCCCCAAAGGCATTGCGCCGCAGTGGGATTGAACCTCAGCCTTGGTTCAAATGTTTGTCCAGCGATGACATGGCTTGCTGCAACCGATCGACGGCTTCGTCGAGCAGCGCCGTGTTCTCCTCATCGACGACACGCTCCAGTTGTTCGCAATGCTCGATCAAACGCACCGCCCGGACCATACGCGCACTGCCCTTGATGCGGTGCGCCAGGTCTTGCAGACCTGGGCGATCGCCACTGGCGTGCGCCTGGAGCAGATTGATCCGATCACTGCGGTTTGTCACCGCCAGTTCGCGCACCAAGTGATCAAGCAGCGTGCGGTCCGCACCGACGTATTGCTCCAGCCCACTCAAGTCCATTTCGGGTATAGGTTGCTCTTCGAGCGTCTCTGGCGCTTGGCTCACAAACCTGGACGCCAGCCATGCACTCAAATCCGCCAGCAGGATGGGTTTGAACAGGCAGTCGTCCATACCTGCCTCCAGGCAGCGGACTTTTTCCTCGGGCTGCGCATTGGCGGTAAAGCCCAGAATCACCGTCGGCGGCAATCCCTGGGCACGCTCTTCATCGCGGATTGCACCCGCCAGTTCATAACCACTGAGCCCGGGCATATTGCAATCGGTGACTACCAGATCGAACTCATGTTCGCGCCACAGCTCAAGCGCCCGTGCGCCCTCTTCGGCCTCCAGAACACGATGTCCAAGGTGGCTCAGTTGCCGTGAAAGCAACAGGCGATTAGGCGGGTGATCGTCAACCACCAGAATCGTCAGTGGCCGCGTCGGCACCTGCAACCCGTACTCCACGGCCTCAATGGAAGGCAACGCTTGCAATGCGATCAGCTCAAGGTTGATGTCGACCTGTGTGCCTTGTCCGAAGACGCTATCGAGTTGCAACCGGCCGCCCATCATTTCGCACAGGGTGCGACTGATCACCAACCCCAGGCCAGAACCGCTTCGAGCTGACTGCCGGCCGTTATCGGCCTGAATGAACGGGCTGAACAACCGTTGTCGGTCGACGTCGCTGATGCCAATACCGGTGTCTTCAATGCGCACACTGACCGCCAGATGCTCCGGCGTCACGGGTGTCACCCGCAGCGTCAGGCTCACCTCGCCTTCACGGGTGAACTTGATGGCGTTGCTCAGCAGATTGGACAGCACCTGCTTGAAACGGGTGGGGTCGATCAACACATCGCCGTCGCTGTGTTCATCCAGATCGATTCGCCACGCCAGCTCTTTCTGCCGTGCCAGGCCTTCGAAAACCCGACACACCGATTCCACCAGCCGCCGAAGATTGGCCCGCTCAGGTGTCAGGGATAAATGCCCGGACTCGATACGGGCGATATCCAGAATGTCGCCGATCAGCGCCAGCAATTGTTGTGCGGCACTGGACGCCACCTCAATGGCGAAACGATCGGTGACGCCCTCGTCGGCACGTTTCAGGGCCAGTTCAAGCATGCCGATCAGGGCGTTCATCGGTGTGCGGATCTCATGGCTCATGGTGGCCAGAAAAGTGGTTTTGGCGCGGTTGGCATCGTCGGCCTCGTTCTTGGCATCCTGCAATTGCTGCAACCACTGCTGACGCTGGCGGATCTGTCGGCGCTGCCAGGCAATCCAGCCAAAAGCGAGCAACAGCAAGGCGCCAGCCACGGCAAAGGCCTGAAGAATGCCCTGACGATGGCGCAGCCAATAGCTGTCATCCAGCACCACATCATGACTCCAGCGAGCCACCAGAACGTCCATTTCCTGAGGCGAAATACTCAGCAATGCCTTGTTCAGAATCGAGTGCAACTCCAGCGCACCACGGTGAGTGGCCAAGGCGATACGGGCAGGTTGATCACCCACGGTGCTGCTGACGCGCAGGCGATCCCGGTAATGCCGGGCAATCAGGTAACGGGCGACGATCAATGAACTGAGCGTCGCATCAGCCTGCCCCTTGATCACCCATTCCATGCCCTCGGCCGGGCTTCGCGCTTCGACCAGGCGAACCTGCGGCGCCCGGGTCTGTATATATCCGAACAACGGATGGCCACGATAAATTGCCAGGCGTTTACCGGCCAGATCGTCCAGTGTCCTGGGGCTGCCCGTGGTCGTTGCACTGACCAGCACAAATGGATTGCTCAGGTAGGCGCGGGTAAAGAGCAACGCGTCTTCACGCTCGCTACTGGGGGTGACCACAGGTAACAGGTCGATCTCTCCGGCCTGGAGTTGCTCGATTTGCCGGTCCAGTGAGCGGCCGCGTTGTACCTGAAAGGTCAAACCGCTGCGCTGGCTGATCAGCATCAGCAACTGCGCCGTCAACCCGCTGAGCCGGCCTTGGGCATCGTAGAACGTCAGCGGAGCAAAGTTGTCGATCGCGCCGACAGTGATCGTCGGATGCCGCTCCAGCCAGCGCTGCTCACTGACGCTCAAACGCACCGGTTGCTGGCCCATCGTATTGGCCCTGCCGGCACTCCAGCGCACCTCGATGACCGCGCGCTGTTCCATCGGTATTGCCGCCAGAGCCTTGTCGATGATGCTTTTGAGACGCGGATTGTCCATCGCCAGAGCGAAGCCGAACGGATTGGCATCCAGACCGGAAGGCCCCGCCAGATGGACATTGTTGAGGTAGTTATTGTTGATCAGATAATTGGCGCTGATGAAGTCGCCCAGGTACACATCGTCCGGCCCGAACGCTACTGCTCCGAGCGCATCGAGTGCCGAGGGATAAAGCTGCAAGGTCGCGTCGGGGTAGAACGCTTCCACAGTCTGGGCCGGCAAATAATCTTCGACCATGGCGATACGTTTGCCGCCAAGATCGACAGGCATTCGCTCGTCCAGTCGAGTGACCAGCATCGGCTGATCTTCGGCATAGGCTCGGGACCGGTTCAGCGCCGGGTCCGCCGCTTCGAAGTTGTTCGATGTCCCGAGCAGATCCAGCTCATGGCGTTTCAGGGCGTCCATGGCGGCTTCACGGGTGGCATAACGCAACACGTCAATCTTGACGTGCAGCAGTTGCCCCAGCAGATCGGCGTAATCGGCCGTGATGCCCTCCAGCTCACCGCGGTGGCGCGTTACTTCGAACGGCGGGTAATCCGCCCCCGTTACACCGACGCGCAAGGCCCGTTTATCGCGTAGCCATTGCCAGTCCCTTTCATCCAGCTTGACCTGAAAACCCTCCACCGTGGAACGACCCAGCAGGTGCAACTGCTGCGGTTCGTCGGCCATCGCCGCAGGCAACTGCGTTAAAAGGCTCAGTGCCAAGGCCGACAGAAACAGGCGCATGATCGGGGTCATTCAGATCAAACGATTACGTTTGGCGAAGTCTCGCAGGTGCACCGCCGCGTTCACCCCCAGCTTTTCGATCAAGCGAGTCTTGTAGGTGCTGATAGTCTTGTGGCTCAAGTGCATAAGTTCGCCGATGACCTTGTTAGACATGCCTCGGGCCAGGTATTGCAGGATGCTCAATTCGCGGTTGGAGAGTTTGTCGATCATCTGTTTTTCGCTGCTTTGCAGGCTGTCCTGAGGTCCAGAAGGCAGATGCGCGAAATAGGTGTAGCCGGCCATGACCGCATGCACGGCTTTTTGCAATTGACTCAAATCGTTGGTCTTGGCGACATACGCCATGGCCCCGGCGCGCATGCAGCGATCCTGAAAGAACAGCGGATCCAGCGACGAGAACACCAGCACCCGGCAGGACAAGTCATTGGCCTTGATCCGTTCAAGCACATCCAGCCCATCACCGCCGGGCATGACCAGATCCAATATCACCAGATCGACTGCATGCTCACGAAGTATCGACAAGGCCTCGCCAACACTGAACGCCTCATAAATGAGTTTGAAACCCTCTGGTTCAAGGACAATTCGGACTGCGGCACTCACCACAGGATGATCGTCCACAAGCAGCGCTTTCTTCATGGCAATTCCCTGTGCAAAAACTCGACGATTACCCTCGGATAGCGCCGAGACAGACGCGACGGCTGCGCAAAGATTTTTGCATGGTAGACAGAAAAAATGTACCTGACAGAATTGATAGTACCGACGAACGGTAGCCCCGAAAATCAACCGATCCGTTGCCGATATCGCTCTTGATTCAAGTAGGGTGCAGCTTCACACGCCGGCGGATCGATGAGCGTCATCAGCCGTTGAATGGACACAAAATCTGGCAATGCCTCGCGGCTCACCTGAATCCTTTGCGGAACCTGCTGTTGAAAGCCGGCAGGGAATGGCGGCAACTGTGCCTGCTGGTCAGCGTAGATCAAGACGTAATGAACCTGGCAGTTATCGAGGAAGAACCCCACCAGGTCCAACGCACCATCCGCCAGTGAGGCATTGATGACCACCAGATCGAACGGCTCGCAGCTGTAGTCGACCAGGGTCAGCATGTGCGCAAGGCTTTGCACCGGTGCCACCCGGTAATAACCGAGCTGATTGAACAACCGCTCGGTTTTCATTCGGTGAAAATGCTGTTCGTCGGCGATCAGGATACGCAAGGCTTTGTTGATCATCGCGAGCCTCCAGGTCAATCAATGACTGATGAGTGAGGCGGCAAGGCTACGCAAGACCGAGGAAGCGTTCTGTAGGACATTTCCTAAAAACGGTGTCACTTATCCCTTCAGGACGTGGTTCTCAGGGAACGGGCCGGGATTCGCCGCGCAGTTGCAGCGCGGGGTTATTCCGCAGGGTTCAGGATTCTACATTTGTGGTGCTTTTGAGAGCCCCATCGCGGGCAAGCCTGCTCCCACAGGGATCTTCAGTGAACACAGATTGGGTGACTTAAGATCAAACTGTGGGAGCGGGCTTGCCCGCGATGGCGGCTGGCAGACGCCGAAGATTTAGCTGGCAGTGGCCAACAATAAATCCATCACCGACCGGCCATGCCCACGCGACTTGCCATGGTCATACAGCGAGCCGGCAATTTCATCGGCGCGGATCGGCAGGATCGACAGCAAGGTGTCGCTCAAGCCGTGGCTGGCCTGGCAGAAGCCCTGCATATAGATGCCGGCCTTGCAACGCTCGTCGGTGATCAGTTTGTAATTGCGATCGACCTCAAAATCACCCAGGTACTGTTCCAGCGGCGCCAGCAGTTTGCGGTGCATCTGACGCTCGTAACCGGTGGCCAGCACCACGGCGTCGTAGCAACGAACAGTGACTTCACCGGTGGCGTTGTTGCGCACCGCCAGTTCGATACCGCGCTCGGTGGCGGTAGCTTTTTCGATGGTGGTCAGGGTACGGAACGCGTGGCGCGCGATGCCCGAGACTTTCTGCCGGTAGAAGATGCCGTAGATGCGTTCGATCAGGTCGATATCCACCACCGAATAGTTGGTGTTGTGGTACTCGTTGACCAGGCGCTCACGTTCGCTGCTGGCCTGCTGGAACACCAGGTCGGTGAACTCCGGCGAGAACACTTCGTTGACGAAGGGGCTGTCATCGGCTGGCTTCAAGGCCGAGCCACGCAGGATCATGTCCACCTGCACCGACGGGAAGCTGTCGTTCAGGTCGATGAAGGCTTCCGCCGCACTCTGCCCGCCGCCAATGATCGCGATGCTCATCGGTTGGTTGTTCACACACGGCTGGCTGGCCATGCGCTCCAGATACTGGGAGTGATGGAACACCCGGCCGTCATCCTTGAGTGCCTTGAACGCTTCGGGAATGCGCGGTGTACCGCCAGCGCTGACCACTACCGAACGGGTGGTGCGCACATGCTGCTGACCTTGCGTATCACGCGAGATCACCCGCAGTGCTTCGACCTGCTGGTGGTGCAGCACCGGTTCGATGGCCAGCACTTCCTCGCCATAGCGACTCTGTTCGGTAAATTGCCCGGCGACCCAGCGCAGGTAGTCGTTGTACTCCATGCGGCATGGATAGAAGGTGCCGAGGTTGATGAAGTCCACTAGACGACCGTGGTGCTTGAGGTAATTGACGAAGGAATACGGGCTGGTCGGGTTGCGCAGCGTCACCAGATCCTTGAGAAAGGAAATCTGCAGTTCGCTCTGGGTGACCAGGGTATTGCCGTGCCAGCGGTAGTCCGCTTGCTTGTCGAGAAACAGCACATCCAGCTCGCCCTGGCTCGGCCCGCGCTCTTGCAGGGCGATGGCCAGAGCCAGGTTCGAAGGGCCGAAACCGACGCCGATCAGGTCGTGAACGATGGGCGATGCAATTGCCTGTGTCATTTCCAGTGTCCTCTGGATGAACCCCGGACCAGCGGGGATAAAGCCTGGGTGACCTGACCGGCCTTGTGCGGCAGCAGATCGTCTGTTGAATAGGAACGAGGACAATGAAAAAAAATTTAACGTGGCCTGATTAAACGGTGGCGATCAGGGAGCGTCCCACTGGCGCATTCGCACCCGGCAATGCTTCATGGCATTGACGATGTGCTTTTCCACCAGCGCCCGGGAAATACCCAGCTGCCCGGCGATTTGCGGGTGCGACAAGCCATCGATTTTGCGCAGAAGAAAACTCTCGCGACACAACCGTGGCAACTCCGCCAGTGCGCGCTGGAGCATGTCCAGGCGCTGACCGTGATCGAGGCTGTTGTGAGGGGATGGCGTGAAGTAGCGTTCTTCGCTGTCGAGCACGTCCAGGGATTCGACCTGCCGCAAGGCATTGCGTCGGTGGTCGTCGATCACCAGATTGAGCGCGGTGCGATAAAGAAACGCCCGGGGTTGTTCGATCGGCGTGTCACTGGAACGCTCCAGTACCCGCAGATAAGCGTCATGCACCACATCTTCGGCCACCTGACGGTTGCCCAGCTTGGCGTTCAGGAAACACACCAGCTCGCGATAGTAGTTTTCCAACATGACTCCCAGTCCTTGAGCCAGATCTGCGCCATAAAAGAGATGGCGGCACGATGATGGCAGCGCGCAAGAGGCGTAATTTATAGTAATTCTCATATAGATTTAAAGCACTGGATCCACTTACCTGAGAAATAACCTCATTTGTCGTCCTGTAACCCTATGTATCAAGGCTTAAATTCTGCTCCGGGGTTCTCGTTTACAGGACAGCTTCCCGTGTCTGTCGGTCCATCGACAGCGTTCAGCGGCGCCGGTCACTGCCGTGCTCGCCGAGCGACGGGCCGATTTTCACCGGCTGGAACCCCGCATGAAACGTCCCCGCCCCACCCGACGCGCCCTGTTTGTCGCTCTGTGCCTGATCCCCGCCGTGGCCCTCGCCGCTTGGCAAGTGATCCCGCCGGGGCGTGAGAAACTGGCCACCGCCGCCGTGACCCGCGCCGATATCGAAAACAGCGTGACCGCCCTCGGCACCCTGCAACCGCGACGTTACGTCGACGTCGGCGCCCAGGCGTCCGGGCAGATCCAGAAGATTCATGTCGAGGCCGGCGATCAGGTCAAGGAAGGCCAATTGCTGGTGGAGATCGACCCCTCGACCCAGAAAGCCAAACTCGACGCCGGGCGCTTTTCCATCGACAACCTCAAGGCCCAGTTGCAAGAGCAGCGCGCCCAGCACGACCTGGCGCAGCAAAAGTACCAACGCCAGCAGAACCTCAAGGCCGGCGGCGCGACCCGTGAAGAAGATGTGCAGACCGCCCGCGCCGAAGTGCGGGCGACCCAAGCACGCATCGACGGGTTCCAGGCGCAGATTCGTCAAGCCCAGGCCAGTTTGCGCAGCGACGAAGCGGAGTTGGGTTACACACGGATCTACGCGCCGATGTCCGGCACGGTGGTCGCCATCGGCGCCCGGGAAGGCCAGACGCTCAACGCCCAACAACAGACGCCGCTGATATTGCGCATTGCCCGGTTGTCACCGATGACCGTATGGGCCGAGGTGTCCGAGGCGGATATCGGCCAGGTCAAACCCGGCATGACCGCCTGGTTCACCACGCTCAGCGGTGGCAACCGGCGCTGGAGCAGCACCGTGCGGCAGATTCTGCCGGTGCCGCCGCGCCCGCTCGAACAGATGCAGGGCAGCCCCACCAGCGGTCGCAGCGGCAGCGAACGGGTGGTGCTCTATACCGTGCTGCTGGATGTCGACAACGCCGACAACGCCTTGATGACGGACATGACCGCCCAGGTATTTTTCGTCGCCCGGCAGGCGCAGAACGTGCTGACGGTGCCCACCGCGGCCCTGCAAAACGGCACCGCGGCAGATCGCCAAGTGGCGCAAGTGGTAGCGGCCAACGGCGAGGTTCAGCGCCGCGAGGTTCGCACCGGGATCAGCGACCGGCTGCGCACGCAGATTCTCGACGGGCTGGCGGAAGGCGATCACGTGCTGAGCGCTCCGCTTACCGGCAGCGGAGGCTGAATGCAAACACCCCTGATTGACCTGCGACAGATCCGCAAAGCCTACGGCGGTGGCGACAGCCCCTTGGTGGAAGTGCTGCGCGGCATCGACCTGTCGATCCATGCCGGCGAATTTGTCGCCATCGTCGGCGCTTCCGGTTCCGGCAAATCGACCTTGATGAACATCCTCGGCTGCCTCGACCGCCCCACCAGCGGCGACTACCTGTTCGCCGGGGAAAACGTCGCCGGCCTGGGCAGTGACGAACTGGCCTGGCTACGGCGTGAGGCCTTCGGCTTCGTGTTTCAGGGTTATCACCTGATCCCATCCGGATCGGCCCAGGAAAACGTCGAGATGCCGGCCATCTATGCCGGCACCCCGGCGGACGAACGCCATGCCCGCGCGGCGGCCCTGCTCGAGCGCCTCGGCCTGGGTTCGCGCAACGGCAACCGTCCGCATCAGCTTTCCGGTGGCCAGCAGCAACGGGTATCGATCGCCCGGGCGTTGATGAACGGCGGTCACATCATCCTCGCCGACGAACCCACCGGCGCCCTCGACAGCCATAGCGGCGCCGAGGTCATGAGCCTGCTCGACGAACTGGCCAGCCAGGGGCATGTGGTGATCCTCATTACCCACGACCGCGAAGTGGCCAAACGCGCCAACCGGGTCATCGAAATCCGCGACGGTCTGATCATCAGCGACACCGCCACCAATCCCGCGGCCGCCCCCCGCACGGCCCGTTCCGGCGCGCTGCAAGCCGTGGACCTGCGCCAGCGCCTGAGCGCCGGCAGCGAAGCCAATGGCGCCTGGAAAGGCGAATTGCTGGACGCGGTTCAGGCGGCGTGGCGGGTGATGTGGATCAACCGCTTCCGCACCGCCCTGACGCTGCTAGGGATTGTTATTGGCGTGGCGTCGGTGGTGGTGATGCTGGCGGTGGGCGAAGGCAGCAAGCGGCAGGTGATGGCGCAAATGGGCGCCTTCGGTTCCAACATCATTTACCTCAGCGGCGCCGCGCCCAATCCGCGTACGCCGCCCGGCATCATCACCCTCGACGACGTCGCCGCGCTCGCCAACCTGCCTCAGGTACAGCGGATCATGCCGGTCAACGGCGCGACGGCCGGCGTGCGTTTTGGCAATGCCGATCACACCGCCTATGTGGGCGGCAACGACACCAACTTCCCGAGCATCTTCAATTGGCCGGTGGTTCAGGGCAGCTATTTCACTCAGGCCGATGAAGACAGTGCCGCCGCGGTCGCGGTGATCGGGCACAAGGTCAGGGAGAAGCTGTTCAAAGACCTGACCGACCCGATTGGCCAGTACATCCTGATCGAAAACGTACCGTTTCAGGTGCTCGGCGTGCTGGCGGAGAAAGGCTCCAGTTCCGGTGATTCCGACAGCGACAACCGCATCGCCGTGCCCTACTCGGCCGCCAGCGTGCGTCTGTTTGGCAGTCGTAACCCCGAGTATGTGGTGATTGCCGCCAAGGATGCGCGCAAGGTCAAGGAAGCCGAGCAGGCCATCGAACAAACAATCCTGCGCGAGCACAAGGGCAAGCGCGATTTCGAACTGACCAACAACGCCGCCATGATCCAGGCCGAGGCCCGCACCCAAGGCACGCTGTCATTGATGCTCGGTTCGATTGCGGCGATTTCGTTGCTGGTCGGCGGCATCGGCGTCATGAACATCATGCTGATGACCGTGCGTGAACGCACCCGGGAAATCGGGATTCGCATGGCCACCGGCGCCCGTCAGCGCGACATCCTGCGCCAGTTTCTCACCGAGGCGGTCATGCTTTCGGTGGTCGGCGGTGTCGCCGGAATCGGTCTGGCGCTGCTGGTCGGTGGCGTGCTGCTGCTCGGCAATGTCGCAGTCGCGTTCCAGTTGTTCGCCGTGCTCGGCGCCTTCGGCTGCGCCCTGGTCACCGGTGTCATCTTCGGCTTCATGCCTGCCCGCAAGGCTGCCCGGCTCGATCCGGTCACGGCCCTTACCAGTGAATGATCGACCTATGAAAGTGCCCCTGAGCCTTCTGGCCGCCAGCCTGTTGCTGGCCGCCTGCAGCAACCCTGCGCCGCGCCCCGACAGTGGCCTGCAACCACCCGCCGCCTGGCAATCACCGAACACTTCAGCCGCCGCACACAGCAATCGCCAATGGTGGACGCAGTTCGGCAGCCCGCAACTCAATCAACTGATCGAACAGGCACGGGTGGGCAGCCACGACCTGGCCGCCGCCGTCGCCCGGGTGCAGCAAGCCCAGGCCAGCGCCACCATCGCCGGCGCCCCGCTGCTGCCCGAGCTCAAGGCCGGCCTCAACGCCAATCGCCAACGCTTGCTGCATGGCAAGGGGTACAGCCAACTGGACGTCAGCCCTGATAATCGCTCGCTGAATTATTACGATGCGCAACTGAGCGCCAGTTACGAAATCGATTTCTGGGGCGGCAAACGGGCGGCCCGGGACAGTGCCCAGCTCGGCTTGCAGGCCAGTGAGTTCGATCGGGCCACCGTAGAACTGACCGTGCAAAGCGGTGTGGCCAACAGCTACACCCAAGCCCTGTCGTTGCGTGAACAGCAACGGATCGCCGAGCTGAACCTGGCCAACGCCCAAAGCGTTTTGCGATTGGTGCAGACCCGCTACGACGCCGGCAGCGCCACCGCGCTGGAACTGGCTCAGCAAAAAAGCCTGGTGGCCGAACAGCAACGCAAACTGCCGCTGGTGCAGCAACAGGCCCGGGAAGCGCGGATCACCCTCGCCGCCCTGCTCGGCCAACCGGTGCAGGCGCTAACGCTGACGGAGCAGCCGTTCGATCAATTGCATTGGCCAGAGATTGCCAGCGGCGTGCCCAGTGAGCTGTTGAGTCGCCGCCCGGACATCGCCAGCGCCGAAGCCAAACTCGCCGCCGCCCAGGCCGATGTGACCGTCGCCCGTGCGGCGATGTTGCCCACCCTGACGCTCACCGCCAGCCTGGGCACCGGCGCCGACCTGGCCTCGGATCTGTTGCGCACGACTTTTTACAACCTGTCCTCGGGGCTGGTGGCACCGATCTTCAACAATGGTCGCCTCAGCGCCGCTCGCGACAAAGCCACGGCGCGCCAACAGGAATTGCTGGAAACCTATCGCGGGGCAATCATCAACGGCTTTGCCGATGTGGAAAAAGCCCTCAACAGCATTCGTGGGCTGGACGAACAACGTCAGTGGCAAGGGGAGGAACTGAGCCAGGCTCAGACCGCTTTCGACATCGCCCAGAGCCGCTACCAGGCTGGCGCCGAAGACTTGCTCACGGTGCTGCAAACCCAGCGCACGCTGTATGCCGCCCAAGATATGAATGTGCAGCTGAGGTTGTCGCGGTTGCAGGCCAGTATCGCGCTGTACAAGGCGCTGGGTGGGGGGTGGCAGGTGCTTTAGCTCAGGGTGAGCATTGAGTTCGCTATCGCGAGCAGGCTCGCTCCCCCATTGGATTTGCGTCGTACACAAACGTTGTGTTCAGCAACATCCAGTGTGGGAGCGAGCCTGCTCGCGAAAGAACGATAACGCGGTCTATCTGATTAAACCGGCCATCCCTTGACCTTCAGATGCCGCGCATACCACGGCCGTCGCGGCACTTTGCGCAACAGGTCGCTCATGGTGTCTTCATCGCCAAAGGTGATGCGCAACGCCAGCTTCATGGTTTCGGGGTCCATTTCCATCGAGCGCCCCGCTTGCAGACCCGGGGTCGTGCTGCAACCGTGGGTGTCCGGCCCGAGCCACGGATCGCCGACTTCCACCCAACGCCCCGGCGCAAACCACGGCACACCGTTGACCTCCAGTCGACTCAGTTCGCCAGGGTGAAAACGCTCATGGGCGCGGAACCAGTCTTCGATGCGATCGTCGATCCAGCCGTGGAAACGCCAGAACACCGGGTTGACGTGGGACGAAAACGGATCGCCGAGAAAGTCGTTTTCCGGGGCATACCAGCGCGCCGCGAAGTCGGCCTGATCCCGGGCCATCGGCACCGGTATCTCGTTGGACGGGTCCCGTGCCACCGATGCCCAGCGCATGTGCAACCAATCGTGCAGGCCCAGCTCGACCTCCGAACCGAACTGGCCGAGGGTCAGTTTCGACAGATAACGCGGATCCCGGTACTGCGACTCCCAGACCTGGAAGTTGCTGTGATACGTCTCGGCGGCTTTGATGTCGCTGACCCATTTGGTGTACTCGTCGTCGCCTTCGGTCAACCAGGTCGGCGGCAAGGCATTGCCATCGTGATTGTCGAAGTAGCGCGCGAAGCCCTGGCGATCACGCTCAAGCTCCGGCTGCGGCAAGGGGAATGCCGGCCATGAAGGCAAATCCTGCATGGAGCGGGCGATGCCGAGCATGTGCCGGTGCATGAAGAAGAAATCGATGCCCGAACCGTTTCGGTCCTTGCGCGGCCCGCGGGCATCACGCTCTTTGTCCCGTGGTCCGGGTTGCCAGCCGATACCGCGCAACGCCTCGCGCTTTTTCTCCGAGAGCTTGTGCCATTTATCCCGGGACGCGTGCCAGAGCTGATGAAACAAACGATGTTCGGGGGACACCAGCCACGCCAGAAACGCCGGGTTGAGGGCGACTCGCTCCCGCGCTTCGGGAAACCGGCGCTTGATGGCGATAAAGCGATTGTCGAGTTCGGGCAAACCCAACGGGCGATTCAGGCTCAGCACCTGGCCGCTGAAGGTGCCACTGCCGGCGTTGCCGAAAGCCGCCCAGACTTCGTCGAGCTTTGCCTTGAATTCATACACCGGCGCCACCAGCGGGGCGTCAGTGCGCATCAGTCGCCAGTACAGTTCAGCGCCAGTGGCCGGTGCCAGATCGCCGATGACCTGATAGCACGGCGGGCCTTCCCCGCGCAGGTGAGTGCCGGTGTCCAGGCAACCGCGCAACCCGCGCCCGCGATGAGCGATGTCGAGAAACAGCTCCAGCCCGTCCTGCGGCAAGCCATCGAGCCCGGCATCGCTGCCGACAAAACGAATGTCCCAGATTCCGCGCAAGCTGTCGGCCAGTTGCTGCCCGGCGGTGCTCGCCAGGTCGACCGTGGCCTCCCCCGGCGTGATCGGTTCCTTTTCCCGGGTCAGCTCACGATGTGCATAAAAAGCGGCAGGCACCGCAGCGCTCGTGAGCGCCAGGCCCGCCATGAACCAGCGTCGAGAAATCGTCATTGCCCTACCTGTGTCAGCCATGAAGCAGGCTTTATCCAAGCTAGAACGTTTGTTGCCTCTACAAATTTATGGGAGCCCTCAAAGATCGCAGGCGCCTGCATATGAAATGCGATCTTTGCGGGGTCACCTAAATTCCTGCATCGGTCACTCGTTCTTCCCAGATAGCAAAGGCCCCTGCGCCTGCACCGGGGCGGCGAACCTGACTGAGATGGCGATGACAAAAACACGTTCGAAAAAAGCTCTGTACCTCGGCCTGCCACTGGCCTTGGCGATCAGTGCCGGCGCAGGCTGGCTGGTCTGGGATTACGGGTTCAAGGACAACCCCGGCTACCCGGTCAAGGTCATGAAACAGGCCACCGAACTGCAGGAGCGGATCCTGTCCTTCGACAGCCACATCACCGTCCCCCTGAGTTTCGGTGCCCATGGCAATGAGGCCGACAAGGACGGTTCCGGCCAGTTCGACCTGATCAAGGCCAACCGTGGCCGACTGTCCGGCGCTGCCCTGACAGTCTTCGGCTGGCCGGAAATGTGGAACGGCCCGAACGCGCCGCACAGGCCCACCGACGGTTTCGTCGAGGAAGCACGCAACCAGCAGGAAGTGCGCTACAAAATCATCTCCGGGCTGGTTCGCGATTTTCCCAATCAGGTCGGCATCGCCTACACCCCCGACGACTTCCGACGCCTGCACGGCGAAGGCAAGTTTGCGATTTTCATCAGCATGCTCAACGCCTACCCGCTGGGCAATGACCTGAGCAAACTGGACCTGTGGGCCGCCCGCGGCATGCGCATGTTCGGTTTCAGCTACATCGGCAACAACAGCTGGGCCGATTCGTCACGACCGCTGCCGTTTTTCAACGACTCCCCCGATGCCCTCGACGGGCTGTCGGACATCGGCAAACAAGCGGTGCAGCGCCTCAACGATCTGGGCGTGATCATTGATGTGTCGCAGATGTCGACCAAAGGCCTGGAACAAGTGGCGCAACTGAGCCGCACGCCGATGGTGGCCTCGCACTCGGCGCCACGGGCCTCGGTGGACATCCCGCGCAACCTCAGCGACAAGGAGCTGCAGCTGATCAAGAACAGCGGCGGCGTAGTCCAGGTAGTCGGTTTCTCGCAATACCTCAAACCGCTGACCCAAGACACACAGGACAAACTCAACGCCCTGCGCAAACGTTTTGATTTGCCGCCATTGCCCAACCTGGCGATGGCATTGATGCCCGGTGACCCGATCATCACCGCCTGGTCCGAACAGAAGCTCGGTCAATACGCCAGCGGCCTGTACGCCATTCTCGAAGAAGAACCCAAGGCCACGCTCAAGGACCTCGGCGATGCCATCGATTACACCGTGCGCAAGGTCGGCATCGACCACGTCGGCATCGCCTCGGACTTCAACGACGGCGGCGGCATCAAGGGCTGGGAAAATGTCGGCGAAATCCGCAACGTCACCGCCGAACTGATCCAGCGCGGTTATTCCGAAGCCGATATTGCCAAGCTCTGGGGCGGTAACTTCCTGCGGGTCTGGGAACAGGTGCAAAAAGCCGCGAAGCCCACGCTGATTTCTCGCCAGGAAACGGTAAAACCATGAGTGACCGTCGTACTTTTCTGAAACAGGCCGGGATCCTCGCCGCTGGCCTGCCGTTGGGTGCCAGCCTCGGGACCCCGGCCGCCGCCGTGCAGCTGCAAGCCGTGTCCCGGAACAAGTGGGTGCAATTGCACCAGTTGTTCGAGCAGGATCCGAACTACATTCACTTCGCCAATTTCCTGGTGACCTCCCACCCCAAACCCGTGCGCGAGGCCATCGCCCGTCACCGCGCCGCGCTGGACCTGAACCCCGGGCTGGCCATGGACTGGGACCTGGGCGTGACCCACCAGCGCGAAGAAAACGTGAGGCTCTGGGCCGGTCGGTATTTGCAGGCCAAACCGACACAGATCGCCCTCACCGGCAGCACCACCGAAGGCCTGGCGATGATTTATGGCTGCGTCCAGGTGCGTCCCGTTCAGGAAATCCTCACCACGGTTCACGAGCACTATTCCACGAACAACATCCTGCATTTTCGCAACCAGCGCGATGGCACCCGGGTGCGCAAGATTCAGTTGTTCGAGCAACCACAGTCGATCTCGGCCGACCAAGTGCTGGATACCATCAACCGCAATATCCGCCCCGAGACCCGCGTGCTGGGCATGACCTGGGTGCACTCGGGCAGTGGCGTGAAGCTACCGATCAGCGACATCGCCGGACTCGTCGATGAACACAATCGCCAGCGCGACGACAAGGACCGGATCATTTACGTGGTCGACGGCGTGCACGGTTTCGGCGTCGAAGACCTGAGCTTCCCGGCGATGAACTGCGACTTCTTCATTGCCGGCACCCACAAATGGATGTTCGGCCCCCGCGGCACCGGCATCGTTTGCAGCCGCAGCGAAGAGCTGAAATACGTCAGCCCGAGCGTACCGACCTTCTCCGAAGCCACGACCTTTTCCACCACCATGTCCCCGGGCGGCTATCACGCTTTCGAACATCGCTGGGCCGTGGACGAAGCATTCAAATTGCACCTGGAACTGGGCAAGGGCGACGTCCAGGCGCGTATCCATCAGCTCAACAGCTACCTGAAACAACGATTGCTGGAGCAGCCGGGCGTCGAACTGGTCACCCCGGTCGACCCGAAGTTTTCGGCGGGGTTCAGCTTCTTCCGGGTCAAGGGTCAGGACAGCGATGCGGTGGCCGCTCATCTGATGCAAAACCGGATCGTCAGCGATGCAGTCAGCCGCGACGTCGGCCCGGTGATCCGCACCGCCCCCGGCCTGCTGAATACCGAAGCCGAGGTGGACCGTTTCATCGACGTGCTGGGCAAAAAGCGCTCCGCGTGAACCCTCTCTGCGAGGCACCGTTTTCCTTTAACCGAGACGACTTATGAAAACGCTCCCTATGCCCTCTTCCCTGCGAACCCTATCGGCCCTGGCACTGACCGCATTGCTCGCCGGTCTGCCGGCCGGCACCGCCCAGGCCGCGAACCCGCCAGCCCCCGGCAAGGTGTTCAAGGACTGCAAGGACTGTCCGGAAATGGTCGTGCTGCCCGCCGGCCGCTACACCATGGGCACACCAGCGGATGAAGTCGGCCACCAGCCCGATGAAGGCCCGCTGCATGAAGTGACCTTCACCCGCCCTTTCGCCATCAGCCGCTTTCAGGTACTGGCCGGCGAATGGGACGCCTACGTGCGCGCCACCGGCAACACCCCCGCCGACTTCGATGATCGCCCGGGCCGTCGCTGCACCGCCGGCAAACCCAGCTTCAAACAGACCGCGCGCCACCCGGCCGTGTGCATGAACGTGGCTGAAGCCGAGGGCTACATTGCCTGGCTGTCGAAGAAAACCGGTCATGCCTATCGCATGCCCAGCGAGTCGATCCGCGAATACGCCGCCCGCGCCGGCAGCACCGGGGCTTTCCCGTTTGCGTTCGATGAAGGCGCCGACTATCAGATCTCGAAAAACGCCAACACCTACGGCGCCGCCGACGGCTACAACTTCACCTCCCCGGCTGGCACCTTCCCGGCCAACGCCTTTGGCGTGTTCGACATGCACGGCAACGTTTATGAGTGGGTCGCTGACTGCTACCGCGAAGACTATGTCGGTGTACCCAGCGACGGCAGCCCGTGGCTGGAGCAGAACTGCAAACGCCAGGTGATGCGCGGCAACGACTGGGGCGAAGCGCCGGTGTTTTCCCGCTCCGGCAATCGCAACAGCAGCCTGCCCACCAGCAGCGGCGATTGGCTGGGATTTCGCGTAGTGCGTGAGCTCTGATTTTTCAGGCCGACACAAGCCTTGTAGCAGCTGCCGAACGCAGGCTTCGCCAGCTGCTACCCGGGCATTACCGCCCACTGCCGTTTAAATAAAGTCCGCAACCATTCGTTTTCCTTAAGTACCGGCACTCCCTCCGCATCGAAGCAGGAATCCTCCATGACCAAGCCAACGCGTGGGGCGATCAACGAATTGTTCGCCCTGCTCAAGCCCTTCCGCCTGATCGTCTCAGTGTCCATCGTGCTCGGCATGATCGGAGGCCTGAGCGTCACCGTGTTGCTGGCGACCATCAACAATGCCCTGCACTCCGCCGATGGCCTGACCCGCACCGTGGTGATGATTTTTGCCGGGCTGTGCGTGCTGGCGCTGCTGACCTCGATCTTGTCCGACATCGGCACCAACTACGTCGGTCAGCACATCATCGCCAGGCTGCGCAAAGAGCTGGGGGAGAAAGTGCTGTCGGCGCCGATCGACCAGATCGAACGCTACCGCAGCCACCGGTTGATCCCGGTGCTGACCCATGACGTGGACACCATCAGCGATTTCGCCTTCGCCTTCGCGCCGTTGGCGATTTCCCTGACCGTGACCCTGGGTTGCCTCGGCTATCTGGCGATGCTGTCGTGGCCGATGTTTCTGATGATGCTGGTGGCCATCGCCATCGGCACCACCATCCAGGCCATCGCCCGGGCCAAGGGCATGCGCGGTTTCTACGCGGCGCGAGACTCCGAAGACGAGCTGCAAAAGCACTACAACGCCATCGCCGAAGGGGCCAAGGAATTGCGCATCCACCGCCCGCGGCGTCAGCGCATGTTCGTGTCCGGCATCCAGAAAACCGCCGAGAAAATCTGTGACACGCAGATCCGCTCGATCAATACCTTTGTCATTGCCAAGTCGTTCGGCTCAATGCTGTTCTTCGTGGTCATCGGCCTGGCGCTGGCCCTGCAATCGTTCTGGCCCAGTGCCGACAAGGCCGTGATGAGCGGCTTTGTACTGGTGCTGCTGTACATGAAAGGCCCGCTGGAACATCTGGTCAGCACCCTGCCAATCATCAGCCGGGCGCAGATTGCGTTTCGCCGGATCGCCGAGCTCAGTGAACAGTTTTCCTCCCCGGAACCGCACCTGCTGCTAGAGGACCAGGGCCACACACCCGGCCCGGTCCACAGCCTGGAACTGAGCAACGTGCGTTACGCCTTCCCCCCGGTGGATGGCAGCGAGCCCTTCCGCCTCGGCCCGGTCAACCTGCGCATCGAGCAAGGCGACATTGTGTTCATCGTCGGTGAAAACGGCTGTGGCAAAACCACGTTGATCAAGTTGCTGCTGGGTCTTTATGCGCCCACCGAAGGCGAGATCCGCGTGAACGACCAGCCGATCACCGCGCTCAACCGCGATGACTACCGACAGAACTTCACCACGATATTTGCCGACTATTACCTGTTCGATGACCTGATTCAGGGCGACCGGCAAGTGCCGCAGGATGCCACGCGCTACCTCGAACGCCTGGAGATCGCCCACAAGGTCAGCGTGCGCGACGGCGCGTTCAGCACCACCGATCTTTCCACCGGCCAGCGCAAACGCCTGGCGCTGGTCAACGCCTGGCTCGAAGAACGACCGGTGCTGGTGTTCGACGAATGGGCCGCCGATCAGGACCCGACCTTCCGCCGCATTTTCTACACCGAACTGCTGCCCGACCTGAAGCGCCTGGGCAAAACCATCATCGTCATCTCCCACGATGACCGCTACTTCGACGTTGCCGATCAACTGGTGCGCATGGAGGCCGGCAAGGTCAAAAGCGAACTGCAACTCGCGTAATCGACGAGGCCGTGGCCGACCGGGAAAATAATTTTCCGGTTTGCCGCGGCCTCCTCGTCTTAATGAGACGAATAAGAACCATTACCAACTATACCTGCCAAGGTCTTAACCTCATGTCCGCATCCCGCTTTATGCTTCGACCTCTGACCCGCGCCCTGTTAATGAGCAGCACGACTCGCTCGCGCATGACGTCCACCGGCCTCGGCCTGGCGATGACCCTGGCGGTGACGCCGTATGTCCAGGCCCAGGAATGGACCCTGAACATCCCGGCCCAGCCATTGGCTCAGGCGCTGCAGACGCTCGGTCAACAGACCAATCTGCAAATCATCTACAGCCCCGAGAGCATTCAGAACCTGCGTTCCAGTGCCCTCAACGGCCGCTATCAGGAAGACGATTCGCTCAGCGCGCTGCTCAAGGGCACCGGGTTGCGCCATCAGCGCGACGGCAACACGGTCACGCTGCTGACGCCCGCCACCGGCAATGCGATGGAACTGGCACCGACCAGTATCAACGGGCAGCGATTGGGCGCGACCACCGAAGGCAGCAACTCCTACACCACCGGGGCGGTGACCATTGGCAAGGGTGAGCACTCGCTCAAGGAAACCCCGCAGTCGATCACCGTCATCACCCGCAAGATGCTCGATGACCAGAACCTGAACACCATCGAACAGGTCATGGAAAAGACCCCGGGCATCACCGTTTACGACTCGCCCATGGGCGGCAAGTATTTCTACTCCCGGGGCTTTCGCATGACCGGCCAGTATCAGTACGACGGCGTGCCGCTGGACATCGGCAGCAGCTATGTGCAGGCCGATGCCTTCAACAGCGACATGGCGATCTATGATCGGGTCGAAGTGTTGCGCGGCGCAGCCGGGATGATGAAGGGCGCCGGCGGCACCGCAGGGGGTGTGAACTTCGTGCGCAAGCGCGGCCAGGACACCCCGCACACGCAACTGTCGTTATCCGCCGGGACCTGGGACAACTACCGTGGTCAGGTCGACACCGGCGGCCCGCTGAACGACGCCGGCACCATTCGTGGCCGGGCCGTGGTCACCCAGCAGACCCGTCAGTATTTCTATGACGTTGGCGAACGCAGGGACCAGATCTACTACGGCGCGCTGGACTTCGACCTGAGCGACTACACCACCCTGGGCCTGGGCATGGCCTATGAAGACGTCGATGCCACTCCGTGCTGGGGCGGCCTGCCGCGCTACGCCGATGGCAGCGACCTGAAGCTCTCTCGCTCCACGTGCCTGAACACCGCCTGGAACAACCAGCGCAGCAAGCGGGCCACCTACTTTGGCGACCTGAAACACGAGTTCAACGACAACTGGGCGCTGAAGGTCGCGGGGGTTTACTCGAAAAACACCCAGGACATGGAATACGCCTTCCCGAGCGGTTCGGTACCGGTTGGCGCCACCAGCACCAGTACCCCGATGATCGGCAGCATCTTTGACTACGATCAGGTCGACTACGGCCTCGACGCTTATGTGGACGGCAAGTTCGACGCATTCGGCCAAGAGCACGAGCTGATCGTCGGCGCCAACGCCAGCCGCTCCCACAAAGATGACTTCTACGCCGTGGCCCTCCTGCCTGATAGTCAGAATGTGCTGAACCCCAACCATCACCTGCCCCAGCCGGATGAAAGTTTCTACCTGGCCAACGCCACCCGGGGTGGTCCGGTAGACATGCGGATCAAGCAATATGGCGCCTACTCCACGGCACGCCTGAAACTGGCCGATCCGCTGACCTTCGTCTTGGGCAGCCGCGTCAGCTGGTACAAGTCCGAAACCGACTCCGTCTCGTTCTGGCGCGGCGAAGGCACACCGATCAGTTCCGAGGCCAAGGAAACCGGGCAAGTCACCCCGTTCGCCGCGCTGCTGTTCGATATCAACGATAACCTGACCGTCTACACCAGCTACGCGGATATCTTCACCCCGCAAGGCAACTACAAGACCATCACCGGTTCGACACTCAAGCCATTGATCGGTCAGAGCTATGAACTGGGGATCAAGGGTGAATGGTTCGACGGTCGCCTGAACAGCTCCTTCAACCTGTTCCGCACCGTCCAGAAAGACGCAGCCCAGGATGACCCGGCCTGCCCGGACAGCACCTGCTCGCAAAACTCCGGCAAAGTGCGCGCCCAAGGCTTCGAAGCTGAAGTCAGCGGTGAAGTCATTGACCGCCTGCAGTTGCTGGCCGGCTACACCTACACCCAGACCAAGGTGCTGGAAGACGCCGACGCCAGTCAGGACGGTGTGTCGTATAACTCGTATGTGCCGCGCCACCTGCTGCGCGTGTGGGGCGACTACGCCCTCAGCGGCCCACTGGAACGCGTCACCGTCGGTGCCGGCGTCAATGCTCAAAGCAGCAACTACCGCGTCTCGCCGAGCAGCGGCAACAACATCACCCAGGCTGGCTATGCGGTCTGGAACGGTCGCATCGGCTACCGCATCGACGACACCTGGTCCGTGGCACTGAACGGCAACAACCTGTTCGACAAGCGCTACTACGCCACGATCGGTTCCGAAGGTTGGGGTAACTTCTACGGTGAACCGCGCAACTTCGTGATGTCGGTCAAGGCTGACTTCTGATTGCAGCGCCAATGAAAACGCCCCGCAATGCGGGGCGTTTTTTTGTGCCTGTTGATCGTTCCCACGCGCAGCAAAGGAATGCAGCCCGGGACGCTCCGCGTCCCCTCCAGAGCCGAACGCGGAGCGTCCGTTGAGGCATTCCCACGCAGAGCGTGGGAACGATCAACAAACTCTGTTTAAACGACACGTCCAGATACTCACCCAGGCTACACATCCTTGCGCCGCTGCCTACGACTACGCCAGAATCCGCCGGCTTGTGCGCCTTGAGGCCGGGCTCTATCGTTTCCGGGTCGCTGACGAATCAGCGATCGGGTTTAGCAGCTCGGTAAATATCAAGGCACGCAGTGTCACCTCTCGATGGTGGCTGTGCGTGGGGCACTTCGGTGCGCCGGGTTCCTTGATCCCTGGTCTGCTAACCCGCGTACAGTCGCCACCCGATTTGATCGTTCCCACGCTCTGCGTGGGAATGCCTCAACGGACGCTCTGCGTTCGGCTCTGGAAGGGACGCGGAGCGTCCCGGGCTGCATTCCTTTGCTGCGCGTGGGAACGATCAAACGATCAACATTCCTTTGCTGTGCGTGGGAACGATCAATCGCACTATCCGCAGTTTCCACGCTCAGCCCAAATGTCGACTCAATGCACGACTCAAGCGTTCATGCACGCTCAGCACATCCGGCATCACCGAGGCCAATCTGAGCAGGTCATGGGTCAAACCCGGGCACTGTTCGAGTTCGACACTCACCCCCTGCGCGCGCAGTTTATCGACGTAGGCCTGGCCTTCATCGAGTAACGGATCGAACCCGGCCAGCAGCACAATCGCCGGTGCCACAGCGTGCAGATCCTCAGCCAGCAACGGTGAGAAGCGCCAGTCCAGCAGGTCTTCGGGGCTGCGGGCGTAGTGCTGGTAGAACCAGGCCAGCGTGTCGTTTTCCAGCAAATACCCTTCACTGAACAACAGGCGCGAATCGTGGGTGCGCGAGGCGTCGGTGACCGGATAACACAGCAATTGCACCTTGGGGGCGATGGCCACCGTGTGTGGTTGAACCACCGCTTGCAAGGCCAGCACCGTCGCCAATGTGGCACCGGCACTGTCGCCACCGAACGCGACGCGACCGGCATCCAGCCCCAGGGCCAGCGCCTGTTCCGCCAGCCAGGACAAGGCGTCTTCACCGTCCTCCAGCGCTGTCGGAAAGCGGTGCTCCGGCGCCAGCCGATAGCCAACCGACAACACCGCGCACGGCGTACGCCGGCAGAATTCGCGGCAGACACCGTCATGGGAATCCAGGCTGCCCACTACAAAACCACCACCATGAAAATACACCAGCACTGGCATCGGTGCCGTCGCCCCGGCCGGGCGATACAAACGCAATGCCAGCGGCGCACCGTCCCGGGCCGTGGTGTTGACCTCCAGCACATCAAGATCCTGAGGGGCATTCCAGCGCAATTGCGTGGTGGTTTGTTCGAAGATCGCCCGGGCCTCGACCGGTGTCATTTGATGCAGCGCCGGCAGGCCTGCGTCCTGGCCGTCTTGCGCCAGGTCGAGGAAGGCTTCCAGATCAGGGTGTAACGACATCGAAAAAATCCTTATGTCCGTAAAAAAGGGGCGCGCCTCGGCAACGCCCCCCCTGCAATGATTAAAACCCTGGCAATCAGCCCACCCGCGCCATGCAATGCTCGATCAACGCTTCAAGCTCGCGCTGATAATCCTGCATGAACGACTCCAGGGTGCTGGCCCGATAACGCTGGGTGCTGTAGATGCAGCGCAGCGCCAACTGACCGTCATACACCTGGCCGACAACCTCCAGCCAGTTGCCCAGATTGGCCTGCAGGCTGTAGTTGTCGCCGGTTTCTTCCAGCGCCGGCACCAGTAGGGCCTGCTCGTCGAAGCTCTGATCGAACTGGCCCAGATAGTTGAACGTCACCCGCGCCTGCGGCAGGTCGGCCAATTGGCGGGCCAGTTGCGGGCCGGCCAGGTGACGCAATACGCCGTAGCCGATGCCCTTCTGCGGGATGGCCGCCAACTGCGCCTGCACGTTGACGATCGACGCGCCGATGTCCGCGCTGTCGGGGGTGAGCCGGACCGGGAACATGCTGGTGAACCAGCCCAGACTGCGACTCAGGTCGATGTTCTCGAACAGGTCCTCGCGGCCGTGGCCTTCCAGCAAAATCAGCGCCGACGGCTGTTCGCTCCAGCGACACAACGCCCGGCTCAGGGCCGACAGCAGCAAATCGTTGATCTGCGTGCGGTAGACCGCTGGCGCCTGCTTGAGCAACTGTTCGGTGTGCTCGCGAGACAACTTGAGCCGCGCCTGGGCCTGGTGACGCACCTGATTCTTGCCGCGACGGTTGTCGCACGGCAGGTCGATACCCGGCTGATCCAGTTGCTCCAGCCAGTAGCTCAATTCCTGCTCGGCAATCACCGGCGCCTGCGCCTGCAACGCTTCGGCAAACGCGCGATAGCTGCTGGTGCGGATCGGCAGTTGCGGTTCGATGCCCATCACGCAGGCCTCGTAGGCCACCTTCAAGTCATCGAGCAAAATCCGCCACGACACGGTGTCGACCACCAGATGGTGGATGACCATCAACAGTCGCGCCTGGCCGTCCGGCAAGGCGATGTGCACCACACGCCAGGCCGGTCCATCGTCGAGTTTGAGGCTGCGCTGAGTCAGGTTGGCCAAGGCTTCGACCTGCTCGCTGTTTTCGGCCTCGCGGCGCCAAAGCACAGGTTCGCTGCGTTCGGTCGGTGCGGCATAGCGCTGCAACCAGCGCCCGCCTTCCTGACAGAAGCGCAGGCGCAAGGTGTCGTGATGGTTTTCGATCCAGCCCAGCGCTTGTTCCAGGGCATCCAGATCCAGCGTCTGACGCGCACTCAGCAAAAACGACTGGTTGTAGTGATGAGACTCGGCCATGCCCTCGGCAAAGAACCACTCCTGAATCGGCAGCAGATTGAACAACCCTTCACGGGCCACATGGGTGAGGTCCACCGACGGTTGCGCGGTGCTCGCTTTCACCACGTCCTGGTCGACGATGCCGGCGATGGTCTGGTAGCGCATCAGATCCCGCAGCTTGAGTTCCATCTGCAGGGTCGGGTGGTTCCTGACCCGGGAAATCACTTGCAGGCTCAGGATCGAGTCGCCGCCCAGTTCGAAGAAGTTGTCGCTGATACCGACCTGCTCCACCTGCAACACCTGTGACCAGATGTCCGCCAGCAGTTGTTCCTGCTGATTACGCGGGGCGACGTATTCCTCGCTTTTGAATTCCGGCTCGGGCAGTGCCTTGCGGTCGAGCTTGCCGTTGGGGGTGATCGGGAAGGCGCTGAGGCAGACGATCTGCGCCGGCACCATGTATTCCGGCAAGGTGCTGCGCAGCCCGGCCTTGAGCTCATCACCCAGCTGCTGACCGGCATCAGTGACGACGTAACCGATCAGTTGCTTGCCGGAAGCATTGTCCCGGGCGATCACCAAAGCGTCGCTGACCTGCGCCAGTTGCCGCAAGCTGGCCTCGACTTCACCCAGCTCGATACGGAACCCGCGCACTTTGACTTGATGGTCGATGCGGCCGACGTAATCGACCACGCCATCCTGGCGCAAGCGCACCAGATCGCCGGTGCGGTACAGCCGCTCGCCGCCGGCAAACGGGTTGGGCACGAAGCGTTCGCAGGTCAGGTCTGGCCGACCGTGATAACCCCGGGCAACCCCGTAGCCACCGATGTACAACTCGCCGGCAAAACCTGGCGGCAGCGGATTCAGCTCCTCATCCAGCACATACAGCGAACGTGCCCCCACCGCCCGGCCGATCGGCGCATAAGCCGCTTCACACTGCTGGCTCACCGGCACTTTCCACAGCATCGGCGTGACCACGGTTTCCGTCGGGCCATAGCCGTTGGTGAAGTACTCGGGACGCAGCGCCGCCTTGACCTGTTCGAAAGTCTGGTCCGGCACCGCATCGCCGCCGAAGCAATAGATGCGCACTGGTGGCGGTGCAATTCCGCTGGCTGCGGCGTACTCGGCCAGTTGCTTGAGGTAAGCCGGCGGGAAGCAAGCGATGGTCACGCCATACTCGTGCAGCGCCTGATAAGTCTGCTCCGGCGTCCACAGGCAACCGTCGCGCACCACCAGCCGGCCACCGCTGTACAGCGTACTCAACCAACGCTCATGGGCCCCGTCGAAAGCGAACGACATGAAGTGCAGCTCGCAACTGCGGGTGTCCATTTCATACAGTTTGGCGATGGCCTGACAGTGCATGCTCAGGGGTCCCTGGGTGACTGCCACACCTTTTGGCCGTCCGGTGGAACCCGAGGTGTAAACCAGATAGGCCAACCCTTGCTCCAGCACGCGGCACACCGGCGCCTCATCGCCATATCGGGACTCGTCGAGGTGATCCAGCTCAAGGCGCAACAGGCCCTCGGGCGCCGGTAACGTCGCCCGCAGGCTGCTCTGGGTCAGCAGCAACGCCATGCCCGAATCTTCGATCATGTACGCCAGACGCTCCGGCGGATAATCGATGTCCAGCGGCACATACGCCGCGCCGCTTTTGAGCACGGCGAGGAAACTGACGACCATTTCCAGCGAACGCGGCAGTGCCACGCCGATCACCACTTCCGGCCCCGCGCCATGCTCGATCAGGCAATGGGCCAGACGATTGGCCCGTCGTTCCAGCTCGCCGTAACTCAGGCTCAACCCGGCGCATTGCACCGCAATGGCTTCTGGCTGAGTCAGGGCGTGGCGGCCGATCAGCTCCGGCAACAGTTGCGGTTGATGCTCCGCCGGCGGTTCTGCGCTCCAGGTTTGCATTGCCTGCCATTGCTCGAGCGACAGGCGCTGCAGGTTACCCAGACGTTCGTAAGGCGCGCGCATCATCGCCTCAAGGGTGTTTTCCAGGGTCAGGCGAATCCCCTCCACCGCCTCGGCACTGAAGTGGCTACGCAGGTACAGGTATTCAATCGACAGTTCGTCGCCGAGCATCACCGCCAGGTCCATCGGCACGTTCGTCACGTCATGGCCGATGGATTTGCCGAAGCTCAGGCCGGTATCGTTGTCCTCTTGCAGGCGGTCGTCGATCGGGTAGTTCTCGAACACGATGATGCTGTCGAACAGCGCCTGCCCGCCCAGGCCGGACCAGCGTTGCACGTCCGCCAACGGCGCCTGGGAATGGTCGCGGATATCCAGGTTGTAAGCCTGGATCCGGTTCAGCCAGTCTGCCAGAGGCTGATCCGGTTCCAGCGTCTGAATGATCGGCAAGGTGTTGATGAACAGACCCAACATGTTGCCGACATTGGGCAAACTCTCGGGACGCCCGGACACCGTGGCGCCAAAGGTCACGGTGTTTTTTCCGGTGTAGCGCTGCAACAGCAGCAACCATGCGCCCTGGATCAACGTGTTCGGCGTAATCCGCAGATCGCGGCAGAACTGCAGCAGACGCCCGGTCTGTTGCGCGTCCCAACGGGAGTAAATGGCGTTGTGGCCGGGTTCATCGGACACATGCCGTGGATGGATGGCCTGGCTCAACGCCGTCGCCTCGTTGACCGGGGCCAGCCGGGCTTTCCAGAACAGCTCTCGGGCGTCCTGGTCCTGGGCTTGCAACCAGGCGATGAAGTCGCGGTAGCGACCGTTTTCAGCGCTGATTTCACCCTTGGCGTAGTGCTGGATCACCTCACCAAACAGCCGCGAGCTGCTCCAGCCGTCCATCAGGATATGGTGACTGGTCCAGACCATTTGATACTGATCTTCAGTGCTGCGAATCAACAACACTCGCTGCAGTGGCGCATGGGTCAGCTCGAAGCCTCGCGCGCGGTCCTCGGCGGCCCGCGCGGCGATGTCTGCCTCGCTGGCGTCGCGATCGCGCCAGTCGAGCACCTGCAAATCGAGCGTCGCCTGACGCTGGACAATTTGCAGCGGTTTGGCCAAGCCATCGTGCCAATGGAAACTGGTGCGCAGGATGGCCTGACGCTCGATGACCGCCTCCCAGGCCTTGCGGAAACGCTCAACATCCAGACCGCCCACCGGCAAACTGATCTGATTGACGTACAGGCTCGAACCATTGTCCGACAAGGTGTGGAACAGCATGCCCTCTTGCATCGGCGACAGCGGATAAATGTCTTCGATCCGCGACGGGGCTACCGGCAAGGCGTCCAGACGGGCCTGATCCAGATGCGCCAACGGGAAGTCCGACGGCGTGACGCCGTGGCTGTCCGGCAGGCAGCAATGCTCGATCAGCAGTTCCAGTTCCCGGGCGTACTCCTCGGCCAGGCGTTCGATGGTCGAGGCGTTGAACATGTGCGTGCTGAACGACCAACCGACACTCAACTCGCCGCCGTACACCTGGCCATTGAGCGTCAGCCAGTTACCCAGCAGCGCATCGGGACTGTGCTCTGCGCCCTTGACCTCATCGGCCGGCACAAACAATGCACCGCTCTGGCTATCGAAACTACCATCGAACTGGCCCAGGTAGTTGAAGGTGATACGCGGCGTCGGCAAGGTCCGCAGCGACGCCTGACAAGCCTCGTCCCCCAGATAACGCAGCACGCCGTAACCAAGGCCACGATCCGGAATCGCGCGCAGTTGCTCCTTGATTTGCTTGATCGAGCCGGCCAGTTCCTGGGTCGGGGTCAATTTGACCGGGAACAGGCTGGTGAACCAGCCTACGGTGCGGGTCAGATCGAGGCCGTCGAACACATCTTCACGACCATGGCCTTCGAGCTGAATCAGCACCGACGACTGTTCGCTCCAACGGGCGATTACCCGTGCCAGCGCCGTCAGCAACAGGTCGTTGACCTGTGTGCGGTAAGCCGCCGGGGTCTGTTGCAGCAGCCGTCGGGTCAAGGTCGGGTTCAGGCGACTGTAAAGCGTCAGGGCATGTCGGCTCTGCAGGCTGCCCTGGGGGTTATCTTGCGGCAGCGGTGCGCCGTCCGAGCGCTGCGCCTGCCAGTACGGCAGTTGTCCAAGCAGCGATTCACTGTGGGCGTGACGTTGCAATTGCTCCGCCCAATGCTTGGAGGACGTGGTTTTGGCCAGTAATGCCAACGGTTCGCCGGCCAGTAACTGGCGGTAGCTGCCTTGCAAATCCTCCAGCAGGATCCGCCACGACACACCATCGACCACCAGGTGATGAACGATCAACAACAAGCGCTGTTCGCCCTCAGGCAAATCGAACAACACCGCGCGCAACAACGGGCCTTGTTGCAGATCCAGGCTGCGTTGGGCTTGTTCGGCGACGCGTTCCAGGTGAGCGGCATCACTGACCGATTCCAGCCATAACGGCGACAGGCGCTGTTGCTCCACGGTCCGATAGCTCGCCGACCAGCTGCCTGGGGTTTGTGTAAAGCCCAGGCGCAAGCCGTCGTGATGATCGATCAGCGCGTGCAAGGCCTGCTCAAGCGGCGCGGCCACCAGCGGGTTCAACGGTTTGAGCAGCACCGACTGATTCCAGTGATGACGCTGCGGCAAGGGTTGTTCGAAGAACCATTGCTGAATCGGCAGCAAGGGTGTCTCACCTGTCACCGGGCCTTGATCGGTTGGCGCCAGGGCTTTGCCGAGCTGCGCGACAGTGGCCAGCCCCTGGACGGTCTGCTGCTGGAACAGATCCTTGGGGGTGAAGCTGATTCCCTGCTGGCGCGCTCGGCTCACCACCTGAATGGAGATGATCGAGTCGCCGCCCAGGGTGAAGAAATTGTCGGTCAGGCCGACCCGTTCGAGTTTCAGAATGTCCTGCCAGATCCCGGCAATCTGCTGCTCCAGCGCAGTGCGCGGTGCCACGTAATCGCGTTGCAGCTGGTTGGCGTCCGGGGTCGGCAAGGCCTTGCGGTCGAGTTTGCCGTTGGGGGTCAGCGGCAACTGTTCGATGAACAGCCATTGCGCCGGCACCATGTAATCCGGCAGCTGCGCCTTGAGTCCGGCCTTGAGTGCTTCGCTCAGATCGTCCTGCTGTTGCGGGCTCAGGTCGGCCTGGACCGGCACCACATAAGCCACCAGTTGCTGACCGCTATGGCCTTCCACCGCCAGCACCACGCCTTCGCGCACGCTGTCGTGGGCCAGCAGGCGCGCTTCGATTTCACCCAGTTCGATACGGAACCCGCGCACCTTGACCTGATGGTCGATACGGCCGATGTATTCGATCACACCGTCGTCACGCAAACGAGTCAGGTCACCGGTGCGGTACATCCGCTCGCCATTGCTGGCCAGCGGGTTGGGCACAAAGCGCTCGGCGGTCAGGCCCGGGCGGAACAGATAACCACGGGTAATGCCGTCGCCGGCCAGGTACAACTCGGCGGCAACCCCAATAGGCGCGGCTTGCAATTGAGCATCGAACAAGTGCGCGGTGGTATTCACCAACGGTCGGCCGATGTTCGCTTGGCCGCCGGCTTCGCGGCGGGTGCAGGTCGAATAAGTGGTGTCTTCCGATGGCCCGTACAAATCGTAGACGTGCTCGACCGAGGTCTCGCGGTACAGCGTGTCCACCAGGCTTTGCTTGAGCGGTTCACCCGCAAGATTGATGATGCGCACACCTGAAGGGATCTGCCCGGCACGCTGCAAGGCCGCGATGGCCGACGGCACGGTGTTGATCAGGCGCACCTGATCGCGTTCCGGCAGGTCCGGCAATTCCAGGGCGTTGCCAGCCATGATGATCGAGCCGCCGCGGGCCAGGGTGACGAAAATCTCCCACACCGACAGGTCGAAGCACACCGAGGTCGAGGCCAGCACGCCTTGCAGGTCCGCCTCGCTGTACACCTCGTGCGACCAGTGGATCAACGCCTGCACGTTGCGATGAGCAATCGCCACGCCTTTGGGTTTACCGGTGGAACCGGAGGTATAAATCACATACGCCAGGTTGGCGGAGTCGATCCGGCCCTCAAGGTTGTGCGACGCCAGGTCGGCGAAGGCCTGACCGCCCGCCTCGACCCACACCACTTGGGCTTGGGTCTCGGGCAACTGCGACAGCAAGTGCGGCTGGGTCAGCAACACCCGCGCCTGACTGTCGTCGAGCATGTAGGCCACGCGATCCGCCGGGTAGTCCGGGTCCAGCGGTACATAGGTGCCACCGGCCTTGAGCACTGCCATCAAGGCAATCACCAGCTCGGCGGAACGGGGCATCGCTACGCCCACGCGGATTTCCGCGCCGACACCCAGGGTTTGCAGATGACGGGCCAGTTGATTGGCGCGACGATTGAGTTCGGCATAGGTCAACCCAGCACCGGCATGGTGCAAGGCAATCGCCTGTGGCCGCGCTTCGACCTGGGCTTCAAAGCCCTGATGGATCAAGGCCTGGGCCGGGTATGGCGCGTGATGGTCGTTCCATTCGGCCAGAGTGCGCAGCTCGGTGGCCGGCAACAAGCCGATCTCCCCCAGCACCCGTTGCGGTGCATCAAGGAACTGGCGCAGCACTTCTTCCAGATGAGCCGCCAGGCCGATAATGCTGCGCTCGGCGAAGTGCTCGGTGAGGTAGTTGAAGTCCAGGCTCAACACTTCGCCGGCACCGGCGATCAGCGTCAGGCCGTAGTTAGTTTGCTCACGGTGTTCGAGACCGCTGAAACGCAAGCCACCCGGATTGGCCTCCAGGGTGTCGGACACCGGGTAGTTTTCGAACACCAGCAAGGTGTCGAACAACGCTTCGCCGTTGAGCGCGGCCAGGCGTTGAATGTCTTGCAACGGCGTCTGTTCGTAATCGCGCAGCAGCAGATTCTTGTCCTGCACGCTGCGCACCCAGTCGCTGACACTGCAGGTCGCTTGCGGGCTGGCGATCACCGGCAGGGTGTTGATGAACAGGCCCAACTGTTGCTCGATACCCGGCAGGTCCACCGGGCGACCGGACACCGTCGCGCCGAACGCGACACTGCTCTGCCCGGTGTAGCGCTGCAACACTAGCAGCCACGCGGCTTGCACCAGGCTGTTGAGTGTCACTTGCTGCTGGCGCGAGAAACCGTTGAGGCGCTGGGTGAAGGCGGCGTCAAAGGTCAGCTTATGCACGCCTTTGCCGGGGCCGGGCACGGTTTTCCCGTGGCAGGCCGAGGCCAACCGCGTCGGTTCGTCCAGTTCGGCCAACTGCCCGTGCCAGAAGGCTTGCGCCGCGTCCTTGTCCTGGCGTTGCAGCCAGGCCAGGAAGTCGCGATAACGGCCCTGGGCACTCGGCACCGGATGCCCGGCGTAATCCTGCAGCACTTCGCCAAACATCCGCGAGTTGCTCCAGCCGTCCATGAGAATGTGGTGGCAGGTGAAGATCAGGCGATGACGGTCATCGGCGGTGCGCAGCAGGCACAGGCGCAGCAGCGGCGGATTCTGCAAGTCGAAACCGCGTTCGCGATCGGCCAAGGCACGGGCCTCAAGCACAGCTTGCAAGTCCGGTTCGGCGCGCACATCCACTTCCGGCATTTCCAGGGTCAACTGGCGATAGATCACTTGCAGCGGTGTATCGAGGCCGTCACGGCCCCAGATGAAACCGGCGCGCAGCACTTCATGACGGTCCACCACCCGCTGCCAGGCTTGCTGGAAGCGCGGTACATCCAGACCGTCGATATCCAGCAGCATCTGATAGACGTAAGCGCTGGCGTCGGCGTCGTACAGGCTGTGGAACAGAATGCCCTGCTGCATCGGCGCCAACGGGTAAATGTCCTCGATCCGCTGCGCGGCGATTGGCAAGTTGTCCAGATGCGTTTGGGACAACCCGGCCAATGGCACATCGGAAGGGGTCAGGCCGCCGCTCGGATGGCTCAGGCAATGGTCGATCAACTCGCCCAACGCGACTTCATAAGCGCGGGCCAGTTTGTTGATGGTTGCCTCTTCGAACACATCACTGCTGTAGGTCCAGGTCAGGCTCAATTGCCCCTGGTAGACGCGGCCGTCGATGGTCAGCCAGTTGCTCATCGGCGCCTGTTCATCCTGCCCGGCGCCCTTGTCTTCGGTGGCCGGCACCCACAGGGCGCCCTCGTCGAAGTTGTTATCGAACTGCCCCAGGTAGTTGAACGTCACCTTGGGTTGGGACAAGCCGCTCAGGGCTGCTTGCGCAGCCTCGCTGCCCAGATACCGCAGCAAGCCAAAGCCGATGCCTTTGTTGGGGATCGAGCGCAGTTGTTCCTTGATGCCCTTGATCGACGCTTCGAGGCTGGCCTGCGGAGTCAGGCGCACCGGGAACATGCTGGTGAACCAGCCCACGGTACGGCTCAGGTCGAGGTCGTCGAACAGGTCTTCGCGGCCATGCCCCTCGAGCTGCACCAGGGCACTGTCGGAGGCGGTCCACTCACACAAAACCCTGGCCAGTGCGGTCAACAGCAAATCGTTGACCTGAGTGCGATAGACAGCCGGTGCCTGTTGCAACAGCTGCCGGGTGCACTCGGCATCCAGACGCGTGTCGACGCTGCGCTCGAAACGGTTCTGCAGTTGTCCATCAGGGTTGTCCAGCGGCAAGTCCGCCGGCGCTTCGGCCAGCTGCCCGCGCCAGTAATCCAGCTCGGCTTCCAGCCCGGCGCTGCGCGCATAACCTTGCAGGCGTTCACCCCAATCCTTGAACGCCGTGGTCTTGGCCGGCAGGCGCAACGGTGTGCCGGTGCTCAGTTGCTGATAAGCGGTTTGCAGGTCTTCCAGCAGAATCCGCCACGACACACCATCGACCACCAAATGGTGGATCACCAACAGCAGGCGCTGGCTGGCATCGGGCAGGTCCACCAGTGCAGCACGGAGCAACGGGCCGTCACTCAGGTTCAGGCTCCGTTGCAACTCCAGGCACAGCGCCGGCAAGGCCTCGCTGCTTTGCAAAGAAACCGTGCGCAACAGTGCGTTCGGCTGATCGATGGCGGCATGTTCCTGCGCCCACTCACCTGAGGTCTGGCGATAGCGCAGACGCAAAGCATCGTGATGCCGTTGCAGATGTTCCAGAGCCTGCTCCAGTGCAGGCGCTTGCAGTGGCTCGGCCGGGGTCAGCAGGATCGACTGGTTCCAGTGCTGACGCTCGGGAATGTCGGTGGCGAAAAAGTACTGTTGAATCGGGGTCAGCACGGCAGTGCCGAACACATCACCTTGCATCGCCTGCACCGCATCGCTCTGCTGTGCGACGGTGGCCAGGCGTTGCACGGTCTGGTGCTGGAAGATGTCCTTGGGCGAGAAGCGGATGCCCGCCTGGCGCGCCCGGCTGACCACCTGAATCGAGATGATCGAATCGCCGCCCAGTTCGAAGAAGTTGTCGTTGAGCCCGACCCGTTCGACTTTCAGCACGTCCTGCCAGATCTCGGCCAGGCGCTGTTCGAGTTCGCTGCGCGGTGCCGCGTAAGCCTCTTGCACCAGGCTCACATCGGGGTTGGGCAGTTGCTTGCGATCGAGCTTGCCGTTGGCCGTCAGCGGCAGGCGTTCGAGGAATACCCAGCTGACCGGCACCATGTAGTCCGGCAGGGTTTCACGCAATTGCGCCTTGATCGAATCGCGCAAGCCGGCATGGGCGTCCGCGTCCAGTGGCTCGCTCGGCACGATCCACGCGGCCAGTTGCTGCCCACTGAGCCCTTCGACCGCCAGCACCACGGCTTCACGCACCGCGTCATGGTTGAGCAATTGGGTTTCGATTTCCCCCAGCTCGATACGGAAACCGCGAACTTTCACCTGATGGTCGATACGACCGATGTACTCGATCACCCCGTCGCCGCGCAGCCGCGCCAGGTCGCCGGTGCGGTACAGGCGTTCGCCGGCCAGAGGGTTGAACGGATCCGGGACGAACCGGGTGGCGCTCATGCCCGGCTGGTTCAAATACCCCCGCGCAAGCCCGGCCCCGGCGATGTACAACTCGCCGATGCACCCTTGGGGCACCAGATTCAGCGCGTCATCGAGCAAGTACCACGACAGGTCGACAATCGGCTTGCCGATCGGGCTGCTGTGGGTCTGTTGCAAGTCCGCCATGGACAGCGGGCGGTAGGTCACATGCACGGTGGTTTCGGTGATGCCGTACATGTTGATCAGGGTCGGCGCGCGGTCGCCGAATCGTTCGAACCACGGGCGCAGGCTCTGTACTTCCAGCGCTTCGCCGCCAAACACCACGTAACGCAGCGCAGAGTTGCGCGTCGAGGCGCTGGCCACTTGCATCAGTGGTTTGAACGCCGACGGCGTCTGGTTCAGCACCGTGACCTGTTCGTCGCAGAGCAAGGTGTAGAAGTCTTCCGGCGAACGGGTGACGTCGTGGGGCACCACCACCAGTTTGCCGCCGTGGAGCAGTGCGCCAAAAATTTCCCAGACCGAGAAATCGAACGCGTAGGAATGGAACAGCGTCCAGCTGTCTTCGGGGCCGAAACCGAACCAGTGATCGGTGGCGCTGAACAGACGAATGACATTGCCATGGGGCAGCAATGCGCCTTTGGGCTTGCCGGTGGACCCGGAGGTGTAAATCACATACGCGAGATTGTCCGCGGTAGTCAGGCAAGGCGGGTTGGTCGTGCTGCTTTCCTGTAGCGGTTGATTCAGGTCCAGACAGGCCAATCCCGGTGGAATCGGCAGCTGCGCCAACAGGTGGCCCTGGGTCAGCAACAGCTCGATCCCGCTGTCTTCGATCATGTAGCGCAAACGGTCGTCGGGATAGCTCGGGTCCAGCGGCACATAAGCGCCACCGGCCTTCAACACAGCAAGAATGGCAACGATCATGTCCAGCGAACGCTCCACCGCCACGCCCACCCGAACATCCGGGCCAACGCCACTGGCGATCAGCTGATGCGCCCATTGGTTGGCCCGGCGATTGAGTTCGGCGTACGTCAGCCGTTGCCCGGCGAACACCACCGCTGGCGCATCCGGACGACGCTCGGCCTGAGCCTCGATCAACTGATGAATGCACTGGCTGACCCGGTGCACCACCGGGCTCGGGTTCCAGTGTGCGAGGAGTTGCTGTTGCTGCGCGTCATCGAGCACCGGCAGTTGGGCAATGCGCTGGCTCGGGTCTTGAACGATCGCCCGCAGCAGGTTGCGCCAATGCTGCGCCAGGCGCTCGATGGTCGCAGCTTCGAACAGGTCGGTAGCGTATTTGAGCACCGCTTCAATGCCATGGGCCTGCTCGGTGGTGTTCAGCACCAGGTCGAACTGCGCGGTTGCGCTTTGCCATTCCAGCGGCTCGATACTCAAGCCGTTCAAGCGGGTCTCGACACTGATCCGGCTTTCGGCCTGGTGATTGAACATCACCTGGAACAACGGGCTGTGGCTCAGGCTGCGTCCCGGCTCCAGGGCTTCCACCAGTTGTTCGAACGGCAGGTCCTGGTGCGCTTGGGCTTCCTGGGCGGTTTGCCGAACCTGACGCAGCAGATCGACGAAGCTGGCTTGCCCGTCGACGTCCGCCTTGAGCACCTGAGTGTTGACGAAGAAACCGATCAGACGCTCGATCTCCACGCGCCCGCGGTTGGCCACCGGCACACCGACACGGATGTCGGCCTGGCCGCTGTAACGGTGCAACAAAGCCTGGAACGAGGCCAGCAACAGCACAAACAGCGTGACGTTTTCCCGTCGGGCGAAGGCCTTGAGGCTGTCGCTCAGGGCCGGGTCCAGAATCAGGTTATGGCTGGCCCCGGCAAAGCTCTGCTCCACCGGACGCGCACGGTCGGTGGGCAGCTCCAGCACCGGTTGCTCGCCGCCGAGCTTGTGTTGCCAGTAGGCCAGTTGACGCTCCTGTTCGCCGGCCTCCATCCATTGCCGCTGCCACAGGGCGTAGTCGGCGTATTGAATCGGCAGGGCCGGCAGCCCGGCGTCATGCCCGAGGTTGAAGCCGGCATACAACTGCACCAACTCCTCGATCATCACCTGCAACGACCAACCGTCCGACACGATGTGGTGCAGGGTCAGCACCAGCACGTGATCCTGCGGGGTGACTTGCAGCAGCGCCGCGCGCAACAGCGGGCCGGTCTGCAAATCGAAAGCTTGCTGGCTCTGGGTCTGGACGAAGGCCTGGATCGACGCCTGCGGATTTGCCGCCAGCTCAGGGCTCAGCTCGTGAGTATCCAGGGCAAACGATCCGGCGGGCAGGATCGTTTGCAAGGGTTGCCCAGCGTCTTGAGTGAACACCGTGCGCAAGGTTTCGTGACGTTCGATCAGCGCCTGGACGCTGCGCTGCAACGCGGCCACATCCAGCGGGCCCTGCAAGCGCAGGGCCGTGGGAATGTTGTAGGCCGCGCTGTGCGGCGCCCATTGCCAGAGAAACCACTGGCGCTGTTGAGCGTAGGACAGCAACAACGGTTCTTCAGCCGTGCGCTTGAAAACCGGGGCAATGTCAAAAAGGTTGACGCCTTTCTGCTTGAGCAGAACCGCCAGAGCCTTTCTTTGCTTAGCCGAAAGTTGTCCTACCGACTCGATTAACTCTTGCACGCGTTGTTCCCCTCAAGAAATCAGTTTTTCCAGATCATCGAGGGATAGACGTTTGAGGGCCTCCAGGGATTTAGCCAATTCGTCCTGAACCGGCGATAAATCGACGCGCAACGCTTCGATGCGGGTGCAGAACGCTTGCAGGGTGTCGGCTTCGAACAGCGCCTTGAGCGGCACCTTGTCCCCCAGGCGCTCCTTGATCCGGGTCACCACCAGCGTCGCCAGCAGCGAATGCCCACCCAACTGGAAGAAATTATCCGTGAGGCCGACGCGCTCGACTTCCAGCACCTCTTGCCAGATGGTCGCCACTTCCCATTGCAGCTCGGTGCTTGGCGCTTCGTAACGCTGTTGCAGCGGATTGCCGCCCAGCGCCATCAGGGCCTTGCGGTCGAGTTTGCCGTTGGGGGTCAGCGGCAACGCGTCGATCAGGTGCAGATGGCCCGGCACCATGTGTGCCGGCAAGCGACTGGCCAGAGCCGCGCGCAGGGTTTCCACCAACGATAAATTGCCCGGTTGGCTCGCTACGACGTAGGCGTGCAGATGCTTGCCCGCCGCGCCCTCCTGCGCGAGCACCACGGCTTCGCGCACATCGGGTTGCTCCAGCAACCGAGCTTCGATCTCGCTCAGTTCGATGCGGAAGCCGCGAATCTTCACTTGATGGTCGGCACGACCGATGTACTCAATCGTGTCGTCTGGCCCCTGGCGCACCAGATCGCCGGTGCGATACAGCCGCTCACCGTTGGTGGCGAACGGGTCCGGCACGAAGCGTTCAGCGGTCAGGCCGGGACGCAGCAGATAGCCTCGGGTCACGCCGGCACCGGCCAGGTACAACTCGGCCGCCAGCCCTGCCGGCAGCACCTGCAACTGGCTGTCGAGCAGGTAGGCCACGGTGTTGTCCAGTGGCCGCCCGATGTTCGCCCGGCCGTTGGCAACGCGCAGGGTGAAGGTCGAATAGGTGGTGTCTTCCGACGGCCCGTACAGGTCATAAACCTGCTGGACCGAGGTGCTGGCATACAGCGTGTCGACCAGCGTCTGCTTGAGCGGCTCGCCGGCCAGATTGATGGTCGTGACCGACGCCGGAATCTGCCCGGCCCGTTGCAGCGCGGCAATCGCCGACGGCACCGTGTTGATCAGCGTCACTTGCTCACGGGCCGGCAACTCGGACAGCGCCAGGGCGTTGTCCGCCAGCACCATGCAACCACCGCTGGCCAGGGTGACGAAAATCTCCCACACCGACAGGTCGAAGCAGATCGAGGTCGAGGCCAGCACGCCACGCATCTGCTCATCGCGGTAAACACCTTGCGACCACTGGATCAGCGCCGCGAGGTTAGCGTGGGTGATCGCCACGCCTTTGGGCTTGCCGGTGGAGCCGGAGGTGTAAATGACGTAGGCCAGATTCTGCGCCACGATCCGGCTGACGGGCGCCGTGGACGGATACCCGGCGAGCCATTCGGCGCCCTCTTCGACCAACAGCACTTGAGACGGCAACGCCTCGGGCAACATCGCCTGCAACGCGGCTTCGGTCAGCAGCACCGCTGCGCAACTGTCCTCGAGCATGTGCAGCAAGCGCTCTTGCGGATACTCCGGGTCCAGCGGCACGTAGGCACCGCCGGCCTTGAGGATCGCCAGCAGCCCGACCAGCATGTCTGGCGTTCGGCGCATGCACACGCCAACCCGCACTTCCGGCCCGACACCCAGCGCTTGCAGCTTATGCGCCAGTCGATTAGCCCGGGCGTCGAGGGTGCGGTAATCGAGGGTCTGCTCGGCGAACAACACCGCCGCAGCCTGTGGTTGGCGTTGTACCTGCGCGTCAATCCGTTCGACCACACTGCGCGAATCAAGCGCCGTGACCGCGGCCTTGCCCCAGTCGACAGCCGCTTGACGCGGTGCGCCGTCCAGCAGTTGCAACGCCCCCAGAGGCCGCGAAGCATCCGTCATGAATTGCATCATCAGGCTTTCGAGCTGGGTGCTCAGGTCGGCGATGATGGCGTGATCGAAACAGGCCTGATCGAAGCTCAAGCCCAGGGTCAACTCACGACCGGTGACCGCCACCAGCGTTAGTGGATAGTGGGTCTGCTCCTGACGCGAGAGGGTGGAAAACTCGAGCCCGGTGGCAGAGCCTTGGGCCAACGCTTCGGCCATCGGGTAGTTCTCGAACACCAGAATACTGTCGAAGAGCGCACCCGCGCCCTGCCCCGCCCAACGCTGGATGTCGTAGAGCGGCGTGTGTTCATGTTCGCGCAGGGCCAGGTTGAGGCTCTGCACCTGCTGAATCCACTGGCCGACCGGGATCTCGGCAGACGGCGAAGCCACCACCGGCAGGGTATTGATGAACAGGCCGATCTGCTGCTCGACGCCGGGCAAGTCCGTCGGGCGACCGGCCACAGTGGCGCCGAAAGCCACGGTGGCCTGGCCGGTATAGCGCTGCAACAGCACCAGCCACGCGGCTTGCATCAGGGTATTGAGGGTGACTTTCTGTTCGCGGGCGAAGCGGTTCAAATCACCGGTTTGTTGTTCGTTGAACACATGTTGGTAATCGGCATAACCGCTGGCCGGCGTCTGACTGACCGGCATGGCGCTGGCCAGGCGGGTCGGCTCCTGAAGGTCAGCCAATGCCGACGTCCAGAACTCGCGACTGGCCTGAACATCGCGCTGGCCCAGCCACTCAATGTAATCGCGATAGCGTCCCGGGGTCGCCGACGGCGTCATGCCGGCATAGCGTTGCAACACCTCGCCGAACAACTGTGAGGTGCTCCAGCCGTCCATCAAGATGTGATGACTGGTGTAGATCAAGTGATGCTGCGCCTCACCGGTTTGCACCAGCAGCACGCGCAACAGCGGGGCCTGGTCCAGTTCGAAACCGGCGGCCAGATCCTCCCGGGCCAACTGATCGAGCGCCGCTTGAAGGTCATCACGACCACGCCAGTCCTGCACAGTCATGGGCATCTGCACCGTCTGCCGGACAATCTGCACCGCCGCATCGGCGTCTTCGGGCCAGACGAATACTGTGCGCAGAATCTCATGGGCCTCCAGCGTCTGCTGCCAGGCCTGACGGAAACGCTCGGCGTCCAGCTGCCGCACATCGACCCGCAACTGATTGGTGTACGCCGGGCCGTCCGGCTCGTTGAGGCTGTGGAACAGGATGCCCTGCTGCATCGGCGACAACGGATAGAGATCGCTGATCTCCCGCGCCGGTACCGGCAGCGCCGACAGTTGCGCTTGCGACAGACGCAGCAGATTGAAGTCCGACGGCGTGACCCCGGCATGCTCACCGGCGGTGCAATGTTCGATCAGTCGTTCCAGTTCATGGCAATAGGCGTCGGCCAGCGCCTGAATGGTTTGCGGGCGGTACATGCCCTGGCCGAACGTCCAGCTCAATTCCAGCTCGCCGCCGTAGACCTGGCCGTCGATACTCAGCCAGTTGCCCAAGGGCGCATCATCGTCCTGATGCTCACCGGTGCTTTCGGCGGTCGGCACGAACAGCGCGCCGTCAGCGGCACTGAACGCACCGTCGAACTGCCCGAGGTAGTTGAACGTGATGCGCGGCGGCGCCAAGTTATGCAGCGGTTCGAAGCCTGCGAGGTAGCGCAGCACGCCATAGCCGATGCCTTTGCCCGGCACCGCTCGCAGTTGTTCCTTGATCGCGCACAGCGAAGTGCCCGGCTCTGCTTGTGGGGTCAGGCGCACCGGGAACAGGCTGCTGAACCAGCCGACGGTGCGACTCAAATCCAGGTCGTCGAACAGGTCTTCGCGACCGTGGCCTTCAAGCTGGATCAGCACCGAATCCTGTTCGCTCCAGTCACACAGCACCCGCGCCAGGGCGGTCAGCAACAAGTCATTGATCTGGGTGCGATAGGCGGCCGGTGCCACTTTGAGCAGTGCGTGGGTCAGTGTTTTATTCAGACGTGAAGTGGCCCGAGCGGCCTGACGGCGAGTCTGGACCGTCTCAAGGAAATCCCTCGGCAAGTCGCTATTACCGCCCTCCAGCGTGCGCTGCCAGTAGTCACGCTCAGCTTTCAAAGCATCGCTCTGCCCGTAACGGTGCAGGTGTTGCGCCCAAGCCTGGAGCGAACTGCTTTTGCTCGGCAACACAATCGCCTTGCCTGCCGTCAACGCGGTATAGGCCTGCTGCAAATCTTCCAGCAGCACCCGCCAGGACACGCCATCCACTACCAAGTGATGGATCACCAACAGCAAACGTTGTGTAGCGTCAGGCAGGTTCACCAGCACCGCGCGCACCAGCCGACCCTGTTGCAGATCGAGACTGCGCTGGGCCTCGGTGGCCAGCGCTGATAAATCGGCAAGGTCGTCCAGTGCCCGCACCCACAACAGGTCTGTGTGGCGCTGCGCCTGGAATGTCGCCTGCCAAGTCTCGCCCGACGCCTGGAAACTCAGGTTCAACGCGTCGTGCTGCTCGATCAGGGCGGCCAATGCGTTGCTTAGATGGGCCGCGTCGAGGGGGGATTGCGGCTGCAACATCACCGACTGGTTCCAGTGGTGACGCTGGGGAATGTCGGTCTGGAAGAAGCGGGCCTGGATCGGCAACAACGGCAGCTCGCCGCTGATTTTTTGCGCGACGCTGGCCGCCGGTTTGCTCTCGATCAGCTTGGTCACTGCCGCCAACTGGCCGATGGTCTGCTTCTCGAACAGTTGCTTGGGGGTCAGCTTGATGCCCTGGCGTTTGGCCCGGGCGATGATCTGCAGGCTGAGAATCGAATCGCCACCCAGCTCGAAGAAGTTATCGGTACTGCCCACCTGTTCAAGTTTCAGGACATCGGCCCAGATGGCGGCGAGTTTCTGTTCGATCTCGCCCACCGGAGCAACAAATTGCTGCGTCACCAGCCCCGGCGCTGGCAAGGCACGCTTGTCCAGTTTGCCGTTGGCGGTCAGCGGCAGACGCTCCAGCACAACGATCTGCGCCGGCACCATATACTCCGGCAGACAGGTCTGTAATTGCTGCCGCAAGGCGTCGACATTCAATGGCAATTCTGGCGCGGCCACGCAGTAAGCCACCAGTTGCAGGCGTGTTTCATCACCGTCCAGCGGCAAGGCCAGCACCGCGGCTTCGCTCACGCCGCTCAGGCCCAGCAATACACGGGCGACTTCCGCTGGCTCCACGCGATAGCCGCGCACCTTGACCTGATCGTCGGCACGACCGATGAACTCCAGCGCGCCCTGACGATTGCGGCGCACCCGGTCACCGCTGCGGTATACCCGAGCCCCGACGGCGCCAAACGGATCCGGCAGGAAGCGTTCGGCGGTCAGCCCCGGCTGCCCCAGATAACCCAGCGCCACACTGTCGCCGCCGATGTACAGTTCGCCCGCCACCTGATCGGCGACCGCGTTGAGCACATCGTCCAGCACGTAGACATGCGCGCCCGACAACGGACGGCCGACCGGCACGCTGCGGGCACCCGAGTCGAGATCCTTGAGCTCATGGGTCAGCACGCCGACCGTGGTTTCACTCGGGCCATAGTGGTTGATGAACCGGCAGCCCGGCTTGAGTCGCCGCACCTGCTCCAGCAATGCCGGCGAGCAGGCCTCACCGCCCACGATCAGTGCGTGTTGCGGCAACACATCGGCGGCCCGAGATGCTTGCATCAGCGCCAACAAATGCCCCGGCACGATCTTCAATACGCCCACTTGGTGCTCAGCCATGTAATCGGCAAACCGGTCCGGGTCGAAGCCCAGCTCTTCGGGCAATACATGCAACAAGCGACCGGAACACAAGGCGCCGAACAGCACGGTAAACCCCAGGTCCGCGGCAATGGTTGAAACCAGCGCCATGCTCGCCGCCGGCTCCAGCGCCAGACGTTCCAGCGCACCGCGCACATAACTGGCCAGGGCGCCGTGGCTTACCAGCACGCCTTTGGGTTGGCCGGTGGAACCGGAGGTGTGAATCACATAGGCCGGTGCATCCGCCGACACAGTCAGCGAAGGCTTCGTCGTCGGCTGGTCCTGCCAGCGTTCAGGCGAGAAGGCCAGCCCTTGGCAACCGGCGACCACCAGTGTGTTTTCCCGCGAGTCGCCTGCGGCACACAGCAGGACTTTCGCCTGCGCGCCTGCGAGCATCTGCTGCAATCGCGCGGCCGGCGCCTTGACGTCCAGCGGCATGTACACCGCCCCGGCCTTGATCACCCCTAACACACAGGTCAGCCATTCCAGTGAGCGCTCCATCAGCACCGCCACTGGCTGCCCGCTCTGCACGCCCTGCGCACGCAGGTAGTGGGCCAGGCGATTGGCGTCCTGATCCAGCGCCTGAAAACTCAATGTCCGCTCAACGCAGCGCGCGGCCAGCACTTCAGGCTGTGCGGCCACCTGGCGATCCCATTGCTGCAACACCGACTCCGCCGGTTCCAATGGCGCCAGCGCCGGCTGCACCGATGTGGCTGCAAGTGTGTGCAACGGCGCCTGCGGGGCACTGAGCAATTCGCGGAACAGGCCGAGCAGCGTCGGGATAAACCCTTCGATGGTCGAGTGTTCATACAGATCACTGGCGTAGGTCATTTGCCCGTGGATCAGCGTGCCGTCATCGGTGATGTCCAGCGCCAGATCGAAGTGCGTGCCTTCTTTGTCCAGTGGATACTCGGTGACGCTCAGGCCCGGCAGGTTCATCGAACGCTGGGTCTGCATGCCGACGTTCTGGTTGAACTTGGCCTGGAACAAAGGGTTATGCCCCAGGGTTCGCTCGGGCACCAGTTCATCCACCAGTTGCTCGAAGGGCAGTTCCTGATGGGCCTGGGCACCGAACGATGCTTCCCGGACCCGGGCCAGCAAATCGTCGAAGCTGCCGCGCTCATCGACCTGGCAACGCAATACCTGAGTGTTGACGAAAAAGCCGATCAGCCCTTCGACCTCGGAGCGCCCGCGGTTGGCGTTAGGCACGCCGACGCGAATATCGCGCTGGCCGCCAAGACGCGACAGGAATAGCGAAAACCCGGCCAGCACCAGCATGAACAAACTGATGCCCTGAGCCCGGGCAAACCCGTTCAACTGCCGGGACAGGTCCGCACCGAAATCAAAGCTCAGGGTCTGGCCTTCAAAGCTCTGGGTCAGCGGCCGGGGGAAATCCGCCGCCACGTCCAACAGCGGATGCTCTTCACCCAGCTGCTGGCGCCAGTAATCGAGTTGCCGCTCGCCCTCGCCAGCCTCCAGCCAGCGGCGCTGCCAGATCGCGTAGTCGGCGTACTGCAACGGCAACGCCGGCAACTGCGGTTCGCGCTCCAGGCTGAAGGCCTGATAGCAGTGCACGAATTCCTTGACCATGACGTCCATCGACCAGCCATCGGAGACGATGTGGTGCATGCTCACGATCAGCACATGTTCATCGTCCGCCAGACAGAACAGGCTGGCCCGCAGCAATGGCCCGTGGAGCAAATCGAACGGTTGCGCAGCCGCTTCCTGAACCCGCCGCGTCAGCTCGGCTTCACGCTCTTGCACGGCGACGTTCGACAGATCGATGCGTTGCAGTGGCACGCTCTGCTGCTCGAGGATGACCTGGCTCGGCTGGTCGTTGTCGGTCTGGAACACCGTGCGCAGCACTTCATGGCGCGCCACCAGATGATCGAAGGAACGCACCAACGCTGCCTCGTTCAACTGCCCGTGCAAGCGCAGGCCGGCGGCCATGTTGTACGCGGCGCTTTGCGGGTCGAGCTGCCAGAGAAACAGCAGGCGCTGCTGGGCAAACGAGAGCGGGATCACCGCGCAGTCGTGACGACTGACCGGCAGCGGCAGCAGGCTGAAGTCCTTGCCCTCCTCGCGCAGTTTGGCGAGAAACAGTCGACGTTGCTCCAGCGGCAAACCGACGAACCTTTTAGCGATACGCTCCGCCATAGTGCCGCTCATACTTCAACTCCCTCCAAAGAACTCATGAACTGATCCATGTCGGACCAGTCGTTATCGCTTGCACCGTCTGCCAGCGCGGCCAACTCCAGGGCCAGATCACCCAGCAGCGGTGTCTCGAACAGGCTGCGCAGCGGCAGCACCACGCCCAATTGGCTTTTGATCCGGGCGATCACTTGCGCGGCCAGCAACGAATGCCCGCCCAACTCGAAGAAATGGTCATCGACACCGACCCGTGGCACTTGCAGCACTTCGATCCAGATCTGCGCCAGAGCCTGTTCGGTGTCGGTTTGCGGTGCGCGGTAGGCACTCTGCAATTGGCTCGGATCGGGGATCGGCAAAACCTTGCGGTCGAGTTTGCCGCTGGGGGTCAGGGGCAAACGCGGCAACAGCAGCAAATGGCCGGGCACCATGTAGTCCGGCAGGTTCTTCTGCAGCGAGGCCCGGATTTGCTGACGCAGAATCGCCTGCTCCGCCGTGCTGCCGAGCACGCGCTGATCGACGACCAGGTACGCCACCAGTTGCGCACCACCGGTCAGAGGCAAGGCCAGCACCACCGCCTCACGAATCCCTGGGCATTGCTGCAACCGCGATTCGATTTCCCCCAACTCAATGCGGAACCCGCGGATCTTCACTTGGTGATCGATACGGCCGATGTACTCCACCGCGCCGTCGTCCCGCAGCCGGGCACGGTCGCCGGTGCGATACAGGCGCTCGCCGACCGCGAACGGATCGGCGATAAACCGCTGGGCGCTGAGCGTCGGCTGCCGGTGATAACCACGGGCCAGGCCCGGCCCGCCGATGTACAACTCGCCCACCGCCCCTTGCGGCAGCAGGTTCAAATCGTCGTCGAGCACGTACAACCGGCGTTGCGCCAGGCCGTGACCGATCGGTATGCCGCGCCACGACACCGCCTCGGCGATCAACGCGCTGCAATCGTGGATGGTCGAAACCACCGTCGCTTCGGTCGGGCCGTAAGTGTTGAGCAAACGAACATGGCCCAGCCCGGCGCGCTGCCACAGGCGCAGCCCATCCACCGCCATCGCCTCGCCGCCCACATGAATCTGGCGCAAGGCGCCGAAGTGGGCAGGCGGATTGGCTGCGTAATCCTGCACCACCGAATACCAATAAGCGGCCGGCAAATCCGCCAGGGTGATGCCCTGTTCGACGATCACCTGATGCAAGGTCGCACTGTCCCACAGGCCCGCATCGCGCAGGACGACGCAGGCGCCATGGCACAGCGGCGGGAAGAATTGCTCGACGAAACCGTCAAAACTGCTGGTGGCGAATTGCAGCACGCGATCGCCTTCGCGCAAATCGCTGTAGTCGATCGCACGCGCGATGAATTCGCTCAGTGCGCCGTGGCTGACGGCCACGCCCTTTGGCTGGCCGGTGGAGCCGGAGGTGTAAATCACGTAGGCGAGGTTCTGCGGATCCACTGTCACTTGCAGGTTTACTTGATTCTCAGCATCACTGTCCGGCAGTTGGTCCAGACACAGGCAGTCGATGCCATCGAGCGCCGGCAGGCTGCTCAGCAGCGGGCTTTCGGTCAGCAACAGTTTCAGTCCGCTGTCATCGAGCACATGGCGCAAGCGTTCAGCCGGGGTGTGCGGGTCTAGCGGCACATAGGCGCCGCCGGCCTTGAGCACGGCCAGCAATGCCACGGCCAGTTCCAGCGAGCGCCCCAACGCCACACCGACCAGCACATCGGGGCCGACGCCCTTGGCGCGCAACTGATGAGCCAGACGATTGCTGCGAACATTCAATTGGGCATAACTGAGTGAGGCCGACTGCTCGCCCGCCAGGATCACGGCGCTGGTGTCGGGAATGCGCGCAGCCTGGGCCTCGAACAGCTGCGGCATGCCGGACAGCGACGCCGGGATGGCGACGGGTTGAATCAAGCGCTCGCGCTCATCCGTGCCGAGCATCGCCACCTCGCCCAACGGTTGTTGCGGGTCACGGCAGACCGACACCAGCACGTTGTGCCAATGCTCGGCCAACGCGGCAATGGTCTGTGCGTCGAACAGGTCGGTAGCGTAGGTAAACGCGGCGAACAATTGCTCGCCCTCCTCCCGGGTGTCGAGCATCAAGTCGCTGGTGGCTGCATGCTGACGCCCGCTGCCGGCCAGTTGCTGCTCACTCAGATAGCCGACCTGCAAACCGCAATCGAGCCGCACATCCTGCAGATCGGTCACCAGCGGCTGGTGATTGAACATCACCTGAAACAGTGGATTGTGACTCTGGCTGCGGGCCGGTTGCAGGGCTTCGATCAACGCGTCGAACGGCAGCTCCTGATGGGCCTGGGCGCCCAGCGCCGCCTGACGCAGGCTCTGCAGCAGGTCGCTGAAGCGGGTCTGCGGGGTGACCTCGCTGCGCAGGATCTGGGTGTTGACGAAGAAGCCGATCAGGCCTTCGGTTTCACTGCGGGTGCGGTTGGCGATCAAGCCGCCGACACGGATGTCGGTCTGGCCGCTGTAGCGATGCAGCAAGGTCTTGAAGGCGGCCAGCAGCACCACGAACAGCGTCACACCCTGACGCTGGGCGAGGGTTTTCAGCGCCTGGCGCAGGGCTCCGTCGATGACCTTTTCCAGACGCGCGCCCTGGTGGCTGGCCTGGGCCGGATAGGCACGGTCGGTGGGCAATTCGAGGATCGGGTGCTCTTCGCCCAACTGCGTACGCCAGTAATCGAGCTGACGCTCGCGCTCCCCGGCTTCCAGCCAGCTGCGTTGCCACAGGGCATAGTCGCGGTAGTGCACGGTCAGTTCCGGCAAGGTCGGTTGCCGCCCTGCCACCAACCCGTCGTAGGTGCGCATGAACTCGTCGATCAGAATGTTCATCGACCAGCCATCGGCAATGATGTGGTGCAGCGTCAGCAGCAGTACGTGCTCCTGTTCGGCCAGGCGCAACAGGCGAATGCTCAGCAGCGGCCCCTGTTGCAAATCGAACGCCTGAGTGGCTTCAGCCATCATGTACTGCTGCGCCTGCGGCCAGCGCCGATCCTCAGGCAAGGCACTCAGGTCGTTGATCGCCAGTGTCAGGTCATGGGGTTCGGTCACCCGCTGGAACGCACGCTCGCCCTCCTGGCCGAAGGTGGTGCGCAGACACTCATGGCGCGCCACCAGCAGGCTGAACGCGCGCTCAAGCGCCTCGGTTTGCAGCGCACCGTTCAGGCACACCGCCATCGGCAGGTTGTAGGCCGCGCTCTGCGGGTCCAGCTGCCAGAGGAACCACATCCGCTGCTGGGCATAGGACAGGCCGTCACGCTCGTCGACCCCGACGCAGGAGGTCATGGGAAGCTGCGCAAAATCGATGCCTTCGCGGGCCATGCCCGCCAGAAACAAGCGGCGCTTGTCCTGCGGCAGTTCGATAAAACGGCGGGCGAGTTTCTGTGCGTCTGCGGCATTCATGCATTGGGTCCTTGCTGATCGGCGGCGTGACCAGGAGGCCCGGTCGTATCAACAAGAACGAATGGCTGACGCGATGATTTAGCGGCACTGACAAACGTGGGCCCAACGGTTAATTCCGCTCCCACAGGTTCCGCATCAGGCATTAGACCCAACAGTGGACAGCGCACAAAAACGCCGAAGCCGGTGCAAGACCAGCTTCGGCGACAGGCGTGTCAGGGCGCTTTCAGTTCAGCGCGCGTCCTGGGAATGCCCTTCGGCCATCGCGACAATCACCTTGCGCTTGCCTTCGAAGGGCGCGCGGGCGTGGGCCGAGAGCATGTTGTCGAGCATCAGCACATCGCCCTCCTGCCAGGGAAAGCTGATGGCGCAGTCATCGAGCACGGCGCGAATTCCATTAAGCACTTCATCCTCGATGGGCGAGCCGTCGCCGTAATAGACGTTACGCGGCAGGTCTTCCTCGTCGACGATGTCCAGCAGGGTTTCGCGCACCTCCGGCTGAAGGTTGGATATGTGGAACAGGTGAGCCTGATTGAACCAGACCCAATCGCCGGTCACCGGATGCCGCGCCACCGCCTGGCAGGTCTGGCGGGTGCGCAATTCTCCGTCGTCCTTCCACTCGCAAATGATGCCGTGGGCCTTGCAGTAGGCCTCGGCCACCGCGCGGTCCTGGGTGTTGAACACTTGCTCCCAGGCCACGTCCAGCCCGTTACCGAAATTGCGCACGTACATCAGGCCTTTGTTGACGAAGCGCTCGCGGATCGCCACAGGCATGCGGCGATAGACTTCCCGGCTGTCGGCAATCGGCGTTTCACCGCCCGAGGTGGCGGCGATCATGCTGTAGAACCAGATTTTCATCGGCCAGTCCCGGGAGTAGGCCTGCTCGTTGTGCAACGGAATGCTCTGATGCGCCGGGTATTCGGTGGAGGTGTAGACCCCTTGGGTGACGTTGGTGCGCGGCGTCGAGCCGAACTCGTAATTGAGCAGCGGATGGCCGAAGCCGGCGGCGAATTGGCGGAACTGCTCGGCGCCATCCAGCTGGAACCCGCGAAACAGAATGCCGCCGTCACGCAGCAAATGCTCATCCACCAGCTCATTCAATTCATCGAACACCGCCAACAGGCTGGTATTCGGCTCGGTCGCCTCCACCAACAGCGGCAAACGACCCCGCGCCGGCAGCAACGGCCGCACGGCAAAACCCACAGCAACACCCATGACGGGCCTCCTGTTAACACCGATAAAGTGAACCGCGCGCGTTAAAAAACCGGCGCGGCCAGTTGCGCATGACGGCGCTGATGGACTTCCAGATGATTCTTGATAATCCGGATCACTTTGGCTTCATGCTCATGAATGAAGAAATGCCCGCCGGTCATCATGTCCACCGAGAAACTGCCCAGGGTTTCCTGGCTCCAACCGATCAATTGCTCGGTGGTAGCCTTGTCTTCCTTGCCGCCGAGCACATGCACGGGGCACTTGAGCAGCGGGCGCTGCATCGGACGGAAGCGCCCGCAGAGCATGAAATCGGCGCGCAGGATCGGCAGCGTCAGGCTCATCAACTCCTGATTGGCCAACACAGCCTCGCTGGTGCCCTGGAAAGTGCGCAGTTGCTCGATCAACTGTTCGTCAGTCTGGGGCTCGGCGAAGCCACGGTCATAGTCGCTGCGCATGGTCGGGGCGGCCGTGCCTGAAGCAAACAGCGCCACCGGCTCAGGAGCACCGAGGGCACGAAAGGCGTGAGCCATCTCGCAGGCCAGCAACGCCCCCAGGCTGTGACCGAACAAGGCGTATGGGCCGTGCAAGGACGGCTTGTGTTCCCTGGCCAATTGCAGGGCCAGGGCGCGCATATCGGTCTGCAAGGGTTCGTCGTAACGGGCGCCCCGCCCTGGCAACTCCACCGGCTGCAAGTGCAGCCACGGCGGCAACTGGCGCCGCCAACGGCTATAAACCATGGCGCTGGCGCCCGAATAGGGCAGGCACAGCAGTGTCAGCTTTGTCACCGCACTTACCTCAATTGGTTATCTGTTTAGGAGAACGGATGGGGTGCGATGAGAATTAGTCTGTGGGGTTAACGCACGCTTTGTAGCAGCTGCCGAGCCTGCGAGCCTGCGTCGAATTGTTGGTTGAGTGTGAACGGCAGTTTGCCGGCAAATGAACTCTCTGTAGCTCAAACCGGTCAGCTAGTTAGGCCCTCAGCCCCCGGAGCACTGCAGCAATGGCTGATCATTCCGAACGACAAAGCGCCATCGACGCCCACGGCATCATTGGCGACATGCGCAGCGCGGCGCTGGTCAACGACAAGGGCAGCGTGGATTTTTTCTGCTGGCCGGAATTCGATAGCCCGTCGATCTTCTGCGCGCTGCTGGACAGCCCCGAAGCCGGCATTCTTCAACTGGCCCCGGACCTGCCCGACGCCCGCCGCGAGCAGATCTACCTGCCCGACACCAACGTCCTGCAAACCCGCTGGCTCAGCGATCATGCGGTGGTCGAAGTCACCGACCTGCTGCCCATCGGTGACAGCGAAGATGATTTGCCGATGTTGATGCGCCGGGTGCGCGTGGTCAGCGGTCAAGCGACGATTCAGATGTTGTGCAACCTGCGTCATGACTATGCGCGGGCTCCCACCAAGGCCCGGGCGCGTGGTCAGAGTGTGTATTTCGAGGCCTCCGGGCAGCCGCCCATGCAGCTGTGTTCGGATCAGCCCTTGCGCGTCGAAGGCAATGCAGCGATTGCCGAATTCACCCTCGAACAGGGCCAGAGCGCCGAGTTTCTGCTCGGCGGCGTTGACGATCCGCGCTTCAAGGAAGGCGCCGCCGATCTGTGCCTGGAGCGCACTCTGAAGTTCTGGCGCGACTGGATCGGCCAGTCCAATTACCGCGGGCGCTGGCGGGAAATGGTCAATCGCTCGGCCCTGGCGCTGAAACTGCTGACCTCGCGCAAACACGGCGCCATCCTCGCCGCCGCCACCTTCGGCCTGCCGGAAACACCCGGCGGCGCACGCAACTGGGACTACCGCTACACCTGGATCCGCGATGCCTCGTTTACCGTCTATGCCTTCATGCGCCTGGGCTTCGTCGAGGAAGCCAATGCTTATATGCGCTGGCTGCGTGGCAGGGTCAGTGATTGCCGCGGCAAGCCGATGAAACTCAATATTCTGTATGCCATCGACGGCCGCCAGGAGTTGCCGGAAGTCGAACTGGCGCACTTGTCCGGCCATGGCGGCGCGACGCCGGTACGCATCGGCAATCAGGCCTACGAGCAAATCCAGCTCGACATCTTCGGCGAGTTGTTGGACGCGGTGTACCTGGTCAACAAGTACGGTGAGGCGATCTCCCACGAAGGCTGGAAACACACCGTGGAAGTGGTCGATCAGGTCTGCGAAACCTGGCAGCAAAAAGACGTCGGCATCTGGGAAATGCGCGGCGAGCGGTATGATTTCCTGCACTCGCGATTGATGTGCTGGGTGGCGCTGGATCGGGCCATCCGGCTAGCCTCCAAACGCTCGCTGCCCGCCCCGTTCGCCCGTTGGGACCAGACTCGTCAAGCGATCTACAGCGATATCTGGAGCAACTTCTGGAACGAAGAACGCGGGCATTTCGTCCAGCACATCGGCGGCACTGGCCTCGATGGTTCGATGCTGCTGATGCCGCTGGTGCGCTTCGTCAGCGCCAAGGATCCGCGCTGGATTGCGACCCTTGAAGCCATCGAGAAAAACCTGGTGCGCGCGGGCATGGTCTACCGCTACCGCAACGACGACAGCCAGATCGACGGCCTGCCCGGCACCGAAGGCGCCTTCGCCGCCTGCTCGTTCTGGTACGTCGAATGCCTGGCCCGGGCCGGTCAGGTAGAAAAGGCGCATCTGGAGTTCGAGCAATTGCTGAAGTATGCCAACCCGTTGGGGTTGTACGCCGAAGAGTTCGACAGCCACGCCCGACACCTGGGCAACACTCCGCAAGCATTGACGCATCTGGCGCTGATCAGCGCGGCGAGCTTTCTGAACAGGAAGCTGAGCGGGGAGAAAAACGTCTGGCAGCCTTGAGACCGAGGCGCCGCCATCGCGGGCAAGCCCGCTCCCACATTGATCTGTGGCGTTCACAAAACCTGTGGGAGCGGGCTTGCCCGCGATGGCGGTGTGTCAGACAACATCAATGGTGAATGTCACGACGCCTTCGCGAGCAAGCCCGTTCCCACAATGGATCAGCTGTGTGGCGCAGGCTTCGGTACGTCGACGTTATCCAGCACCCGGTTCACCGCCAGCTCGGCCAGCATGATCACCTGCTGAATCGCCAGGAGCGTATGCCGCTGCGGGGCGTCGACATACGCGGCAATGTCGCTGGTCATTACACTGGCCGAGGCCAGTGATTCGCAGACATGGGCCAGCAGACTTTCGTTATCCATATCCGGCGCAACCAGAAACATCCTGCTTGGCTTACGGCCTTCGGTTTTTTTCGGGGTAGGTTTGAGGTAGTGGTCGAGCGCGCGTTCGGCGGCGTCGTGGAGTTTTTTCGAATCGAGGGATTCGTAGGGGGAAACGTCGTCGGTTTCGGGGGGATTGGGACTGTCTTTTACCATGGTATAACTCCTGACATTCATGAAGCTCACCACCGTCGTGACCAAACGATGGGTGGTGGGCGGTACGCAGNAACGTCGTCGGTTTCGGGGGGATTGGGACTGTCTTTTACCATGGTATAACTCCTGACATTCATGAAGCTCACCACCGTCGTGACCAAACGATGGGTGGTGGGCGGTACGCAGGTTGGTCAACCGGGAAGTCAGGCACCCGGCGCACTCGAAAGTGCCCCGCGCACAGCCCACCGCGAAGCATACCGACAAGCACAAGAAAAAGCGCCGACATGCTCACGTTGGCGCTTGCACGCCTGACATTGCACGGGTGACCAAACCCGGTCGCTGAATTTGCAACGACCCCCAAAGCCTATCGGCTCCCTTTCCTAACCTACAACCGCCAAAACTCGTCGGAAATGTCCCCTTTTACGACGCTTTTTGTAGGATCCAAGCTTACAAGCAATGAACTTAAACACCCTCCGCCTGACACTACTGACGACCTGTGGCGAGGGAACTTGCCCCCTCGCCACAGGATCGTGTAGGCCAAACGCCTACAAACACCAAACAAACCTGCCCAATCAACACGCGGTAACTCTTTCCTACATCCGGAAATACCTTGTTGCCAGCACCTGCATCCATCCCTACCATCCACGCTCAACGGGCACAGCGGAGCTGTCCAACAAAACCCGAATTCAAGGAACCAGAATGACCCAGCGCATCCATCGCAGCATTGATACCCCACTCCGATCGGGCCTGAACAGGATTGAATTGTGGGAAGGCCCCGACAAAGGCTTGATCAAATGCTGGGAAATCGGCCGTCAACGCGCCGCCCGCTTCCCCGACCTCGCCCACCAATGCCTCATCGGCGAACTCCCGGTGCTGGGCTGGAAAGGTGGCGTCAGCCGCAGCCTGAAGAAACTCGAAAAATACGGAAGTCTGAAATACCTTGCCCAATGGCAGGGGTTGCGCGGGGAAGATCTGGATATTGATCTGAGCGCGGAACGGGCACTGACCTGTTCCCGGACCAAAATGGTCGTGACATTTACGCCGGATCGGTCGAAGTATTTCAACCAGGTGGCGGACGTGGAAGCCTGAGAAGCAAGACCTCAGGTCAATCTGAATCAGCCGTTGACCGGCCCTTATGAACGCCGAGTGCTGACGGGCGTCGGCCATAACATTCCCGAGGAAGCGCCCGAAGCGACGCTCAAGGCATTACTGGATCTGCTGAAGGGCTGACGGAAAACCGCTCGCGATAGGCTTGCGGTGTCACGCCCATGGCCCGCAAAAAACTGCGGCGCAAGGTCTCTTCGCTGCCAAACCCGCACTGCACCGCGACCCGTTTGATCGGTACGCCGGTGTCGCTCAGTAGCCGTCGTGCAGTCTCGACCCGAATCAGTTCGATGGCCCGCGCCGGGGTCTGGCCGGTGTCGGCGCGGTAATGACGTACGAAGCTGCGCTCGCTCATCCCGGCCTGCAAGGCCAAGGTCGGGATGCCGAGGTCCTTGGTGAGGTTTTCGCTGATCCAGGCATGAAGTTCGTCGAAACGATTACCTTCTTTCTGTAAAGACAGGGTCACGCTGAACTGTGACTGGCCCCCCGGACGCTTGAGAAACACCACCAGTTGCCGGGCGACGTCCAGGGCCATGGTTCGGCCGAGGTCTTCCTCGACCATCGCCAGGGCCAGGTCGATGCCCGCAGTGACCCCGGCCGAGGTCCAGACCGGGCCGTCGTTGATGAAAATAGGGTTGGGTTCGACCTGGAGTTTGGGATGCTGGTGCGCCAATTGCTCGCAACGGCTCCAGTGCGTGACCACCCGCCGGCCATCGAGCCAACCGCTGGCCGCCAGCAAAAACGCCCCGGTACACACCGACGACACCCGCCGACACCCCGTCGCGTGCTCACGCACCCAGGCCACCAGCGGCTCGTCTTTCGCCGCCGCGTAAACGCCCCAGCCACCGGCAATGATCAAGGTGTCACTGCCCTGATCCGGCAGCGGCTCGGCCAACAACGCCAACCCCGCCGACGACATCACCGCCCCGCCACCACTGGCAATCACCGACGGCGCATAGGGTGGCGGCAAACCTTGCTGGCGAGCAATGTCGTTGGCCGAGGCGAACACCTGCAACGGCCCGGTGACGTCGAGCAATTGCACATTGGCAAAGGCCAGCACATGAATGGTTTTCGGGTTGTTTGGCATGTTTGGCGTAATTCGTGGGGTTATTGGCGTATGCGCCAGATCCTACGAGCCTACAGTGAAGCCGTCCACCCCAATCAGGAGAAAAAACGCCATGACGTTGCAGATCGGTTTTCTGTTGTTTCCACAGGTTCAACAACTGGACCTGACCGGCCCTTATGACGTGCTGGCCTCGCTGCCGGACGTGAAGGTGCACCTGATCTGGAAGGACCTGGTCCCGATCACCGCAAGCACCGGGCTGGTGCTGAAACCGACCATCACCTTCGACGATTGCCCGCCACTGGACGTGATCTGCATTCCCGGCGGCAGCGGCGTCGGGCCGTTGATGGAGGATGATGAAACTCTAGACTTCATCAAGGTGCAGGCCGCTAACGCGAAGTATGTCACTTCGGTTTGCACCGGTGCGCTGGTGCTTGGCGCGGCGGGGTTGCTCAAAGGCAAACGCGCCACCACTCACTGGGCGTATCACGAATTACTCGGGGTTTTAGGAGCGATCCCGGTGAAGGATCGAGTGGTACGCGACGGCAATTTGCTGACCGGTGGCGGGATCACCGCGGGGATCGATTTTGCCCTGAGCCTGGCTGCTGAATTGTTCGATAAGGACACGGCGCAACTGGTGCAGTTGCAGCTGGAATATGCCCCAGCACCGCCCTTTGCTTCGGGCAGTCCCGAGACAGCGCCGGTCAGCGTGCTGGATGAAGCCCGAAAGCGCGCTGCCGGATCGTTGAAATTGCGCTCGGAAATCACCGAACGCGCAGCGGCGAAACTCGACCGTCAGTAAAAAAAATGGCTGCGGGAGCCATCGCCCCCGCAGCCAGTACTCAGGCCGGAAAATCCGTCGCCAGCGATGTGGCTTTCCACTGGTTCAAGTCCTGCTGCACCTGTGCGATTTTCTGTTGCGCCAGGTCAACCGCAATCTGGCCCATGAACAAGTGCAGCGGTGGCTCGCTGACGTTGGCCGCCTGGATGATTGCCAAGGCAATCTTGTCCGGGTCGCCGGCCTGCTGACCATCAAGGGTGTTCTGGTGCAGGTCCAGTGAGGCTTGCGCGGCGGTGTAATCATCGATCCTGCGCTCGGCAACGGCCAGCGACGCGCTGGACAGGAATCCCGTACGCACCGGTCCCGGATAAACCACGGTGGCCTTGATTCCCAACTCCTGAGCTTCTGCCGCCAGCGCTTCGGTCACGCCACCTAGGGCGAATTTGCTCGCCACGTAACTGCCCCAACCGGCATAACCGCCATCGAAGCCAACGATCGACGAGATATTGATCACGTGCCCACTGCGCTGCGCCCGCAACTGCGGCAAGGCGTGACGCAATACATTGAGCGGCGCAAACAGATTCACATCGAAATTGCGCCGCAATTCGCTGTCCGACAGCGCTTCGAAGGTGCCCTGCTGGCCGTAACCGGCGCAGTTGACGACGACATCAAGGCTGCCGAAGACTTCAACGGTGCTTGCGATAGCGCTGGCCACGCTGGATTCATTCATCAAGTCGACTTGCAATGGCAGAAAGCGCTCGCTGGCGGCCTGCAGCTCCCCGAGGTTACGGGAGGTGGCGGCGACGCGATCCCCCAAGGCCAACACCTGTTGCGCGAGGGCCAAGCCGAGGCCCTTGGAGGCGCCGGTGATAAACCAGATTTTAGGAGAGTTTTTCATGAGTAGGTTCCTCTGTTTCAGTGCATGACTTGCTCGATAAAAACGATGACGCGTCATTCCGGCCGGCGGTACAGCACCATCCCGGCGTGATAGAGCACCCCGTCGCGAAAGTCGCCATCAGCCGTGAAACCGGTGTCGTCGACGTATTCGATGTGGTCACCCTCCAGCCAATAGCGCCCCAGATAAGCGCTTTCCCGCCGGCCGCGCGCTTCGTCGTAGCGGCCGCCGGGCAGCAGTTGGTGGCGGATCACGCCGTCAGCGGTGACCCATAGCCCGACGTATTTGTCTTGATTGCCTGATGTTTTAGTCATTTCAGCTCTCCCGACTTCGACAGGTGACGATTCAGAACGGACTGGCCGTCGGCCGCACGATCAATTCGCTGACATCCACATCGGCCGGCTGATCGATGGCGTAGGCAATGGCCCGGGCGATAGCCTCGGCAGGAATGGCAATCTTGCGGAATTCACGCATTTCGGCGCGGCCACCGGCATCGGAAATGCTCTCGGCCAGCTCGGATTCGGTCACGCCGGGGGAAATCACCGTGACTCGCACATCGCCACCGACCTCCTGGCGCAAGCCTTCGGAAATCGCCCGCACGGCGAATTTGGTGGCGCAATACACGGCGGCGGTCGGGCTGACGGTGTAGGCACCGATGGAGGCAATGTTGATGAACTGGCCGCAGCGCTGACGCTGCATCAATGGCAACCCGGCAGCGATGCCGTGAAGGACGCCACGGATGTTGACGTCGATCATCCGGTCCCACTCCTCGACCTTCAGCGCCTCGAGTTTCGACAGGGGCATGACTCCGGCGTTGTTGACGATTACATCGACCCGGCCAAAGCGTTCGACGGCGAAATCGATGAAGGCCTGCACATCATCGCGGCGGGTGACGTCCACCGCCCTGAACGCTGCGCTCTGGTCGGCCGCGTTGAGTTCTGCAACCAGTGTTTCCAGGCGATCGACGCGCCGGGCACCGAGAACCACATGGGCGCCCTGACTGGCCAAAAGACGTGCACTGGCTTCGCCGATTCCACTGCTGGCACCGGTAATGACAACCACTTTGCCTTGAATGTTGGACATGACTTTTTCCTTATCTGGAAGCTGGAACATCCCGGATGGGGACGTTGCGACAGGTCCAGATTAGGGACGCTTCGATGGGTTTCGTTAGCCGGTTTCTCCTGGGTTCTTGCACGATCCTGTAGCAGCGAAACCGAGGCTGGTCGACACGCGCGCAATCGGTTTTACTAGCCCGATTCAACCATCGGCCCAGGAGATTGTTCAGCATGACGACTTCTATTTCCGCGAACGCCCAGGACGGCGTCGACGTTCGGCGCGCCGAACTGGTGAGCCTGATGAAGCGCTTTGCCCCGGAATACGGCGTTCACGCCACGCCGGTCAAGGACTTGCACCTGATCCGCAGCGACCATCCCACTGAAGATCTGCACACGGTGCACAAACCGGGACTGTGCGTGATTGTCGAGGGACGCAAGGAAGTACGCCTGGCCGCTGAAAGCTACATCTACGACCCGCTCAATTACCTGGTGGTGTCGGTCACCCTGCCCTTGGCCGGCAAAGTGATCGAGGCCAGCGCGGATCGGCCTTATCTGTGTCTGCGTCTGGACATCGACCCGGCGCAGATCTGCCGTTTGATCGCCGACGTCAGCCCGATTGGGGTGCCTGGCGTGAGGAATACTGGACGTGGGCTGTTTCTGGACCGGATCGACGCCCCCTTACTAGATGCCGTGTTGCGGCTACTGAGGTTGCTGGGAACACCGGACGACATCGCAACCCTGGCACCACTGGCGCAACAGGAAATTTTCTATCGGTTATTGCGCGGCGAGCAGGGTCAACGCTTGCATGAAATCGCCATCCCCGACACCCAGACCCACCGCATCAGCCGTGCTATCGAATGGCTGAACAGCCATTACGCCGAGCCCCTGAGCATCGAAAACCTGGCGCAGATGATCAATCTCAGTACCTCGGCGCTGCATCACCGCTTCAAATCGGTGACCGCCATGAGCCCATTGCAATACCAGAAGCAATTGCGCTTGCAGGAAGCGCGGCGGCTGCTGTTGTCGGAGAACAGCGACGTTTCGTCAGTCGGCTACAAAATGGGCTATGAAAGCCCTTCGCAATTCAGCCGTGAATACAGCCGTCTGTTTGGCGCCTCGCCGAGCAAGGACATCGCCCGACTACGCGCTCAGGCGATCTAGCGGTTCACGCAGACAGAATCAGGCAAATCAAAGGTAAAAAAAAACCCGCCTAAGCGGGTTTCTCAAGACCATTGCGACATCCTGTCGGCAGCCATCCTGGCATATGGTCGATCATCCGTGATCCTGAGCACTTCCTGTGCTTCAGTTGATGGATCCAGATTAGACGCATCTGTGAAGCATCAAAAGACGACATACCATCGACTACGTGTAAGCCATTGACCATTCAACGCTTGAAACTGCCCTTGTAGCAGCTGCTGTTTTCTGCGGACGAAAAAAAACCCGCCGAAGCGGGTTTTTCCCAAGACCATATCGACTCCCTGTCGGCAGCAATCCTTGCTATGGTCGATCGTCCGTGACCCTGGAGCACTTCCTGTGCTTCAGTTGATGAGGCTAGATTACGCTTGGGATCCAATCTCCAGTAGACGACATAGCTACTACCGCGTGTAAGACATTCGCTATAGCCGCCCTTCCGAAAACCCTTAGCCGAGCCCGTCATTATGCACTGAAGCCACGAGTTACGTGGCCTGCAGCTGTCAGCCGCCCTGACGCTCGTGGTCCTTGGTGTCTACCAGAAATTTTTCGATATTGCTCATCTGTTCATCCCAACCCCGGCTGTCCATGCGGAACGCCTTGAGCCTGCGTGACTGAGGGATGTGATCGAAACCGGACTCGACGACCGTCAACAACGTGCCTTCGTCCATATCCTGAAGTTCGAACTTCACCAGTGTGGTGGGCTCCTGGGAGTAATCGGTATCGGGTTCGACTGCATACGGGTGCCAGCGAAAAGAAAACACCCGCTCCGGCTCGACCCGCTCCACCAGTACATTCCACAACAAGTGCTCATAACCAGGATAAGTAATCTGCCCCTGGGTCCACTCGCCAGCGACAAAGCGCTTACCTTCGAGTGCCACGCCGAACCATTGCCCAAAGGCTTCGGCATTGGCCAGCACACGCCACACCTGCGAGCGCGGCACCTTAAGCAGGATTTTCCTTTCGATGCGATCTGATGCTGGGTTCATAAGTCATCTCCTGTATTGAACAGTAGGCCTGTAAAGCCCATAAGACCAACCTTAAAGTTGTATCAAACGGGTGCGGCAATCACCCGTACCTGAAATATTCGGCCTCAGTTTTGGCCATAAGTTCTGGTTTGAAGGGGGGAGTCAGCGGGCTGAAACTGCTAACGTTTGCAGCAAGGTGCCCCCTTACAAGGAAAATTCATGCAGCCTTCACTCACGGAACGTTATCGCGCAACCCTGCTGGGGCTTGCTTGTGGGGATGCCGTTGGAACCCGTGCCGAATTTCAGCCGCGCGGCTCGTTTACCCCTCTGACCGATATGGTTGGGGGCGGCCCTTTCAATCTGAAGCCAGGGCAATGGACCGATGACACTTCCATGGCACTTTGCCTGGCAGAAAGCCTGCTGAACAAAAAAGGTTTTGATGCGGCCGACCAAATGGGCCGTTATCTCAACTGGTGGCAATGGGGTTACCTGAGTTCGACCGGCGTATGCTTCGACATCGGCATGACCGTACGCGAAGCGCTGGCTCGTTATCAGGAAACCGGTCAACCATTCGCTGGATCCACCGATCCCTACACGGCCGGCAACGGCTCGCTGATGCGGTTAGCGCCAATAGTGTTGTACTACTTTCCCGATTCCGACCGGATCAGAACCTTTTCCGCAGACAGCTCGCGCACTACCCACGCGGCACCAGAGGCGCTTGAATGCTGTCAGTTGCTTGCCGATCTGATCCGCAAGGCATTGCAAGGCGCGCCCAAGCCGGATTTGCAGAGCCTGCCAGAGACGACGTTCGTGGAACCGAAGGTCGCGAGCATCGCACGAGGCGATTACCTCGGAAAATCCAAAGACGATATTCGCGGTACCGGTTACTGCGTTGCATCACTGGAAGCGGCCTTGTGGTGCTTTCACCACACTGACAGTTTTGAAGCCGCCATCCTCGAAGCCGCGAACCTGGGCGACGACGCCGATACCACTGCCGCCATCGTCGGCCAGTTGGCCGGGGCTCACTACGGTGTACAGGCCATCCCTGAAGGCTGGCTGGCGAAGTTGCACATGCGCGAAGATGTCGAGACCACGGCTGACGCCCTGCTTCGGGCCGCCGCCGCTGCCGACATCTCAGCCACACAACCAGGAAAGCCCCATGAATAATTTGCATGGCAGCTGCTTGTGCAAAGCCATCGAATACGAACTTGATAGCCTTGACATGCCCATCAGTCACTGCCACTGCCACACCTGCCGCAAGGCACATGCAGCAGCATTCGCCTCGACGGCCGGGGTCATGCGTGAGCATTTTCACTGGATAAAAGGACAGAATCGGCTAAGCACCTATGAGTCGTCGCCGGGCAAGCTTCGGCATTTCTGTTCGATCTGCGGATCGCATCTGATGGCAGAACGCTTGGCCCAAGCCCATGTAATCGTTCGCGTGGCGACTCTCGACGATGATCCGAAAACGACGCCTCAGGCTCATATCTGGACTTCCCATGACGTGTCCTGGCTTGAATATGAATCGAATGAGAGATGTCCGGAGTGGCAGACATAGTTTTCCGGATACACCATAAGGGCTACGTCAGACTCTGATTTGTTGGCTGGCGGAGCCCCGCTACACTGCCCCCCAACTTTCCATCACCACCGCGAGCCCACCATGCCCCCACGTTTTCTCCTTGCGCTGACGCCGCTGCTGTTCACTCCTATTGCGCATGCCATCGACTGCGACAATGCCACTGACCAGACGACGATGAATCAGTGCGCGGCGCAGCAGAACAAGACGACCGACAAAGAGCTGAATGCGCTTTACCAGCAAATCACAGCGCGATTGAAGGACAGCCCCGATACCAAAAAGCTGTTGGTCGGCGCTCAACGCTCGTGGATTGCATTTCGCGATGCCGAGTGCAAGTTTTCGGCGTCCGGGGTGGCGGGTGGCAGTGTGTATCCGCTGATCTACAGCAACTGCATCACCGAGCTGACGAAGGCGCGGGTCGAGGCTTTCAAGACTTACTTGAAGTGTCAGGAAGGGGATTTGAGTTGTCCGGTGCCTGGGGCTTGATGTGGTTTTGTCGCGAGTCGCGACAGCCGATGAGACGACGAGACCTGTTACGGTCTTGAGACACCCTCTATTCAGGATTAAAATTTTTGGGCTAAGGGTGAATGACGGAGCATTTGCCCGGCCACACATCTGGCGTGAGGGAGGTAGCGATGTTCCTTTCGACCCTGGAAATTCAAAACATCATTGAGCACAGTTTTCTGCCCGCCGTCTGCACTTGCAGCCTGGAAGCGGACCAGTCCATGACGATTCGTGTTTGCGATTGCATGACTGGCAAAGTGGATCTGGTGGCCACCCATGTTCCGGTATGGACATTGGACAGCCCCCACGCGATCGCATCGCTGCTGGCTGATATGCGGCAAGAAATCGCAGCTCACAAAGGCCAACATCCGAAGTTTTTCAGCTGAACCGGTGCGCGCCGCACCACGACGGTGGTGCGGCGCAAGTCCGTCGTCGGCTTATGACGGAATTTTTCGGGAAATTTCTTCAAATGTGGCGCTATCTACAGCCGCCAGGAACCTTCGGCCATCCTTGAGTGTAGCCAGAAAGGTCACTTCGGTTTCCTTGCCCGCCAACATGAAACCGGCAATTGCGCCGATCGGTCCCAGCAACATGGCACCCGCCACGCCGAAGCCGATAGCACCCTTAATGTTGTTGATCGAATCCTCATTGGCCACTTCTATGCGCTTGAACGATGAAAGCGGGAGGGTGATGCCGGGCCACGGGTGAATCGACGTCCTGAGCGTAAAAACGCCGTCTCTGTACTCTCCATCACCCTGCAGAAAGTCCCCCGCCAGGACCATTATGCTTGCCATTTTTTACCCTCTGACTGGCAATCGGTGAACAATCATTTCGCGCTTGCGCTCGAACGTCGTCAATCGGCGGGCGATGAAATGTTCCGAGCGGGGGTATCTGTGCTTGTCTCAAGCTGCAATAGCTGACGCAACATTCTGCAGATGGTTTCGTTCTGACGCGCTAAAAAGCCAAAAAATTTACGGGTTCGTGTGAAATCCGATGTCGTGGACCGTATTTTCTGGAAGCTTCCAGCACATGCTTGGTATTCGTGAGCCTGTACTGTGAAGCTTTCATGGTTAGACGTGAGAATCGCCCGGTGCTTTGCTCGGCACGGCGTATTGAGGCTTCAGGTGACCATCCTGATCGAGCAACCAGGCGTCCATGATTTTCCGTACTACGGGACCGGCGACGCGACCTCCGGCCTCGCCGTTTTCGATCATGACCGAGATGACAATTTTCGGATGTTCGGCCGGGGCGAAACCGACGAACAAGGCATTGTCACGGTTGCGCTCCGGAGTTTTCGCCCGGTTGTAGCGTTCACCCTGCTTGATCGCCACCACTTGCGCGGTCCCGCTCTTGCCGGCAATGCGGTACTGAGCCCCCGCCGCTGCCGCTCGGGCGATCCCGTGAGCATCGTGCATCACCATCTGCATGCCGTGATTGACCTGCTCCCAGTCATGCGGGTCCTTGAGCAGGATGTTCGGCTTCGGATGCTCGTCCACCGGCGCTAGGCCATCCACTGTTTTGGCCAGGTGTGGTCGGTTCCACACACCTTTGTTGGCGATCAGCGCGGTGGCTTGGGCCAGCTGCAGGGGCGTGACCTGCATGTAGCCCTGACCGATACCGAGGATCACTGTCTCGCCGGGGAACCACGACTGACGGCGTGTAGCGCGTTTCCAGGCCTGGGATGGCATCAACCCCGCAGACTCTTCGAACATGTCCAGCGAGACTTTCTCGCCGAGACCGAACATGGCCATGTAGTCATGCAGGCGATCGATACCCAGCTTGTGCGCCAGGTCGTAGAAATAGGTGTCGTTGGAGCGCATGATCGCCGCGTCCATGTCCACCCAACCATCGCCGCTGTGGTTCCAGCTACGGTATTTATGATCGAAATCCGGTAGCTGGTAATAACCCGGATCGAAGACGCGAGTCTGCGCAGTGACCACCCCGGCGTCGAGGCCGGCAATAGCTACTTCCGGCTTGATGGTCGAGCCCGGCGCGTAGAGCCCACGCAGCACACGATTGAACAGCGGCCGGTCGATAGAATCGTGCAGCGCCGCGTATTCCTTGAAGCTGATGCCTGTCACGAACATGTTCGGGTCGAAGCTTGGCTTACTGACCATGGCCAACACTTCACCGGTCGACGGGTCGAGAGCAACCACCGAGCCACGGCGATCACCCAACGCCTCCTCGGCTGCTTCCTGAAGTTTGACGTCGAGGCTCAGTACGATGTTTTTACCGGGGACCGGGTCGATGTGTTTGAGCACTCGCAGCACGCGGCCCTGAGCGTTGGTCTCGACTTCTTTATAACCCACATGGCCGTGTAACTCGGACTCGTAGAATTTCTCGATGCCGGTCTTGCCAATGGATTGGGTGCCACGGTATTCCACCGTATCCAGAGCCTTGGATTCTTTTTCGTTGATGCGGCCGACGTAGCCGATCGAGTGTGCGAAGTGTGTGCCCATCGGGTAGTGGCGAACGAACTGTGGCTCTACGTCGATCCCTGGCAAACGGAATTCGTTGACTGCCAACACCGCGATCTGTTCTTCGCTGAGTTCATAGAACAAGGTGACGGGCACGAAGGGATGTCGAGCCTGCTTCATCGCCTTGTCGAACAGCGTGCGGTCTTCAGCCGGCAAGTGCAGGAGGTTGACTACATCATCCAACTCTTCTTTGACATCGGAGGCGCGTTCGCGGGTGATGGTCAGGTTGTAACTGGGCCGGTTATCCGCCAGAAGCACACCGTTGCGGTCATAAATCAACCCGCGGGTGGGGGCAATCGGCAATACGTGTACACGGTTGTTTTCGGAGATCGTCGAGTGGTAGTCGTATTCGACCACCTGCAGAACATACAGCCGCACCACCAGCGCACAGGTAATAGCGACGACGAACAAGGCGCAGGCCATCAGTCTTTTGTTGACCAGGCGCGTCTCTTTTTCGTGGTCCTTGATTGGTATCGGTTCAGGCATTTCTGCGGCAACTCTTTGACTGTAGAGGAGGTGCCGATCCATGGGCTTGAAATCAGCCCGTGAAAAAGGGCTGCACCATTCCAAAAACGGCGTGGCTACTTTAGCCCCCGTTCTCCCGAAACTTCATGAACAATGCAGCTGTTACCCAAAATAGCTACCACGGCACTTTCCTCCAGGCAAAACAAAACCCCTACCTGCATACGCAGATAGGGGTTT
>NZ_JAKWJK010000021.1:0-89179 GCF_031570575.1 Pseudomonas sp. JL3
GCCCTCGCAGGGTGTGGGGGTGACCATCTCATTAATGCCCGATCATTTAAGGATCGGGCATTTTCATTTCAGGGAGAGATCAGCTGCTTATGGGTACTGCTGAACAGTGCCTGGCTGTTGCTGACCGCCATATTGCTGGCCCGGAATCGCCTTCAGGTTGACCTCGACACGGCGGTTCTGAGCCCGGCCATTCACATCACCATTGCTGGCAATCGGGTTATCCGGCCCGGCACCGCGCGCCGACAGGTTGGCGCCGCTGACACCCTGGGAGGTCAGGTAAGTCGCCACACTCTGGGCACGACGCTGGGACAGGTCCATGTTGTGCTGACGGCTGCCGGTGCTGTCGGTGTAGCCGACGATCTCGATCTGGTTCTGGTTGAACTCCTTGAGCGAGGCCGCCAGGTTGTTCAGCGGCTGGTAGAAACTCGACGCGATGTTCGCCGAATCGGTGGCGAAGGTGATGTTGCCCGGCATGATCAGCTTGATCTGATCGCCCTGACGCTGCACTTCAACCCCAGTGTTGGCCATGCTGGCCCGCAGCTTTTTCTCCTGCTGGTCGGCGTAGTAACCATAACCGGCGGCGGAAGCCCCCACTACGGCGGCGCCAATCAGCGCGCCCTTGCCACGGTTATCGTGACCGATGGCGGCACCGGCCAGTGCACCGGCCAAGGCGCCGAGGCCACCGTATTTGGCGGTTTTGCTCATGCCCGTAGAGCCGCCATCAGCCTGACCCTGATTGTCATAAGGGTTCTGCGATGCGCAACCGGACAACAAAGCCACAGCAGTAGCGACAATAATCAAACGACGCGAGGTGAACATGGAGAGCTCCTACTTTTTTGCATTCTGTGGTGCAGCGGACTTAAGCAATGAACCTTTGCGGGCGTTGGATCATGGCCAACGCCAAAAATTCCGTCGTGCCTTTCACAACTGCATCTTCAGGCTCGTACAAAGGGGTTACCGCGCATTTCATCGCCCAGACACGTATCCGGACCATGACCGGTCACCACCGTCGCCTCTTCGTCGAGGGTATACAACCGTTGCTTGATCGAACGCACGAGAGTCGCCTGATCGCCTCCCCATAAATCCGTGCGCCCTACCCCACGCTTGAACAGCGTATCGCCGGCTATCAGCAGCTTAGCCTCTGAAAACCAAAAGCTCATGGAACCCGGTGTATGACCCGGCGTGTGCAACGCCACGCCACAACCGCAAGCCAGCTCTTCATCGTCGGCCAACCAGCGATCTGGCGATGGCACGGGGGTGTAAGGCACACCGAACATCTGGCACTGCATTTCCAGGTTGTCCCAGAGGAATTGATCTTCTTTATGCAGGTGCAGCGTCGCGCCAGTTTTTTCCTTGAGCTGCCCGGAAGCCAGAAAGTGATCAAGGTGCGCGTGAGTGTGAATGATGCTGACCACCTTCAGGCCCAACGCATCGAGGCGCGCGAGGATCAGTTCGTGATTGCCGCCCGGGTCGACGACGATGGCTTTTTTGGTGATCGGGTCGCCAATAATTGTGCAGTTGCACTGCAACGGCCCGACGGGGAAGGTTTCGCGGATGAGGGTGGGTTGCTGGGACATCAGGGCACGCTCGGAAAACAGGAATGGCCAATTTTGGCACAGAATTGCCCTGATCCATTTACTCCATGTGCATCGTAAAATGCGTTACCCCAACACCCCCAACTCCTTCGCCCTCGCCACCGCCTGGGTCCTGCGCTCAACCCCCAACTTACTGTTGATATGACTGGCATGGGTTTTCACCGTGTGCAGCGAAATAAACAACTGATCACTGATTTCCTGGTTCGAACACCCCTGCGCGATCAGTCGCAGAACGGCCATTTCACGCGTACTGAGTTGTTCCGCAGCAGGCGACGCCTCCGGCATCGGGCGGGAGACCAGAGCCGGAAGCTTTTCCGAGAGACTCTGCGAAACGGCCGTCGGCGCACAGAGTTGAAGTTGCCCGCGCAGCCAGTCCGGGTGTTCGGTCAACAATGGGTCAAACGGTTGCAGGACGCCACCGGAAGCCGCTTCCAAAGCCTGGGTCAATGCCTTGCGGGCCTCGGCTTCGCGCCCGCCCGCCAGCAACAGCATGATTTTCTGACTCAGCGCCATCACGCTGAGCATCTGCCGACCGCTGTGTTGACCGTGTTCATGCAACGTATTCAAGCGCGCTTCGGCGAGCATGGGCTGGCCTTTCATCACGTCCAGCACCGCCTGTTGCAGTTCAATGTGCAGTGGCAGTTGCGGATGGAATTCCGGGGGGGCCGCCGGGTGCTCGCCGTTGTAGGTCTGGCCCAATCGCGCGAGCCAGGCATCGGCCAGGTCGGTGCGGCCCTGGGCCAGCCAGAGTTCGCATTTGACCAGGGTGATCATCGCCAGGTAATAAATCGGCGGGACGTCCCAGATGTGCATCAGCCGCTCTGCCTCGGCGAGTTCAGCGAAGGCTTTGGCGAACTCACCGCTGCTGCCCTCCAGACGTGCAATCACGCAGTGGCCGATCAGCACACTGATGTCGCGACAGGCCCGCGCTTCGGCCAAACCCGCGAGCAAACGTGCCCGCGCGGCCTGGGGTTGCAAGCGCAGCGCCAGCAAAAATCCCTCGTATAAGGTCAGCCGTGCGCGCACCGCATAAAGCCGTTGCGGGGATAAGCCTTGCAGACGCTGCAATCCCTGGCGGACTTCGTCCAGCGAACGAAGAATCTCACCGCGCGCCTGCAGTACGCGGGCGCGGTCGTAATGGGCCAATGCCTCGAACAACGGATTGCCGACTCGTTGTGCCAGTTCAAGGGACTCACGATTCAGCCCCCGGGCACGCCAGAGGTCACTGTCGGCAATGGCCAGATTCGACAATGTCGAGAGGCACATCAGACGCTGCCCATAGCGTTTGGCCGGCAGGCTCTCCAGCGCTTCGGTGCAATAGCGCAATGTCAGCTCGCGATTGCCTCGGCCCCGGGCAATGATGCCGCTCAGGGCCAGCCATTGCGCCAGCATGGATTTTTGCGCGGTGGCCGACGGAGCTGGCAGGAAGCGGCTCAAGTGGCTGGCCAGTTCCTCGGCGGCGTCCAGTTGGCAGGCCAGACCCAACGCCCAGCTGTAGAGCACGATCAGCCGTGGCGTGCTGATCAGCAGGCTGTCGGGCAAGTCCATTTTCCAGCGCAGCAACATGCCGACGTTCTGCTCGGCCAGCAGCTGTTCTTCAGAGAGGTTTTGTACCAAATTTGCTGCAACGTCCAGATGCCCGGCACGCAACGCCTGCTCTACCGCCTCATCGAGTAACCCTTGGGCATTGAACCAGCGGCAGGCACGCAGATGCAGGCTGGCCGTCGGCACCATCGCCTGGGCGGTGGGTCGGCTGCGTAGCAGGTCGGAAAACAGGTGATGATAGCGATACCAGTGACCGTGTTCGTCCAGCGGCACCAGAAACACCTGATGCGCCAGCAGGAAACGCAAGATCTCTGCACTGTCATGGGCTTCGCGCACGGCGTCACACAACTCGCTGCAAAAGCGCTCTTGAGGTGCGGTGTCGTACAGGAATGACTGCACTTCGGCGGGCAGGCAATCGATGACTTCTTCGAGCAGGTAATCGCGAATCAGCCCTTCCCCACCATACAGCGATTGGGGCAATGCGCCCTCGCTACCCGCCTCGGAGGCCGCCAGCAGCCAGAAACGCAGCCCGGCCACCCAGCCTTCGCTGCGCTGGATCAAACTCTCCAGCGCCTCGCCACGCAATGAAATGCTGTGCCGATCGAGCAAGGTCAGGGCTTCATCGTGGGTCAGACGAAGATCCTGCTCATGCAACTCGAGCAGTTGCCGCGACAGTCGCAGGCGTGCCAGGTGCCAGTCGGGACGTTGCCGGCTGGTGACCATGACCAGCAGACCATCGGGTAAATGATTGAGAAAAAACTGCAGACAGCGATCAAGCACTGGGCCTTGGGCCAGATGATAGTCATCGAGCACCAACAGCAGCGGCTTACCGGGTGAAAGGTGCACAGCCAGTTCATCGAGCAAACCGTCCAGCCATTCTTCGAAAGCGAACGGCTGATGACGCTGGCGCATTTTCAGCAGCCCCAGCGCCTGGCGGCCCAACTGCGGGAAATACTCTTGAAGACCTTCGAGCAGCCGTTCAAGAAAGCGGCCGGGATCGCTGTCCCGAGGACTTAACCCCAGCCACAGGCTTTGCCAGTGCTCCGGTAATCCCTGGCAAAACTCCACCGCCAATGAACTCTTGCCGAACCCCGCCGGCGCACTGACCAGCAACAGCCTGCCACCAAGGCCGGCGCTCAGGCGCTCGCACAAACGCGGCCGCAGCACATGGCCGTCGGGCAGCGGTGGCCGGAAAAAGCGCCCGCCCAATGTGGCGACGGCAACGCTTGCGGGGCCCGGAAGTGGGGACAGATCAGTCATGGCCGGCTCTTGTTTGAAAGGCTGATGGCGGCGTTACAGATGTCCGCAGCCTAGCGGTAAACGAAGAGCTATTGAAGGTTATTGCTACAAATGACTACAAAAAGACTACAACCAAAAATGTCGGTAAACCGGATAGCCACACCGACCTCGACAGCTGCTACGACGCTCTTAATGAACTTCCAAAAAAACGCCCCGAACCAGTCGGGGCGTTTTTTCGAGGATGCGGCCTCGGGTTACAACGTTTTTAGCGAACGCCTTCCTGACGCAACGCGGCCGGAGTGAAATCGGCGGTGCTGGCGGTGAAACCGAAGTTATAGGCCGACTTCTCTTCGTTCTTCATGCCCAGGGCCAAATAGCGGCCCGATTGCAGGTCGTACAAGGTTTCGAGGGTGTACCACGGCACTTGCTTGTCGTAGTAGTTCTGGGAGTGAGCCTCGGCGACGCGCCACAGTTGCCCGCGACCGTCGTAGTGGTCTACCACCGCCGCCTGCCAGGTGTCTTCGTCGATGTAGAAGTCACGTTTGGCGTAGATGTGACGCTGACCTTCCTTCAGGGTCGCAACCACATGCCAGACCCGACGCAGTTCATAGCGAGCCAGGTCCTGGTTGATGTGACCGGCCTTGATGATGTCTCCGTACTTCAGTTGTGGCGAATCGAGCTTGTAGCTGTCGGAGGCGATGTACATCTCTTTCTTGCCTTCGAGCTTCCAGTCATAGCGATCCGGCGCACCGTTGTACATGTCCAGGTTGTCGGAGGTACGCAGGCCATCGGCCGCGGTACCCGGCCCATCATAGGACACTTGAGGCGCACGACGCACACGGCGCTGCCCGGCGTTGTAGACCCACGCCGAACGCGGTTCTTTAACCTGGTCGAGGGTTTCGTGTACCAGCAGCACGCCACCGGCCAGACGTGCCGGCGCGGTCACTTTCTGCTTGAAGTAGAACAGGATGTTGCCCGGATTTTTTGGGTCGTAATCCTTCATCTTGTCGCGGAACACGAACTGGTCCTCGAAGTACACGAGGCTGAACGAGCCGTTCGGCTGCGGTGTCGCCTGGGTTATCAGGCGGGTCACACTGCCGCCGCGATAACGGGTGATATGGTTCCAGATGACTTCAACGCCGCTTTTCGGAATCGGGAACGGGATCGCGGTTTCGAAGTTTTCCAGACCGTTGCCGCCGGACACCAGGTTAGTGTTTGTGGCGTTCTTCTTGATCGAGGCAAACACCTCGTCCGGCACGGTGGCACCGCGATGGGACGGGTAGACCGGCATCTTGAAGGTTTCCGGGTAGCGCTTGAACATCGCGTACTGGCCCGGTGCGAGCTTGTCCTTGTACTGGTCGACGTTCTGCGCGGTGATGGTGAACAGCGGTTTTTCACTCGCGTATGGATCAGACAGAAAACCCTTGCTGTCCACACTACCGGCGTTTTTCGGCATGGGTTTCCAGGCCGGGATCGAACCGTCGGCGTTGCCCGCCATCTCGGCGCCCATCGGGGTCAGGCTCTTGCCCAGCTTGTCCGCTTCGGCCGCAGGGACCGCCGCCATGACACCGGTTGCCAGCAGCGAAAGCCCCAGAACGCCAACGTGAAACAGACTCTTTGTTATTTTCATAAATGTGTTCGTCCTGAAAATACAGTGCTTAGAAGTTCACGCCGAAGCTGAGCGCAACGAAGTCGCGATCATCCACAGTGGTGTACTTGCCGTCGAAGAAGTTGGTATAGGCCAGGCTCGCGGTGTAGGTGTTCTGGTATTCGGCATCGACACCCAGGCTCACCGCTTTACGACCTTCCTCGAAGTTGCCGCCAGGGCCAGGCGAGTAACCGCTCACGTCGTGGGACCAGGCCACGTTCGGCTTGAGGTTCACACCGGCGAATACGTCGTTGTATTCCCAGATGGCGCGACCGCGATAACCCCACGACATCGACGTGGTAAAGCCCTCGTCCTCGCAGTTGCGGCTGCGGTTGTTGGTAGCAGCGCCCGGACCGGCACCGTTGATGGTGCTGGTGTTGAGGATCGCCGAGCAGGTGTTGAGGCCGCCGGTAGCCGGCAGTTCACCAGGCCCGTAGACCGGGTCACGGCCGTAACGGACGTCGGAGCTGCTTTCCAGGCCGCCAACATGGGTCACGCCCACTTCGCCCACCAGGGTCAGACGGCTGGCGCCCATGACCTGATCGAAGAAGTGCGTCAGAGTGGTCTGGAACTGGGTGATTTCTTTGCGGCGATAGCCGTGCAGATCCTGCCCCGGTACACCGGGGAGCAGCGAAGCGTTGGCCAAGGCACCGCCCAATGGGCGCACGCCAGCAAACAAGATGTCGGTGGAGTTGAGCTGCACCGGCGCGTTCGGACGGTAACTGATCTCGCCGCTCCAGGCCGTACCGGTAGGCAGGGTGGTGGAGAAGCTCAAGCCGTAGAGGCGGATATCTTCCGGGTACTCGACGAAGTACTCGGAATTACCGGCGACCACCAGCGGCCCCAGCGCGCGGAACGCCGCTGGCAAAGCTGCCACGCCGTTGTAGATCGATTGCGGAGCACCCGTGGCGCTGAAAATCGGCGCCCGGCTGTGGTAGTTCATGAAGTACGCGCCGAACTCGGTATCGAGCGGTTCGAACATGTATTTCAAGGACGCGCCCCACTGGCCGCTGTCCCGCGCATCGCGATCAGGACCGCGACGCACCAGCACACCTTCTTCGTTGACGTCGACGCCCGCAGCGGCCAATGGGCCCAATGCGATGGCCGGAATGGTCGAACGCTTGTTCAGCACACGCAGGTTGTTGTCGCAGCCGTCGGCGATGATGTCCGGCTGGGAGAAGAAGGTGCCGCAGTTATCGACAACCGTCTGGTCCCATTCGAGCTGATAGAAGGCTTCGGCCGACAAATTGTCGGTCAGGCTCTGGGACACGTAGAACATGTTGACCGGGATCAGACCTTCCTTGACCTCGGCGCCAGGACGACGGAACGCGGACACGTCGATCGGGTTGATCGAGTTGATACCGCCGCCGATGAAGGTACTTTCACCCCAGCTCACGACCTGCTTGCCCAAACGCACGGAACCCGGCTGATCGGCAATGGCGTAGTTGTGGTAGACGAAGGCGTCGAGGATCTGGCCGCCGGCGGACTTGGCGCCTTCCTTGCGATTGCTGTCGCTGATGTCCTTGAACTCGCGGCTTTCATCCTTGAGTTCGAAGTCGTACCAGTATTTACCCCGGACGAAGACACCGGTATCGCCGTATTTCAATTCAAGGTCGTGGATACCCTTGAAGATTTTCGAGAAGGTTTCGCCGCTCTTGAAGTTGTTGTGACCGTCATCGGACGTCTGGGACAGACCGTGGCCCCCGTTATTGACGCCGATGAGGTTCTTGTTCGGGCTCTGAGTAGACCAACTGGCTCCGATCGACAGGGATGAGTCGAATTGACCTTCGATCTCACCGACGTTGAAACTGACGCCGAATGCAGGCCCGGCGAGCGAAGAGGCGAGACTGACCGCCAGGGGCAGTTTCGCCCGGCGCCAGAACTGGTTTACTGATGTCATCGACGCTACTCCATGTGCATTATTGTTATGGCTGAGTACTTTTAAAAACGTTGTGGGTGACCGGAAGCCAAGCGGTTCCGACGTCACTCCAAAGTTGCATCGCCCCGTTTTGTGCGCGCGCTCCGTTCTTAAAAATTCCTTGAGCGGACTATAGCCAGCAGGTAGTAGTGCTTGATCCCTCTAAAGTGTGATTTGCAGCTGCCGGCCACTCTGGAACAGTCCTTTCGCCAGTCCGACACATGTCGGCACGGCAAGGATGGCTGAAAATTCGGATTTCACAAGCCAAGCGCTTGCTTGGTGGGTCTGGCGCGCCGTTTTCGGCGCGCCAGATGACGCTTAAAGCGTCGAGAGGAAGGTGCTGTTGTTGGCCTGCCATTCGGTGATGTCGACGCGGATGCGCTTCTTGTCGAGCTTACCGACACTGGTCTTGGGAATTTCAGTAACAATGGCGATCTGGCTCGGGATGGCCCACTTGCTCAGGTGCCCCTGTTCAACGAACGGCTTGAGGTGCTCCTTGAGTTCCTTGGCCCCGATCTCATGCCCTTCCCTGACGACCAGCAGCGCAAATGGCCGTTCGCCCCACTGCGGATCGGCGATGCCCACCACTGCTACTTCGCGTACCGCAGGGTGGCGGCTGATCAGGTCTTCCAGGTCCAGGGAGGAGATCCACTCGCCGCCGGTCTTGATCACGTCCTTGATCCGGTCGCGAATGTCGATCACGCCCATGCTGTCCAGTGTCGCCACGTCGCCGGTGTGCAGCCAGCCCCCGGCCCAGAGCTCGGCGCCTTTCTGCGGCTCGTTGAAATAACCCTCGGTAAGCCACGGCGCACGCAACACCAGTTCGCCCTGGGTCTCGCCATCGGCAGGCAGGAAGTTGCCGTCGGTGTCGATAATCGCCGCTTCGACCAATGGTCCCGGCACACCGGCCTTGATCCGGTAAGTGGTGCGTTCGTCTTCGGTACCGGCCATCAGCTCATCGTTAAGGTGCGCGCACGATACCAATGGCCCTGTTTCCGACATGCCGTAAGCGGCGGTCAACTGAATGCCCTTGGCCTTGGCCGCTTCGTACAGCGCACGGTTGAGCGCACTGCCGCCGATGACGATTTTCCAGCCACCGAAATCGGTGTTTTGCGCCGCCTTGGCATTGAGGACCATTTGCAGAATGGTCGGCACGCAGTGGGAAAAGGTCACCTTCTCCTTGCGCCACAACTCCACCAGATACTCGGGGTCGTAACGGCCGGGGTAGACCTGCTTGAGCCCGAGCATGGTTGCTACATACGGCAAGCCCCAGGCATGCACGTGGAACATCGGGGTGATCGGCATGTACACATCGTTGGTGCCCAGCAGGCGCACGCTGTCGATGGACCCCATGATGGTCGACACCCCCATGGTGTGCAGCACCAGTTGGCGATGGGTGAAATACACGCCTTTGGGGTTCCCGGTGGTGCCCGTGGTGTAGAACGTGGTGGCCACCGAGTTTTCGTCGAAATCTTCAAAGTCGTACTGCGGGCTCGCGGCGGCCAGCAATTGCTCGTACTCACCAATAAGGTTCGGCAGGTCGGCGGTTTTTTCCGGCAAGTCGGTCAGCAGCAGGGTTTTCTCCACGGTGGTCAGGTGCCCGGCAATCGCCTTGTACAGCCCGACGAACTCGCTGTTGACCAGCACGAAGCGGTCCTCGGCGTGGTTCATGGTATAGAGAATCTGTTCCGGCGACAGGCGCACGTTGATGGTGTGGATTACCGCACCGATCATCGGGATGGCAAACATGCATTCCAGGTAGCGATGGCTGTCCCAGTCCATCACCGCCACGGTGTCCCCGGCCTTCACGCCGGCAGCCGTCAGCACATTGGCCAGCCGCGCGACCCGCTCGATCAGGGTCGGATAGCTGTAGCGCAATTGATCGCGGTAGATGATCTCGCGGGTTTTTTCATAACGGGCACCGGACATCAGCAGCCGTTTGATCAACAGCGGATACTGGTAAGCGCCCTCGGCTGGGGGGATAACGCGAGTCTGCAACATAAGAGTCCCTTTTTGACTGCACAGTCTTGGCTGCTAAAGCTAAGCACTCTAGAGGCCTTGAACGCCAGCCAAATCAGCCAAAGGGATGATTTGCACAACCGTATAAATGCTAGCTTTGCGCCAGCATTTGCAGGGATTCATGTGTACGAACGTGCAGCTTAACCCTACAAGGGACCGCGTATTTCGAGAAATCAGTGCATCTCGGTGAACGCGAGTTTCACCCCAATGGCGATCAACACCGCGCCCATGGTCCGGTCGAACCAGTGGCCCATGCGAGCGAAACCGGCACGCACGCGCTGCTGACTGAACAGCATCGCCACCAGGCAGAACCAGACTGCCGTCGCCGCTGCCAGATAAATCCCGTAACCCGCTTGTACCGCCAGGGGCGTGTGCGGGTTGATCACCAAGGTGAACAACGACAGGAAAAACAGCGTGGCTTTCGGGTTCAGGCCATTGGTCACGAATCCCGAAGTGAAGGCGCCACGCGCGGTACGTTCGCCCGCTTCCTGATGCAGGTCGTCAGCCGCAGATGGGGCCGGTTGTGCACGCAGAGCCTTGTAACCGATGTACAGCAGGTACGCGGCGGCGGCCCATTTCAAGGCGTTGAACAGCACGATCGACTGAGACACGATCAGCCCGATACCCAACAGCGAATAACCGACGTGCAGGAAAATCGCCGAGCCGACGCCCAACGCCGTCCATGTCCCGGCACGACGACCGTGGGTCACGCTCTCACGCACCACCACGGCGAAGTCCGGACCGGGGCTGGCGACGGCCAGCAGGTGAATCAGGGCAACGGTCAAGAACTCTGTCCAATACATGAGGGCTCCTTTTGGGCCAGCGTAACTGTTTGTTTCATCTGGTAGGCTCGGCAGATTACGCCTTCAGTTCAATGCACAAAAGGTACAGTTGATGACGAACTTTCGCCGCGCCGTTTTCCTCGACCATCCGTCCCTGGACCTCGGCGATCTCGACCTCAGCCCCCTACACGAGTGCTTCAGCGAGTTGCAGCTGTTCGCGCAAACCACGCCTGATCAGGTGATCGAACGCCTCAAAGGCGCCACTGTCGCCATCAGCAACAAAATCCCGATCGATGCGTCGGCCATGGCGGCCAGCCCCGAGTTGAAGCTGATCCTGATCACTGCCACCGGCACCAACAACGTGGACCTCGCCGCCGCCCGCGCTCACGGGATTACCGTTTGCAACTGCCAGGGTTACGGCACGCCGTCGGTGGCTCAGCACACGATTATGTTGTTGCTGAATCTCGCGACGCGCCTGGCCGACTATCAAAAAGCCGTTGCCGAAGGTCGTTGGCAGCAGGCGAAACAGTTCTGCCTGCTGGATTACCCGATTGTTGAACTCGAAGGCAAAACCCTCGGCCTGCTTGGCCACGGTGAACTGGGCAGTGCCGTGGCGCGGTTGGCCGAGGCGTTCGGCATGCGAGTGTTGCTGGGGCAGATTCCGGGGCGCCCTTCCCGACCGGATCGCTTGCCACTGAATGAATTGCTGCCACAAATCGACGCCCTGACCCTGCACTGCCCGCTCAACGAACACACTCGCCACTTCATCGGCGCCCGCGAACTGGCCTCGATGAAACCCGGTGCTTTCGTGGTCAACACCGCGCGCGGTGGCTTGATTGACGAGCAAGCATTGGCCGACGCCCTGCGCAACGGTCACCTGGGCGGCGCGGCCACCGACGTGTTGAGCGTCGAACCACCCACCGCGGGCAATCCGCTGCTGGCTCTGGATATTCCACGGTTGATCGTCACCCCGCACAACGCTTGGGGCAGTCGCGAGGCGCGGCAAAGAATCGTTGGCCAGTTGACCGAAAACGCCCAAGGCTACTTCAGCGGTCAAGCGCTGCGGGTCGTCAGTTGATAAACTGCGGCACTTTTTTTTCCAGGAGCAGAGTATGGATCCGCGCAGTGAAGTACTGCTTCGTCAGGCCGAGTTATTCCAGGGGTCGGTGCTGCTGGCCGGTTTGCCCGCCGATGATTTGCTGGGCCGCTTGCCCGACGCCCATGGCTGGTGCTGGCATGCCGGCGATCAAGCGGCGCTGGACGCCCGTTTCGCCGAGCGCAGCCATTTCGGCGTGAATGCGCCGGAGCGCGGGTTCGACAGCGCCGTGGTGTTTCTGCCCAAGTCCAAAGACCTGACCGACTACATCCTCAACGCCCTCGCCTCTCGTCTGGCAGGCCGTGAGTTGTACCTGGTGGGCGAAAAGCGCAGTGGCATCGAAGGCGCCGCCAAGCAGCTCAACCCCTTCGGTAAACCACGCAAGCTCGACAGCGCACGGCACTGCCAGCTCTGGCAGGTCACCGTGGCCAATGCGCCAGAAGCCAAGTCGCTGGAAAGCCTGGCACAGACCTACGAACTGCCATTGGCCGAAGGCCCATTGAAAGTCATCAGCCTGCCGGGCGTGTTCAGCCACGGTCGATTGGATCGCGGCAGCGCCCTGCTGCTGGAACATCTGGACAAACTGCCCAGCGGCCACTTGCTGGACTTCGGTTGCGGCGCGGGCGTGTTGGGGGCGGCGGTCAAGCGGCGTTATCCGCACAACCAGGTCACGCTGCTTGATGTGGATGCGTTTGCCGCCGCCAGCAGTCGCCTGACCCTGGCCGCCAACGGCCTGGATGCGGAAGTGATGACCGGGGACGGCATCGATGCCGCACCGATGGGTTTGAGTGCGATTCTGAGCAATCCACCGTTCCATGTCGGCGTACACACCGACTACTTCGCCACCGAGAACTTGCTGCGAAAAGCGGCTAAACATCTGAAAAACGGTGGCGAACTTCGACTGGTAGCGAACAGCTTCCTGAAGTATCAACCGCTGATCGAAGAGCACTTGGGCGTGTGTGCGATCAAGGCTGAAGGACAGGGTTTTCGAATCTACCGGGCCAAGCGCGGCTGATAATAAGTGCTTGCCTAACGGATTCTGCCTAGGCAGAATCCGCTCCGTCCTAGGGGAGTAGTCTCCCACGAGCGCCACGCTCGTCCGGCATACGTCAACATACTTGGTCCTCAGACCATGGCGTATGCGACCCAAGCGTCCGCATCAGACGGATCGCAGGGTTTGACAAGACCTATGACACGAACACCTTACCCGGGGCGGGAAGGCTGTACGTGTCATAGCCGTGTCGACCCGCCCCTTAGGAAAACCCTGATGATGCTGGACTCTCTGCTCGTTCCCACCGCAATCGTTGCCTTGGCCGAAATCGGCGACAAGACGCAACTGCTCGCGCTCATTCTCGCTGCCCGCTTTCGCAAACCCTGGCCAATCATCGCCGGCATCGTCGCCGCGACCCTGGCCAACCATGCGGCAGCCGGTGCGGTAGGCGCCTGGTTCGGCAGTTTCTTCTCGAATGCGACGTTGCACTGGATCCTCGCCGCGAGCTTCACCGCCACGGCCCTGTGGACGCTGGTGCCGGACAAAATGGACGAAGACGAAGCCAGCACCGCCCGCAAGTTCGGGCCGTTCCTGACCACGCTGATTGCGTTCTTCCTCGCGGAAATGGGCGACAAGACCCAAGTCGCAACGGTGATGCTTGCCGCGCAATACCCGGATCTGTGGCTGGTGATCATCGGCACCACCGCCGGGATGTTGATTGCCAACGTGCCGGTGGTACTGGCAGGTAACTTTGCGGCGGACAAACTGCCCTTGACCCTGATCCGTCGCCTGGCGGCGTCGGCATTCCTGATCCTGGCGATTGTTGCGGTGTACAAGGCGATGCAGAGCAGTGGGTGGGTTTGACACGACAACCCGATCGTTCCCACGCTCTGCGTGGGAATGCATCCGGTGACGCTCCGCGTCACGACGTTAAAGCGGACGCGGAGCGTCCATGGCGGCATTCCCACGCAGAACGTGGGAACGATCACTTACTCAGGATTTCCTGGCTTTCTCATACAACGGCATAACCTTCGGAATCGCCGCCTGCAAGGCAGCAATCCGACTGGCCGACGCCGGGTGAGTGCTCAAGAATTCTGGCGGCGCGCCATTCGAGGCTTTGCTCATCTTGTTCCACAGGGTGATCGCTGCGTTCGGGTTGTACCCGGCGCGGGCCGCCAATTCGAGGCCGATCAAGTCTGCTTCGTTTTCATTGCCGCGACTGTTGGGCAAGGTCATGCCGTATTTCGCCACGGTGTCCGCCAGAGCCAGGCCGCCCTCGCCCAGGCCGAACAACGCACCAGCACCCTGCTTGGCCATTTCGATACCGTAGGCCTTGGACATGGCTTCGCGACCGTGCTCACGCAAGGCGTGGGCGATTTCATGGCCGATGATGGCGGCGATTTCATCGTCGGTGAGTTGCAGGGTGTCGATCAGCCCGGAGTAGAAAATGATCTTGCCGCCAGGCCCGCAGGAGGCATTCAGTTCGTCACTCTTGATCAGGTTCACTTCCCATTGCCACTGGGCCGAATCCGGACGGAACACCGGCGCCTGGGCAATCAGCCGACTGGAGATCGCCTGCACGCGCTTGGCATCATTACTGGTTTTGTCCAGCACGCCTTTGCTGCTCGCCTCCCCGACGGTCTTTTGATAAGACTGGGCGTACATCTGGTTGACCTCGGCGGTCGACAACATGCTGAACATGTATTGCTTGCGCTCAACGCCCACGGCACCACCGCTGGTGGTGTTCACAGACTGACAACCGGCGAGCAGCAGACCTGCGCTCAGTGCACACACAACCAATGTCTTATTCATCAAAAAGCTCCCTGGAAACATGCGGCGTATCGTAGGTGGGGATTTGTATCGGCGCCAGATACAACGGACGTGTAACACGTACATTTCAGACAAAGTCCCGATCACCGTAGGAAAAAATTCATACAACAGCGCCCACCCCCGGCCGATCACGGCCAGCAATGTTTCACTTACGACATCCAGCACTCCAAAACAGTCAATTCGTCACACCGCGCTCATGACTTTCCGGCCTCGTGCCGATACAGCTCTGCAGACGTCCTCTTGCGTGCGGAGCACCCATGAAATTCAAGTCGATCCAGTTTTCCGTTGCCGCCCTGGCCGGCGCCATTGTGCTCAGCGTCGTGGCAGCCCTGGTGCTGTATGCGCTGTTTTCCGGCGCCCGGACCCAAGACATGGTTCAGGAACGGACTCAGGCGCAGTTCGAGCAAGTCATCGAACAACGCCTGACGTCGCTGGCGCAAACCCAGGTCAGCCAGATCCAGCGCGAACTCGAAGCGCCGCTGCTGATTGCCGGCGGTCTGGTGCGGGTCAATGCGCTGATCGGCACACCAGGCGCCGACGGCCAGCCGCAACTGAGCCTGAGCCGTGAGCAACTGATCAGCCTGATCAAGGAAAACGTCGCCCGGAACCCGAAAATTCTCGGCACCTACATTGGTTGGGAAAAAAACGCACTCGACCACAACGATGCGGCCTACGTCGACACTCAAGTAGTCGGCATCGACGCCAGCAACGGGCGCTTCCTGCCGTGGTGGTTCCGCAACGAAGACGGCAGCCTGGGCCTGGACAAACTGGTGGACGTCGACGACCAGAAAACCCTGTCCACCGGCGTGCGCGCCAGCGAGTACTACCTGTGCTCCAAAGAAACCAAAAAATCCTGCGTGATCGATCCGGCGCCCTACAAGGTCGGAGACAAGATCGTCATGCTCGCCTCTTTCATTGAACCGATCATGCTCAATGGCGCGTTCCAGGGCATCGTCGGCGCCGACCTGTCGGTGAACTTCATCCAGGAAATGCTCCTGGGGGCGAATCAGAAACTGTACAGCGGTGCCGGTGAAATGGCCCTGATCGGCGGTAATGGCCGGATCGTCGCCTACACCAAAGACCCGAGCAAATTCGGCGAAAAGGTCAGCGACATCCTCGACAGCAAGCAGATTGCCAACATGGCCAATCTCAAGCGCGGCGAAGTGACTTACACCGTCGACAAGGCCCAGGGCCGGATCGAGTTGTACCTGCCCTTCGGCATCGGCCAGACCGACGCCCGCTGGACCTTGATGCTGCAACTGCCGCTGAACGCGGTAATGGCTGATCTGCAAAAACTTCAGGGTGATCTGGACGCACAGCGCAAATCCGACACCTTTGGCATGGCCATGGTCGGCCTGTTGATCGCCGGTATCGGTTTGTTGGTGATCTGGCTGGTAGGCCACGGAATTGCCCGGCCACTGAAGCAAATGGTCGCGATGCTCGATGACATCGCTCAAGGCGAAGGCGATTTGACCCGTCGATTGACCAGCGACCGCGCCGACGAATTGGGCTCGATCGCCAAAGGCTTCAACACCTTCCTCGCCAAGTTGCAGGCGATGATTACGCAAGTGGTGACATCGGTGCAGAGCGTCAGCGATTCGTCGGAACACACCGCCGACATCGCCATTCGCACCAACATCGGCGTGCATAAACAAATGGCCGAGATTGATCAGGTCGCGACCGCCGTACATGAAATGACCGCCACCGCCCAGGATGTCGCGCGCAATGCGACCCAGGCCGCGCAAGCCGCCAGCCATGCGGATCAGGCAGCGGCGCAAGGCATGCAAATCGTCCGGGATACGTCGAATTCAATTGGCGTTTTGGCGGTAGAAATCGGCAAAGCCGTCGGCGTGGTGCAGACCCTGGCCAAGGACAGCGAAAACATCAACGCGATCCTGACGGCCATTCGCGGCATCGCCGAGCAGACCAACCTGCTGGCCTTGAATGCCGCCATCGAAGCCGCCCGTGCCGGTGAGCAGGGTCGTGGGTTTGCAGTGGTGGCCGATGAAGTGCGCAACCTGGCGCAGAAAACCCAGAAGGCCACGGAAGAAATCCAGACCATGATCCAGCAACTGCAGCAAGGCACCCGCGATGTGGTGCGGGTCATGGAAGACAGCCAGAACCGCACCGACGAAAGCGTGCAACACGCGGCGAAAGCGGCCGAAGCGCTGGAGACCATTACGCAGGCGGTGTCGGTGATCAACGACATGAACACCCAGATCGCCAGCGCCGCCGAGGAACAGAGCGCGGTGGCGGACGACATCAACCGTAACGTGATCAACATCGGTCAAGTGGCCAATGAAGTGGCCGGTGGAGCGGATGAATCGAGCGCGGCCAGTGCGGATTTGACCAAGTTGGCGGAACAGCAGCGGCGGTTGATCAATCAGTTCAAGGTTTGAGTTTTATAATCGTTCCCCACGCTCTGCGTAGTAATGCAGCCATGGACGCTCCGCGTCCACTGTGACGCAGAGCGTCACGGGATTCATTCCCACGCGGAGCGTGGGAACGATCATTACGCGCTCAACCCGGCGTCAAACACTCCGGCCCATTAAGCTTCGGATCATTCACCAGGTTCGCCAGCACCCGCTCACGCAACGCCGCGGGCTCACTGGCCAGCAACGCCTGCAAGGCATGCAACGGCGTTTCGGGGTTAAGCCAGGCTTCCTGTCCCGCCGCATCGAGAATCAACGGTCGACGCTGACTCGAAGCCGGCTGGGTGATCACCGCCGTACTCAACCACACCTGCTCCTGCACCGGATACGCCTCCCAGATTGCCGCGAAAAACAGCGCCGAGCCCTCCCCCGGAGTGAGCCAATATGGACGTTTGCGTGTGGTGCCGCGCCACTCATAGAAACCATTGGCCGGCAGCAGGCAACGACGCAGACGCAAGGCTTCGCGGAACATCGGCTGTTCGGCAACGGTTTCGGCGCGGGCATGGGCCGGGGTGCGGGACAGGTCGGTCAGCCACGGCGGCGTCAGGCCCCAGCGGGCGCGGGCCAACTCACGTTGCCCGTCTGCGCCGGCACGCAGCATCAACACCGAATCGTTGGGGGAGATATTCCACTGGGCCTGCTGATCGGCGGGGAATCCGGGCAGGGCCGCGAAAGCGGGGTTCCAGCGAAACAGGGCATAACGTCCACACATGGGGCAATACGACTCTTGATCAAACGAACGTCAGCCTAACAGACCAACGTGCCGGGAAAACTGTCCGGTTCATCGCCGGACAGTGGCAGCGCGGCATTGTACGCGGCGATCAGCTCCCGGGCGTATTCGGCCTGATCGTTATCGACCGACAAGCCCAGCAGGCCGGACATCGGCAACTCTCCTGTGCCGCCGATCAAATCCCGCCCCATCAGATGCGCCTCGACACCCTCGCTGGCCAGCATGCTCAGCAACAATTCGCCTTCCATCAGGTTTTCCGGCTCGTAGATGCGCTGCATGGGTGAACCCCTTCATTCGTTTTCGCTGTAGACGTCGAGGTGCCATTCCTCACCGTGAACCTGCAATACAAAGGTAATGGGACGACAACACACCGGACAATCCTCGATATAGGTCTGATCACCGCCAGACAAATCCAGAACAGCCTCGACTTCTTCACCGCAATACGGACATTCATACTGCGCAGTTTCCAGCATCGCGGTCTCCCAAGTGACTTGTGCGTATAATCGCCGGTCTATTTGCAGGGCTATTTTCGTCTGGCTACCTTTTCAGACCGTGCCCTGTTGGTTTTCGATCAAAACCTTTACTTACCCTAGCCGTTTCTAACAAGAGAGCATGATGGGCGAATTCGATGCCATCCGACCTTACGACGACAGCGAAGTCCCAGCGGTGCTGGCACGGCTGCTCGGCGACAAGGCGTTTCTAGATATCCTCACCCACTTCCGCTTCCCGCGTTTTGCCGGCGCTTTAGGCTGGGCGCTCAAACCTCTTATAGCGCATCGGCTGCGCCGTGAGTTCGCCGGCATCACGTCGGTGGCCACCTTGCAGGACAAAGTCGAGTTTTACGTCGACCACACCATCGAGCGTGCCACGGACGGGGTGACCTACACCGGCGTGGAGCAATTCAAGTCCGGCAGCGCCTACCTGTTCATCGCCAACCACCGCGACATCGTGATGGACCCGGCCTTCGTCAACTACGCCGTGTACCACGCCGGCCTGCCGACCCCACGCATTGCCATTGGCGACAACCTGCTGCAAAAACCTTTTGTCAGCGATCTGATGCGTCTGAACAAGAGCTTCATCGTGCACCGTTCGATCACCGGTCGCCGTGAAAAAATGGCGGCGTATCAGCTGTTGTCGGCGTACATCAACCACTCGATCCGCAACGACTGCGCCTCGATCTGGATCGCCCAGGCTGAAGGCCGGGCCAAGGACGGCGACGACCGCACCGAGTCGGCGATCCTCAAGATGTTCCACATGAGCCGCAAGGACGAGCCGTTCGGCGAAGTCATCCGTTCGCTGAACCTCACCCCGGTGTCGATCAGCTACGAATACGACCCGTGCGACCAGGCCAAAGCCCGCGAGCTGTACATCCGCGCCACCACCGGCAGCTACACCAAGGCACCGGGCGAGGATGACGTGAGCATCGCCAAAGGCATCACCGGTTACAAAGGCCGGGTCCACGTGAACTTCGCCGCGCCGATCACCGAGCTGTTCGAAGACACCAAGCAATTGGCGATCGAAATGGACAAGCAGATTCTCAGCGGTTACCGGTTGTTCCCGGCGCATTACCTGGCGTATGCGCAGTGGAAAGACGCCGACCCGCAACTGCAGGTGCCGAAAGCGGCCGAGGTGTTTGCAGCTGACGAACTGGCCAAGGCCCAGGAAGAATGGCAGCGCCGGCTGGATGCTTGCCCTGAGGAGCATCGTCCGTTCCTGGTGCTGCAATATGCGACGCCGGTGCGTAATCAGTATCGGGTCAAGGCCGGGTTGCCGCTTTAAGCGATTTCGGCTGAATACGACAACGGCGCCTTCGGGCGCCGTTTTTGTTTGTCTTGATGCGGTAGATCAGTCAGGCACTGTACCTGTGGCGAGGGAGCTTGCTCCCTCGCCACAGGGTCTGGTGTTAGAACTTCAGACGCGTGTGCTGATCCACGACACCAGCAACGCCATCCCGAGGCAGGCGAAACCGAAGCGGTAGAAAAACCGGTTCATGCGCAGGGTCGCCCAATCCAGCGTTGGCTCTTCACTGGGACGACTTTGGCGCTGCGCCTCGATACTGGCCAGGGCGCGCTGTTCGCGACGACGGGTGGCGTGCAGCAACCAGCCGCCCGGGCAGGCGAACAGCAAGGCCAGCAGATTGATCAATTTGGCGGGATGAGCAGTAAGAAGCGAAATCAATTGCAGCGACATCACAAACCTCAGGTAAAACCAGTGTGGCAGACGCCAACCGACGACCGTGGCGCGGATTCTACCGAAAGTGCTCCGGCCTGCCCCGGCTTTCCGACAAATAACGAAACCATTTAGCCGATTACTGTCCTGTGTCACGGCGCCGTCATCTGAATCCGCCAGTCTGTCGCCCCTCGAAACCGACACGGACTCCGTCATGCTCCACGCCGAAAACCAGGACCGCCTCTACCTCATTGCCCAAAGCGACGAACAACAAACCTTAGTCGGCAGCCTCGCCTTCAACGTTCAGGACCGGCATTGGCTGGTGTATTGCGCGCTGGGTGGGCATCAACATGCGGATTTGCCGGAAGCGGATTTGCTGACGGGGGTGAGTGTTCTGGATTTTTATTCGCAGGCGGCTTAGGCGTCCTACAAACGCAGTGATTGAAAGGGAAGATTCCGACAGGTTTTGAAGGTTGTCGCTCGGAAATGGGGTGGATAGGCTTTGGGGGTCGCTGGCAATTCGGCGACCGGGTCTGGAAAACCCGAAGTATAGGGTCACAGCAAATGACATAATGCGGCGCTTTTGTAGCTCCACAGTTATGGCGGCTGTACGTGGGAGACCTTCGGGTCTGCCGGGTTTGATCCTTTACCGGTTTTTCCAGTCCGCGTACAGCTGCCACCCTCTCGTCTGGAAAACGAAAAATGGCAGCTCCACTCGTTTTAAGGATCTTTGCCATGTTCAAGCCGACACCAAATCCGCCCGAAGCGGACAGCACTTCCCCTTACGAATCCCTCGATTCAAAAAAACTCCACGACGCCGCTAACCGCGCGCTCGATCACTACCTCAACCCAGCCGCCCTCAAATCCCCCGTAGCCCGCAAACCGAGCACGATGTATATGGTTGCGCCGGATATCAAAGACGAAGACCTGTTGGCCCACACCTGTGAATCGTTGGCCCAGGCCAGTGTGATGGCGAGTGATTTTGCGGGGTATCTGGAAGGGCCGCACCGGCACACGGCGATGGCGATTCAACAGATCGTCATGCTGGCAGAACTGGCGGTGAACCGAATGCTGGATAACGTGGGCGTACCAAAACCCGCGCCACACAGCTGATCCCTGTGGGAGCCGGGCTTGCCCGCGATGACGGATTAACATTCAACATTGATATTGACTGACACTCAGCCACCGCGGGCAAGCCTCGCTCCCACAATGAATCTGCGGGCACAAAAAACCCGGTGTCATCACTGACACCGGGTTCCTTAAACAAACCGCAAACCGTTACTCGGCAAGCACCTGACCAATCGTCGGGTCCTTGAACAAGCGGGTCAACGCATCACTCAACACATCACTGACCAGCTTGGTGTTGGTTTCCTGATTCGGCGCCATGCCAAAACGCTGATCCAGCGATGCACCGTAGCGACCGCTGTAACGACGGTTGGCATTCTGCACATCCGAACGGAACGTCGCGCCAATCGTTGCCTCAGTCACATACAGGCCTTCTTTGGGCGACTGATACTTCAGCTCGGCCAGGGTCACCGTCAATTGCGGTGCATTCAGCGCATTGGCCGTCGGGGTAAAGCCCAGCAAGCGTACGGCCGCCTCAGCCTGAGCCTGCAGCTTCGGCAGAATCTGCGCGCCCTGCACGGTGATCGCACTGGTCTCCGGATACAGACCACCACGGGTCCCCAGGGTAGGCGATGGACGACCATCCACCACACGCACCACCACCGGCTGACCACGGCCGACCGGCGCCAGCTGAGCTGTCAGCTTGGGTTCCGGGTTCAGTTGTTGCGGGCTGTGGGCGCAGCCGACGAGGGTCAAACTGGTCACAGTGATCAAACCGAACAACAGGCGTTGCAACATGCTCTTCTCTCCAGAATCAGGCACAAACAGGCCCGCAGTATAGCGGTGCGCCACTGCGGCGAACTAGCTTCGCACAACGATTACTGAAATCTCTGACAAACCCGGCAGAGCGCGGTTCCTGTCACACATCTGTCACCGCCCATACACATGCACGTCATCGCTCACTGGCAACCTTCATCTCAGTCACCCCACAAGGTACTTTTGCCATGCGTTTTCTCATCTCGCTGTTCGCGCCACGCCCGCTGCATCGCTGCTTTGCCCTGCTCGACCGCAATGGTCGCTGCCAGGCGTTCAAACAGTGCAGCCTGCAGCCCATGGGCGATGGCTGGGTCGAAATCGAAGAAATCCGACTCAACTGGCTGCACCATCCCCTGCCCGCCAGCGCCCGTGTCAGCCAGCGCCAGCCACGTGCGCGGGCGCAACAACTGTTGAGCACCTGACCGGACGCCTAATAAAAGTCATTAAACACGACCATTTCCCTGCGTTTCTTCGTTACAATCTCCCCCCGATTATAAGGACGTCTCCTGATCGGGCCTCGCAGCATCGTCAATGCCTCGGTATTGACACCCCCGCACCGCCCACAGAGAGCCGCCCACACAGATCGAGTGAAGCTGGCGCGCTTGCTGTTCCTCAAGCAAAACACCACTTTTCGCGAATCTGCAGAGCTGTCATTACGCTCGGTCACTGAGCTGTTTGCCCGTTTTGCTTGTCATGTACCTCATGGCGGCAATCCATCCGGGCACGGTGCCAGGCTGGGACAGCCCTTTTTTGAGGTTCACGTCTTCAAAAGAGCGTGAAAAAAACGGGTTTTCACAACTTCACAAGAGTGTGGCGAGCAAATGAATAGTTTTGCGTCTGAACATGCACCATTAGCGTCTACAACAGCCCAACGACACAGGACCGAGTACTCCTCGAACACCGGAGCCTGAAGCCTGTCCGCTACGGATTTGGTTGCACAAACGGATGTCTCGACCATAAGTCGAATTGCCAGCCGCGTGCCGAAATGAGTTCATGTGACTCTTGAAGCCAGGCCGCATGCATCCGTCGAAGTTGCGAAAAATTGCGAAGATTCGGACATGGCGATCCTGGCCATGGGTACCTGGGGCATCACTGACACGCCCCGGAACGCCTGGCAGCCATGCCGACAATTTGGTGCTGCAGATTTTGGAGACGCGTTAAATGGCGCATAACGAAGCAGTCGACGTAGTACTGGTTGGGGCCGGCATCATGAGTGCCACCCTTGCTGTACTGCTCAAAGAGCTCGACCCCGCAATCAAGCTGGAAGTCGTCGAGCTGATGGATTCCGGTGCCGCGGAGAGTTCCAATCCGTGGAACAACGCCGGTACCGGTCACGCCGGGCTGTGTGAGCTGAACTACACGCCGCAGGCCGCGGACGGCACCGTCGACATCAAGAAAGCCGTGCACATCAACACCCAGTTCGAGGTGTCGAAGCAGTTCTGGTCCTACCTGACCAAGAAAGGCACATTCGGCTCGTGCAAGTCGTTCATCAGCCCGGTGCCGCACCTGAGTTTCGTGCAGGGCGAGGACGGCGTCTCCTTCCTCAAGGAGCGCTTCAAGACGCTGAGCAAGCACCACGCCTTCGCCGACATGGAATACACCGAAGACAAGGCCAAAATGGCCGAGTGGATGCCGTTGATGATGCCGGGCCGCCCGGCTGACGAAGTCCTCGCCGCTACCCGCGTGATGAACGGCACCGACGTCAACTTCGGCGCCCTGACCAATCAGTTGCTTCAGCACCTGACCAGCGCACCCGATGCCCAGGTCAAGTACTGCAAGCGTGTGACTGGCCTGAAGCGTAACAACGGTGGCTGGACTGTCAGCATCAAGGACGTCAACAGCGGCAATACCCGTGAAGTCGACGCCAAGTTCGTCTTCCTCGGCGCCGGCGGTGCGGCATTGCCATTGCTGCAAGCTTCGGGCATCGAAGAAAGCAAAGGCTTCGGCGGTTTCCCGATCAGCGGCCAATGGCTGCGTTGCGACAATCCGGAAGTGGTCAAGCACCACCAGGCCAAGGTCTACAGCCAGGCTGCGGTAGGTTCGCCACCGATGTCCGTGCCGCACCTGGACACCCGGGTGGTCGATGGCAAGAAGTCCCTGCTGTTCGGACCTTACGCCGGTTTCACCACCAAGTTCCTCAAGCACGGCTCGTTCATGGACCTGCCGATGTCGGTCCGCGCCGGCAACATCGGCCCGATGCTGGCCGTGGCGAAAAACAACATGGACCTGACCAAGTACCTGGTCAGCGAAGTGATGCAGTCGATGGAGCAGCGCCTGGAATCCCTGCGTCGCTTTTATCCACAGGCGAAAGCCGAAGATTGGCGCCTGGAAGTGGCCGGCCAACGGGTACAGATCATCAAGAAAGACCCGAAGAAAGGCGGCGTTCTGCAGTTCGGTACCGAACTGGTCGCGGCCAAGGACGGTTCCCTTGCTGCCCTGCTCGGCGCTTCGCCAGGCGCATCGGTGACCGTTTCGATCATGCTTGAGCTGATCGAAAAATGCTTCCCGAACAAAGCGTCCGGTGAATGGGCTGCCAAACTGGCGGAAATCTTCCCGGCTCGGGAAAAGGTTCTGGAAACCGACGCTGCGCTGTACCGCAAGATCAATGCGCACAACAACGTCGCGCTGGAACTGGTTGAGGCCAGTAACGAGACCGAAAGCTACGCTTGATTCGGTGGCCTAAAAAAACGCCCCGTCCTCATTGAGGGCGGGGCGTTTTTTATTGATCTTCGCCAGCCTTGGAAAAAGATCTTTTGATCTTAACCGCGAGCCTTGTTGATCAGCTCGATGTACTCGGCGGCGTTGCGCTGATCCTGAATCAGGGCAACGAAGTCATTGCCGCGCTCGTCCTTGCCGTCCAGATCGTAGCCGGCTTCAACAAAGAACGTCAGAAAACGCTCGAAGTCATCGATGCGCAGGCCACGGTACGCCTTGATCAGTTTGTGCAGCGACGGGGAAGTGGCGTCGACCGGCTCAAAATCGAGGAACAGCTTGATCTGCTCATCGCCGATCTCGTCACCAATCACTTGCTTCTTATCTTTACGCATTGCCGACTCCAGCTCGCTGACATTTCACGGGGCGGGCAGTTTACCCCTGCGCAGGCGCCAGGCTCAACGCGGACGAACGCTGCCTGTGTGCAAATCGGCCCAGATATGGCCGTTGGCGTAGCTCAGAAACTGGCAATACACCGTGTCGTTGCGCAACAAGTCGATCACCACCCGGTACTGAGCCAACGGGTAATAAAGTGTCAGGGTTTTGCTTTTTTCGTCGTAGATCGGCTTTTTCAGGCTTTTGCTTTCGCCATCGAAGTTGACCAGCACCTGGCTGATGGTCGCGCCCTTGTTCAAGGATTTGCCCTTGAGACGGATCAGCAATGGCGAGGTGACCGGAATCGGCTGTTGGTTGGACTGGCGCTGGCTGCCGATCACCACCGAATAATCGGTGACCTGCAACAGTTGCTGCTGCTCTGGTTCGACGTCACGCAGGGTCAGGTCGTCCGGGGGCAAAAACTGCGAGTGCATCGGCGACGGGGCGGCGGCCAGGGGCAGGCTGAGGGTCAGCAACAGGACGGCGCAGCTGCGGGTCAAAAGGCTCATGACAGGCTCCGGGGGCGGGGTCGAGCACTCTAGCATGAGGATCCACCGGGCGAATCACCGATCCAGGTCAATACTCTGGAAGACAAGGCTGGGCATACTGAAAGAGCTTTCAGCCCTATTTCGACAGTGCGCCGTCTATTGTGGAGTACCCATGTCATTCTCCATGCCCCCGTTGTTCGCCGCCTGGCGTCAGACCTGGCGCGCAGGTTATAGCCTCAGACGTTTGCGCGGCGATATCAGCGCCGGGGTGACGGTAGGGATTATCGCCATCCCTCTGGCCATGGCCCTGGCGATTGCGGTGGGGGTAGCGCCCCAGCAAGGTTTGTATACGGTGCTGATCGCCGCGCCGCTGATCGCTCTGACGGGAGGCTCGCGCTTCAATGTCAGCGGGCCGACAGCCGCATTTGTGGTGATATTGCTGCCGATCACCCAACAATATGGTCTGGGCGGCCTGCTGCTTTGCACCATGCTTGCCGGGGCAATCCTGATTGCCTTGGGACTGATTCGGGCCGGGCGGCTGATTCAGTACATCCCTTATCCAGTGACCCTGGGCTTTACCGCCGGGATCGGCATTGTCATCGCCACCCTTCAATTAAAGGATTTGCTGGGCCTGAGCACCGCCGGGCATGCTGAACATTACATCGAACAATTAGGTGAGCTGCTCCAGGCGCTACCCAGCGCTCGCCTGGGGGACGGGATCATCGGCGTTATGTGCCTGGCGGTTCTGATCGTCTGGCCGCGCTTCGTGCCGCGAATTCCGGGGCATCTGGTGGCGCTGGCCGTCGGCGCGTTGCTGGGGCTGGCGCTGGAAGGCGGCGGGTTACCGATTGCGACGCTGGGCGAACGCTTCAGCTATATCGTCGACGGCGTCAGTCACCCCGGCATTCCACCGTTTCTGCCGAGCTTCGACTGGCCATGGAATCTGCCGGGGCCCAATGGTCAGCCGCTGCATTTGTCTTACGACCTGATCCGCCAATTAATGGCGCCAGCGTTCGCCATTGCCATGCTCGGCGCCATCGAATCGTTGCTGTGCGCGGTGGTAGCCGATGGCATGACGGGCAGCAAACATGACCCCAATGCCGAACTCCTGGGTCAGGGCATCGGTAACCTGGTCGCCCCACTGTTCGGCGGTATTACCGCCACCGCGGCGATCGCCCGCAGCGCCACCAACGTGCGCAGTGGGGCGTTTTCGCCATTGGCGGCGATTATCCACAGTGCGGTGGTGTTGCTGGCGATACTCGCCCTCGCCCCGCTGTTCAGCTACTTGCCGATGGCGGCGCTGGCGGCATTGCTGGTAATGGTGGCGTGGAACATGAGCGAGGCCCGGCACGTCGTCCACACCTTGCGCATTGCACCGCGCAGCGATGTGCTGGTCTTGCTGACCTGCCTGAGCCTGACGGTGCTGTTCGACATGGTGCTGGCCGTCGCCGTCGGCCTGCTGCTGGCCGCCGGTCTGTTCATCAAACGCATGAGCGACCTCACGGACACCGCCGAACTGCCTCGCGAGTTCCATCAAGCCTTACAGAATATGCCGGCGCATGTTCGTTGCTATGCGATACGCGGGCCGCTGTTTTTCGGCGCGGCGGAAAAAGCCCTGGGCGTGCTGCGCAAATTCAGCCCGGAGGTCAAAGTGGTGATCGTCGAGATGAGTGCCGTCCCCATGCTGGACATGACGGCGCTGGCGGCCTTCGACAATATTCTCAGGGATTACCGCACCGACGGCATCGGCCTGATTCTGGTCGGAACCGCTCCACGGGTCCGCCTGAAACTCAGGCGCGCGGGCATCCATCGGGAACAGCGCAAGTTGGCCTATGTGAATAACCTGGAACAGGCTCGACGAAAAAGCGAACGCTGGCTCGCCGGACAGGACTGAATGCGCAGTTCAAGCAAACTGCGCATGCATCCTGATGTGAGGCTCAACGTGCCTGGCGACATATAGCCCCCAGACAGTCACCCTGTTTACATGCCCTTAACGGCAAAAATCCCGTTAGCGTTACGCCAGTAGCCTTTGTAATCCATGCCGTAACCGAAGATGTAACGGTCGATGCACGGCAGGCCGACGAAATCGGCCTTCAGGTCCGGGCGAGCCTTGCGGTCGTGGTCCTTGTCGATCAGCACGGCGGTGTGCACGGCGCGGGCGCCAGCGTGTTTGCAGAAATCGATGATCGCGCCCAGGGTGTGACCTTCATCGAGGATGTCGTCGATGATCAGCACATCACGGTCGATGAACGAGACCTCCGGCTTGGCTTTCCAGAACAGGTCGCCGCCGCTGGTTTCGTTGCGATAGCGGGTGGCGTGCAGGTAGGACGCTTCCAACGGGAAGTTCAGATGGGTCAGCAGTTTGCCGGAGAAAATCAGCCCGCCGTTCATCACGCAGAACACCACCGGGTTACGTTCAGCCAGCTGATCGTTGATTTGTGCACCGACGCGGGCGATGGCCGCCTCGACTTCAGCTTCGGTGTACAGGCAGTCAGCCTCTCGCATGATTTGACGGATATGCTCGAGATCAGCGGACATGGCGCTCTCCAGGGGGATGGTAAAGGGAGGGACGGATTCGGAAAAGCGGGCAAAGGTACGCATCAAGCGAGGCCAGATCAAGCGTTTGTGGACTAACGTTCTGTATGTCTATAGGACAACACCCTCGGATAGATTAATCTAGGCCGGTTTTTTTGCCCGCCGCCGGAGCCTTTCCCATGCCCATCCTCGAGATCCGCCATCCGCTGATCCGTCATAAACTTGGCCTTATGCGCCGCGCCGACATTAGCACGAAGAATTTCCGTGAGCTCGCTCAGGAAGTCGGTGCCCTGCTGACCTATGAAGCCACCAAAGACCTGCCGCTGGAAAGCTACGACATCGAAGGCTGGTGCGGCACGGTGTCAGTCGAGAAAATCGCCGGCAAGAAGATTACCGTGGTGCCGATCCTGCGTGCCGGTATCGGCATGCTCGAAGGCGTGCTGAGCCTGATCCCGGGCGCCAAAGTCAGCGCCGTGGGCGTGGCCCGCAACGAGGAAACCCTCGAAGCCCACACCTACCTGGAAAAACTGGTGCCGGAAATCGACGAGCGCCTGGCGATGATCATCGACCCGATGCTCGCTACCGGCGGCTCGATGGTCGCCACCATCGACTTGCTGAAAAAGGCTGGCTGCAAAGACATCCGCGCGATGGTTTTGGTGGCCGCCCCTGAAGGCATCGCCGCCGTGGAAAAGGCTCACCCGGACGTGACCATCTACACCGCTTCCATTGACCAGAAACTGAACGAACACGGCTACATCATCCCAGGCTTGGGCGATGCCGGTGACAAGATCTTCGGCACCAAGCAGAAGGACGCTTGAGCATGCAGCAAGAGTTCAACGATCCGCTCTGGCGCACAGTGTTGTCGGGTGCGCAGATGCTGTTCGTGGCCTTTGGCGCGCTGGTGTTGATGCCATTGATTACCGGCCTCGACCCTAACGTGGCGCTGTTCACCGCAGGCCTTGGGACGATTCTGTTCCAGATCGTCACCGGGCGTCAGGTGCCGGTGTTCCTCGCCTCGAGCTTTGCCTTCATCACGCCGATCATTCTCGCCAAGGGCCAGTTTGGCCTGGCAGCGACCATGGGCGGTGTGATGGCGGCCGGTTTCGTCTACACCTTCCTCGGCCTTGCCGTGAAGATCAAAGGCACCGGGTTCATCGACCGCCTGCTGCCACCGGTGGTGATTGGCCCGGTGATCATCTCCATCGGCCTGGCCATGGCGCCGATCGCCGCCAACATGGCGATGGGCAAGGCCGGCGACGGCACGGAGCTGATTCCTTACCAGACGGCGATGTTGATCTCGATGCCGGCGCTGCTGACCACCCTGATCGTCGCAGTGTTCGGCAAAGGCATTTTCCGCCTGGTGCCGATCATCTCCGGTGTGTTGGTGGGTTTTGCCATGGCGTTCTATTTCGGGGTGGTCGACACCGCAAAGATTGCTGCTGCACCGTGGTTCGCGATTCCACAGTTCACGGCGCCGGAATTCAACTGGCAGGCCATTCTGTTCATCGTTCCGGTGGCCCTCGCGCCAGCGATCGAACACATCGGCGGCGTGATTGCAGTCGGTAGCGTGACCGGTCGCGATTACCTGAAAAAGCCCGGCCTGCACCGCACCCTGCTCGGCGATGGCATTGCCACCACCGCGGCCGGCCTGTTTGGCGGCCCACCCAACACCACCTACGCCGAAGTGACTGGCGCAGTGATGCTGACCAAAAACTACAACCCGAAGATCATGACCTGGGCGGCGATCTTTGCGATCAGCCTGGCGTTCATCGGCAAGTTCGGTGCCCTGCTGCAAAGCATCCCGGTACCGGTAATGGGCGGGATTCTGTGCCTGTTGTTCGGTTCGATTGCAGCAGTGGGGATGAACACAATGATTCGCCACAAGATCGACTTGGGCGAAGCCCGCAATCTGGTGATTGTCTCGGTGACGCTGGTGTTCGGGATTGGCGGTGTGCTGGTCGGCACCGGTACCGGCCCGGATGATTTCGGCCTCAAAGGCATCGCGCTGTGCGCGGTGGTGGCGATTGCGCTGAACCTGTTGCTGCCGGGCCATGACAGCTGGAAGCACAAGCAGGCGGAAGAGCCATTGTTGTAAGCCAGCCTTAAGAATGTCTTCGCGGGCAAGCCTCGCTCCTACAGGAATACGTCGTCTCATTGATCGACATAAAACCAAGGAGCGAGGCTTGCCCGCGAAGCTTTTGAAGATTTAAAGCGCCAACGGTGCTCGCTCACATAATGCGTTCAACGCCTCGGCCCATTGCGGATCATCGTTGAGGCACGGCACCAGCACCAACTCCTCCCCTCCCGCTTCGCGGAACTGCTCCTTCCCACGATCGCCGATTTCTTCCAGGGTTTCGATGCAATCGGCGACGAATGCCGGGCACATCACCAGGACTTTCTTCACGCCGTTTTTGGCCAACTCATCGAGGCGCGCTTCGGTGTAGGGTTCAATCCACTTGGCACGCCCCAGACGCGACTGGAACGACACCGACCACTTGCCATCCGGCAGGCCCATGCGCTTGGCAAACTCTGACGCAGTGCGCAGGCACTGAGCGCGGTAGCAAGTGGCTAATACTTCCGGTGAAGCGTTCTGACAGCAATTTTCGCTTTTAAAGCAATGGTGACCGGTGGGGTCGATCTTGGTCAGGTGCCGTTCCGGCAAACCATGAAAGCTCAGTAGCAGATGATCGTAATCCTGTTGCAAATACGGCGTGGCGCTGGCCACCAGAGCTTCGAGGTATTCCGGCTGATCGTAGAACGGCTGGAGAATCGAGAACTGCACGTCGAGTTTCTTCTCCCGCACCACTCGCTTGGCTTCTTCGATCACCGTGGTCACGGTGCTGTCGGCGAACTGCGGATAGAGCGGCGCCAGAGTGACTTTTTTGTGACCCTGAGCCGCCAGGCGAACCAGCGTCGACTCAATGGATGGCTCGCCGTAGCGCATCGCCAGTTCTACCGGCCCGTGGGTCCATTGCGCGGTCATGGCCCGTTGCAGACGACGGCTGAGCACCACCAGTGGCGAGCCGTCCGCCCACCAGATCGACGCATAAGCGTGGGCCGACTGCTCGGGGCGTTTGATCAGAATCAACGACACCAGCAAGCGCCGCACCGGCCACGGCAGGTCGATCACATATGGGTCCATCAGAAATTGATTGAGGTAGCTGCGCACATCCGCCACCGAGGTGGAAGCGGGCGAACCCAGGTTGACCAGAAGCAACGCGTGATCGGTCATGCAACGTCCTATTTCAGAGGCGGCTGGACAGGTCGTCCAACGCCGCACGCAAATCAGTGAACTGGAAAGTGAAACCCGCTTCCAGCAAGCGAGCCGGCATGGCCTTCTGGCCACCCAGCAACAACAATGACAACTCGCCCAGACACACCTTCAACACGAGGGTCGGCATCGGCATGAACGCCGGACGATGCAACACGCTACCCAACGTTTGGGCGAATTCACGATTGCGCACCGGTTTGGGCGCGCAGGCATTATATGGACCGCTGGCCTCATTGCGATGCAGAAGAAAATCAATCAGGGCGATTTGATCCTTGATATGAATCCATGGCATCCACTGCCGACCATTGCCGAGCGGCCCGCCCAGCCCCAATTTGAACGGCAACAACAGCCGCGACAAAAAGCCGCCCTCGGCGGACAGCACCAACCCGGTACGAATGAGGATCACGCGTATGCCCAAGGCTTCGGCGCGCTGCGCGGTTTCTTCCCAGGCGATGCACAACTGGCTGGCGAAATCATCGATGACCGGTGGCGATTCTTCAGTCAACTCTCGCTCACCACCATCGCCGTACCAACCAATCGCGGAGCCGGAAATCAATACCTGCGGTTTCTGCTCGCGGCTTTCGAGCCAGGCCAGCAAGGTTTCGGTCAAGGTGATCCGACTGCTCCACAACAAGGCTTTGCGCTTATGAGTCCAGAGCCGATCGGCAATCGGCGCCCCCGCGAGATTGATAATGGCATCTACCGGTTCTTGACCCAGGTCCTCAAGCCGTGCGATTCCACGTACCTGAGTGCCACAGACTTTGGCGACTTTTGCAGGCGTGCGACTCCAGACCGTCAGGCGATGCCCCTGGCTCAACCAGTGCTGGCAGAGCTGACGTCCTATCAAACCAGTACCGCCGGTCAGCAATATGTGCATGACATCTTCCTCGCGTGGCGTTTTACCCGGATCACTAGTCTATTTTTATAAGCAGGGATCTTTGGTATCGGGCAGTCTCTGTGCTTAACAATAGGCCAAGCTGTCAGAACGAGAACGCTAAAAGTTATACCAAAAAACAATATTGTACAGGTTTGAACCACGGCGTAGTCTGTACAGAAAGGTAAACGAGGCCCCTATGACTGTACCTATCGCAATCATCGGCACCGGCATCGCCGGACTCTCAGCCGCCCAGGCCCTTACGGAGGCCGGGCATGTCGTTCAACTTTTCGATAAAAGCCGCGGCAGTGGCGGACGCATGTCGAGCAAGCGCAGCGATGCGGGAGCTCTGGACATGGGCGCGCAGTATTTCACTGCTCGCGATCGCCGCTTTGTCACCGAAGTCCAGCGCTGGCAAACCAACGGCTGGGTCGCCGTGTGGACGCCGCAGCTCTATACCTTCCACGGCGGCCAGCTCAAACCTTCGCCGGACGAACAGACACGCTGGGTCGGCACGCCACGCATGAGCGCAATCACGCGCGGCCTGCTTGGGGATCTGGAAGTGCATTTCGCCTGCCGCATCACCGAGGTTTATCGCGGTGAAGAGCATTGGCATCTGCAAGACGCCGAAGGCTTCACCCATGGTCCGTTCAGCCATGTCGTCATTGCCACGCCCGCCCCTCAGGCGACCGCGCTGCTGGCGACCGCGCCGAAACTCGCCGGGGCCGCTGCCGGGGTAAAAATGGAACCCACCTGGGCCGTCGCGCTGGCGTTCGACACACCACTGGAAACGCCTATCGAAGGCTGCTTCGTGCAGGACAGCCCTCTCGACTGGCTGGCGCGCAACCGTAGCAAACCGGGACGCGACACTACCCTCGACACCTGGGTACTGCACGCCACCAGTACCTGGAGCCGCCAGCATATCGACCTGCCCAAGGAAGCGGTGATCGAGCAATTGCACGGTGCCTTTGCCGAACTGCTGCACGACGCCATGCCTGCTCCAACCTTCAGTCTCGCTCACCGCTGGCTGTATGCCCGGCCGGCCAGCAGTCATGAATGGGGTGCCTTGGCCGATGCCGATCTGGGCTTGTATGTGTGCGGCGACTGGTGCCTTTCGGGCCGTGTCGAGGGCGCGTGGCTCAGCGGTCAGGAAGCAGCCCGCCGGCTGCACGAACATCTGCAGTGAATTGATTCAAGTCCAACCCGCTGCTGTCGCCTTGGCAGCAGCCGCGCAAAAAACCTATACAAAAAAATTGACTTGTACACCTTTGAATCTATGATGAAGTCATGCCGTACAGACCTGACAATCTGTACAGATCTGGATTCGAGGTGCGCCGATGCCCCACACAGCCATGAAACCCAAAATCGCCATCAGCGCCTGCCTGATGGGAGCCGAAGTGCGTTACAACGGCGGGCACAAGGCATCGCGGCTGTGCAGCCTGACCCTCACTGATTATTTCGATTTCGTTACGGTGTGCCCGGAAGTCGCCATTGGCTTGGGCATCCCTCGCGAACCAATCCGTCTGGTCGGCAACCCAGAACATCCGGAGGCTGTCGGCACAATCAACCCGCAGATCAACGCCACCCGGCCGCTGGCCGAGTACGCCCGGAAAATGGCGGCAGAGCTGGACGACATCTGCGGCTATATCTTCATGCAGAAATCCCCTTCGTGCGGGCTGGAACGGGTCAAGGTCTACCAGGCCAACGGCGCAACAATGGACGGCGGTGGCCGTGGAATCTATGCCCAAGCCTTCTGTGCGCTGCATCCTGATCTACCGGTGGAAGAAGATGGCCGCCTCAATGACCCGGTGCTGAGGGAAAATTTCCTCACCCGCGTGTTCGCCTACAGCGCCTGGAAGCAGTTGCTGCAAACAGGCCTGACCCGGCACGCTCTCACTGACTTCCACTCGCGCTACAAATACCTGCTGATGGCCCATAACCCGGTGCAGTACAAAACCTTGGGCAAATTGCTGGGCAACATGGGCCAGTTCGATCTCGAAGAGCTCGGCCCGCGCTATTTCAGCGAGCTGATGGCGGCCCTGAAAAAATGCGCCACACGCCGCACCCATACCAACGTGCTGCAGCACCTCAGCGGCTATCTCAAAAAAGTCATCAGCCCTGAAGACAAACAGGAAGTGCAGCACGTCATCGGCCAATATCGCCAAGGCATCGTGCCGCTGGTGGTGCCGCTGACGCTGCTCAAACACTACTTTCGCCAACACCCGGATCCGTACATTGCGCAACAGGTTTACCTGCAACCGCATCCGGAAAACCTCAGCCTGCGAAACGCGATTTAATGAAAAACCCACCGGACACCAGCGCCAGCGAAGACCTCGGCACCGACTTCAAGAAGGCCCTGGACGCTGGCTGGCTGCCCATTCGTGAGGTGGCCCGGCAGACCGGGGTCAACGCCGTCACCTTGCGCGCCTGGGAACGCCGCTATGGGCTGATCGTGCCTCAGCGTACGCCCAAGGGGCATCGGCTGTTCTGTGCCGAACACGTGCAACGGATTCTGACGATCCTTACTTGGCTCAATCGCGGCGTGGCTGTCAGCCAGGTAAAACAACTGCTCGACACGCCTCAGGGGCTTACCGAGCCCGTCGGGAACGATTGGCTGGTGCTGCGCCAGATCTTGCTGCAAGCAGTCACTCAGTTGGCCGAACGCACCCTCGATGACACAGTGAATCAAGCGATGGCGCTCTATCCGCCACGCACCTTGTGTGAACAATTGTTGATGCCGTTGCTGGCGGAACTGGAACAACGCTGGCAAGGCCAGTTCGGTGCACAGATGGAGCGGGTGTTTGTTTATTCCTGGTTACGCAGCAAATTCGGCGCGAGGATCTACCATAACAACCGTCAGTTGCGCACCGCGCCGCTGTTGCTGATCAATCACTCGGACCTGCCGATGGAGCCTTATCTATGGCTCACCGCCTGGCTGATCAGCAGTGTCGATTGCCCGGTGGAAGTCTTCGACTGGCCACTCCCCGCTGGCGAACTTGCGCTGGCGGTCGATCACCTGCAAGCCCGCGGCGTACTGCTGTATTCCAGCAAAGCCATGAATCTTTCGCAGCTGACGAAACTTTTGAATGGCGTCAGCTGCCCAAAAATAATTGCCGGACCCACGGTGTGCATTCACCACGCCGAGTTATCCGCAAGAACCACTGCCATTGCTGACTTGTCCCTGGCCGAAGACCCATTGTCGGCCCATCAGGGCCTGATTGAGCGTGGGCTCATTTAATGACGCTTTTTTAATGGATCGTGCGGATACCACCATGCAATTGATCTGGCTGCGCAGCGACTTGCGTCTACACGACAACACCGCCCTCTCGGCCGCCACAGCCCGCGGCCCGAGTGTGGCGGTGTATTTGCTGAGTCCGCAGCAATGGCTGGCGCATGACGATGCGCCGTGCAAAGTGGATTTCTGGCTGCGCAACCTCAGCGAGTTACGCCATGCGCTGGACGCCCTGAACATCCCGCTGCTGATTCGCAAGGCGTCCCGCTGGGATGAGGCACCAAAGGTCCTGCTCGAGTTGTGCCAGCAACTGAAGATCGACGCAGTGCACGTCAACGAGGAATACGGCATTCATGAAACCCGTCGTGATGCAGCGGTGGCCCATGCGCTGAAAGCTCAAGGCATCGAATTTTACAGCTACCTCGATCAACTGTTGTTCAAGCCCGGCACCGTACTGACGAGAACCGGGACCTACTTCCAGGTCTTCAGCCAGTTTCGCAAGGTCTGTTACGAACGCTTGCATGCCTCATTGCCGAGATTGGTTACCGCCCCCGCCATCCAGGCTCCGCTGGGTATCGCCAGCGACGAACCGCCCTCTCATGTCGAGGGTTTCGACACGCCCGGCGATAGTTTGCGTGCTCTCTGGCCGGCCGGCGAAGCCGAAGCCCAACACCGCCTCGAGACCTTTACCGGCTCACAGATCGATTATTACCACAGCGAGCGCGATTTCCCGGCAAAACCCGGTACAAGCCAGCTTTCACCCTATCTCGCCGCCGGAGTCATTTCCCCCCGTCAATGTTTTCACGCCGCGTTGCGCAGTAATCAGGGGGAGTTCGAAAGCGGCAAGGTCGGCGCCGTTACCTGGATCAACGAGTTGCTGTGGCGCGAGTTCTACAAACACATTCTGGTGGGCTACCCACGGGTCTCCCGGCACCGGGCCTTTCGCCCGGAAACCGAAGCCCTCGCCTGGCGTGACGCTCCGGAAGACCTCAAGGCCTGGCAACAAGGCCGTACCGGTCTGCCGATCATCGATGCCGCCATGCGCCAATTGCTGGAAACCGGCTGGATGCACAATCGCTTGCGCATGGTCGTGGCAATGTTCCTGACCAAAAACCTGCTGATCGACTGGCGTGAAGGCGAGCGTTTCTTCATGCGACATCTGATTGACGGCGATCTGGCGGCGAACAACGGTGGCTGGCAGTGGAGTTCGTCCACCGGCACCGATTCGGCGCCCTACTTCCGGATTTTCAACCCACTGAGTCAATCGGAAAAATTCGATGCCGAAGGGGTTTTCATCAAATATTGGTTGCCGCAGATCAATGGAATGAGCAAAAAAGACCTGCACAATCGCGCGAGACTCGACGGATTATTCGGCGTGGCGGATTATCCATCGCCCATCGTCAACCTGAGCACTTCCCGCGACCGGGCCTTGGCCGCGTTCAAGAACCTGCCATCGAGAGAAAATTTATCGCCGCCGGGATGATTTGATGCCGCAGCATTGCATTATAAATACGGTATTGGGCCGGGAAATCATCTGGTGAAAAAGGGGAATTGGGATGAGTCGTATACCTCCAAGGCGATACTGGTTGACCGGCGCCAGCAACGGCATTGGTGCCGCGCTGGCCGAAGAAATACTGAAAACCGGTGCCCACCTGGCTGTCAGCTCCCGCTCATTGGCGCTATTGAAAGCCCTGTCTCAGCGTTACCCCGGACAAGTGCTGGTGGTCGCGGGTGATTTGACCAACGGCCAACGGGTGCGCGAAATCGGCGAGCAGATTGCCAAGGATTGGGGTTCTCTGGACACCATGATCCTCAACGCGGGCACCTGCGAATACGTCGACGCCAATCAGTTCGACTCGTCAATCATCGAGCACATCGTGCGTACCAACCTGCTTGCCAGCAGCTATTGCATCGAAGCCGCCCGGCCCCTGCTGCAGGCGGGTACTGCGCCGCACCTGGTAAGCATGGCCAGCTCGGTGACCTATCTGCCCCTGCCACGGGCCGAAGCCTATGGCGATTCAAAGCCCGGGTTGCGTCACCTTTTCGAGTCCTTGCGCATCGACGTGGAGCCGGAAAACATCGAAATGACCATCGTCAGCCCCGGATTAATCAATACTCCCCTGAGCAAGGAGATTTCACACCACCTCAACTGGTCGGTGGACGACGCTGCGCGGTACCTCTTCGACAAGCTCAAGAGTCGTCCTCGGGAACTTCCCTTACCGGAACTGCTTTTGCCTGTCCTTTGGCCTCTGCCGCAAAAGCCCGACCAGACGGGTCATGTAATCGGCAAACAGATGGTGCGACAAAATCCGCCGATCGAGGATATGCCGTGAAGCCTGAGCGTCCGTCAGGCCTTTCACACAGCGCGGGTCCACTGCCTTACACTGCGCGCCATGAAAACCATTCCCCACACGCAAATTGCCGAGCCTGTAGTCACCTGCTCGACGTGCGCAGCTTGTTGCTGCCAGCTTGAAGTCATGTTGATCACCGACACTGGCGTGCCCGAGCGTTTTATCGATACCGACGATTGGGGCGGGGAAGTCATGCTGCGACTGGATGACGGTTGGTGCGCCGCACTGGATCGCAACAGCATGATGTGCACCATCTACGAAAAACGTCCGCTGATCTGCCGGGAGTTCGAAATGGGCGCACCGGAATGCATCACCGAACGCCAGGGGATTGCGACGGCGTATCGGTGAAAGGGTCGATTTTAGAGATATGTCAGCAGGTCTGACGCCTTCGCGGGCGAGCCTCGCTCCTACCCACCGTACCCTGTAGGAGCGAGGCTTGCCCGCGAAGCTTTTGACGTTACAACGGCATCGTGTAATGCAGCGAGTAACTCTCTACGCCATCGTTCGGGCTGCTGATCCCGGCATTGGAATAGTGCGTGGCGCGAATCCCGACTTCATGTCCGCCGGTAAAGCGCAGACCAAACCCGAAACGGTCTTCGAACTGAAAGGCCCCGCCAAGTTTGTTGTCTTCGACTTCGGTGTTGGCAAACACCGCGATGCCGATACCCGCTTCAACGTAGGGCTTGATGGTCTGACCGGCAAACTCATACACCAGCACCGGCGAGAACGACAAACTGTGATTGCTCGACGTTTCATCGCCCTCCCAATAGGTGTAAGCACCGCTCCAGTAACCGGTCAAGCGACCGATGTCACTCTGAAGCCAGCTCTTGTCCCAGTCGAATTGCATGCCCAGTCGGTAAGTCATGGTCGAATCGCTGGTCTGGCCGACCCCGAACTCCACCCCGGCTGCCTGCGCGGTAAAACTGTGCCCCATCAATGCGGTCGCAATCGCGGCCAAGCAGAATAGTCGCTTCATTAGAAACATCCTTTTCCGAACAATTTCGTATGGTTTTTATGCTGTCCAACAGACAAAGCTATAGAAGTTGACGCTTGATCAGAAGTTCAGCCCAATTATTCGTTTCATCACATCTTTTATCTACAAGTCGAAGCTTTGCACAACACCCGTCGAATGCCACAAAATCGGCAAGATATTCCTGAAATGCTCCGGCTCCGCACTCGTCCAGAACCGGGCAGCGCGAGCAGGTCCCTCGGCCAGCAACTCACGCTCGGCCAACAATCGTTGAAGCTGCCGGGCCACAGCGGCACCGGTATCGATCAGGCTGATGCTCTGGGGGAGCATCTGCTTAAGCAGCGGCTTTAGAAAGGGATAATGCGTGCAGCCAAGAATGATCGTGTCTGCACCTTCAGCCAGCAGCGGATCAACATACCCTTGCAGTAATTGACGCAATGCCTCGCTGTGCAGATCGCCGTTTTCAATCAACTCCACCAACCCGGGGCACGGCTGAGTGATCACCCGCACATCAGTGGCGAAACGGTCGAGCAAGGCGGCGAACTTGGCACTTTGTAAAGTGCCGGTGGTGGCGAGTACGCCAACTACACCGCTACGCGTCGCCGCTGCAGCCGGTTTGACCGCAGGCTCCATGCCGACGATGGGCCACTCGGGGAAATCGCGCCGCAAGTCCGCAACACCCGCGACTGTCGCGGTGTTGCAAGCGAGCACCAGCGCCTTGGCGCCCTGCTGCTGAAAGAACTGCGCCATGACACTGCAACGCTGACTGATGAATGCCGGAGATTTCTCACCGTAGGGAATATTCCCGCAATCGCCGAGGTACAAAAGAGACTCGTTGGGCAGCAACTGCTGGATCTCGGCCAGCACGGAGAGTCCACCGACGCCGGAATCGAATACAGCAATTGGCGCTTCACGCATGGCTTGACCCGCAGACGTTGCAGCCCGGATCACGCTTGACCCGTAACTCACGGAAGCGCGTGCCCAAGGCATCGATCAATAACAGGCGCCCCACCAGCGGCTCGCCGAACCCCACCAGCAACTTCAGCGCTTCGAGGGCTTGCAGACTGCCGACCAGGCCCACCAGCGGACCGAGTACGCCGGCTTCGCTGCACGTCAATTCGGCTTCGCTGCCATGCCCGTATAAACAGTGGTAACACGGGCTTTCCGGACGGCGGGGGTCGAACACCGACAACTGCCCTTCCAGCCGAATCGCCGCACCGCTGACCAGCGGTTTGCGCGCCGCGACACAGGCGGCGTTGACCGCTTCGCGGGTGGAAAAATTATCCGAACAGTCCAGCACCAGATCCACCGCCGCAACTGCCGCAGCCAGGGAATCTTCATCCAGTGCGGTGCGATGGGCAATCAACTGAATCTCGGGATTGATCGCGGTCAGACGACGGATCGCCGAATCGACTTTGCTCAGGCCTACGCTGTCGCTGTCGTGAACGATCTGGCGTTGCAGATTGGTCAGGTCAACCGTGTCGAAGTCCGCCAGATGCAACTCACCTATACCCGCCGCAGCCAGGTACAGCGCAACCGGCGAGCCGAGACCGCCGAGGCCGACAATCAGCACGCGGCTTTCTTTGAGCCGCAACTGGCCGTCTATGTCGACGTGTTGCAGCAGAATCTGCCGGCTATAACGCAGTAATTCCTGATCATTCAGCACGGCAAGCGCCCCAGACTGATGCGTTCGTGACCGCCCAGATCGGTGCGGCTGTGGACCTCTTCAAAACCGCGGGTCAGCAGCAAATCGCGCACGGCCTCGGCTTGATCGTAACCATGTTCGAGCATCAACCAGCCGCCCGCCTCAAGATGATCCGGTGCCTGGGCGACGATCAAACGCAAATCGTCTAGCCCATCGACGCCGGCCACCAGGGCACTGGCGGGTTCGAAGCGCACGTCGCCCTCCGCCAGATGCGGATCGGTCGAAGCAATGTAGGGCGGATTGCTGATGATCAATTGAAAGCGTTGGCCTTCCAAAGCGCTGAACCAATGGCTACTCAGCACTGTGGCGTTGTTCAGGTGCAGCCGCTGGCGATTGCGCTCGGCCAGGGCCACGGCTTCCAGCACCCGATCCACGGCGGTGACTTTCCAGGCCGGACGTTCGCTGGCCAGGGCCAGGGCGATGGCGCCGCTGCCGGTGCCCAAATCGAGAACCGTGGCCGGGGTCGCCGGCAACAGTTCCAGCGCGGCTTCCACCAGCAGTTCGGTGTCGGGACGCGGAATCAGCGTGTGGGGCGCGACTTCCAGGTCGAGTTTCCAAAAGCCTTGCTGCCCCAGAATGTAGGCCACCGGCTCACCGCTACGGCGGCGTTGCAGGTACTCGGCAAACTTCAGGGCCGCTTCGCTCGGGACGATACGCTCAGGCCAGGTGTGCAGAAAACTGCGAGACTTGCCCAAGGCAGCCGCCAGCAGCAATTCGGCATCCAGACGCGCGGTGGGCGAGTCGGGCAAATCGGCGGCGCGCAACAAGCTGGCAATGATCGTCATTTACTCACCTATCGCTGCCAATTGGTCGGCCTGGAACTCGGCCAGCAGCGGTTCGATCACCGCATCCACGCCACCGGCGAGAATTTCGTCGAGCGAATACAGCGTCAGGTTGACCCGGTGGTCGGTGACCCGGCCCTGAGCAAAGTTATAGGTGCGAATACGCTCGGAACGGTCACCGGAACCTACCAGCAACTTTCGCTCGCTGGCGATGGCATTGGCTGCTGCGCTGGTCTGTTGGTCGTTAAGCTTGGCCGACAGCCAGGACATCGCCCGGGCGCGGTTCTTGTGCTGGGAACGTTCTTCCTGGCACTCGACAACAATACCGGACGGCAAGTGCGTGATACGAATCGCCGAGTCGGTCTTGTTGACGTGCTGACCACCGGCACCGGAGGAGCGATAGGTGTCGACCCGCAGATCCGCCGGGTTGATCTCGATCGCTTCCTGCTCGTCCGGCTCGGGTAACACGGCCACGGTGCAAGCCGAGGTGTGGATGCGGCCCTGGGATTCAGTGGCCGGAACCCGTTGTACGCGGTGCGCACCGGATTCGAACTTCAACTTGCCGTAAACATTCTCGCCTTCAACCCGGGCAATGACTTCTTTATAGCCGCCGTGTTCGCCTTCGTTCTCCGAGAGAATCTCGACCCGCCAGCCACGCCGCTCGGCGTAGCGCGAATACATGCGGAACAGATCGCCGGAGAAAATCGCTGCTTCGTCACCGCCGGTGCCGGCACGGATTTCGAGGAATACGTTGCGCCCGTCGTTCGGATCTTTGGGCAGCAGCATGCGTTGCAGTTGGGCTTCGATTTCGATCAGTTGCTCTTTGGCTTCGCGGACTTCTTCCACGGCCATTTCGCGCATGTCCGGGTCGCTGTCCTTGAGCAGCGCCTGAGCCCCTTCGAGGTCACTCTGCACTTTAAGCAGCTGTTTATAGGTGCCTACGATTGGCTCGACTTCCGCGTATTCCTTGGAATAGGCGCGGAACTTGTTTTGATCGGAAATGACCTCGCCATCGCCAAGCAGGGCGGTCAATTCCTCGAAACGGTCCTGGAGGATGTCCAGCTTATTGAGCAGTGACGCTTTCATTGCGGTTTTTTATCCGAAAAGCTATCCGATGAGCCCTCACCGAGGGCAAAGAGTTCCTGGGCCATGGCCAGCGCATCGAGGCGGCCTTCGGCAGAGAGCTTTTTCAATTGCACGCTCGGAGCATGCAAGAGTTTGTTGGTCAGGCCGCGGGCCAGTTGCACCAGCACGTCTTCGGCGCTGCTGCCATTGGCGAGCATGCGCTGGGCTTTCTGCAATTCTTCGTCGCGCATGCGCTCGCTTTGTTGACGATAGGCCTTGAGCACATCCACCGCCGCCAGTTCGCGCAGGCGAACCATGAAATCTTCAGCACCAATCGACACCATCTCTTCGGCGGCCTGGGCGGCGCCCTGACGGCTCTTTAGGTTTTCGGCGACCACTTCGTGGAGATCGTCGACGCTATACAGGTAAACGTCGTCCAACTCGCCGACTTCCGGTTCGATATCCCGAGGGACGGCGATATCCACCATAAAAATCGGCTTGTGCTTACGCAATTTCAAGGCGCTTTCCACCGCCCCTTTACCGAGAATCGGCAACTGGCTGGCGGTGGAACTGATGACGATGTCACTGCGCACCAGTTCTGCCGGGATGTCCGAGAGCAGCACTGCGTGGGCGCCGAACTGCTCGGCCAGGATGCTCGCACGCTCCAGGGTGCGGTTCGCGACCACTATTCGCTTCACCCCCAGCTCATGCAGATGGCGGGCGACCAGGGTAATGGTCTCGCCGGCGCCGATCAGCAAGGCCTGGCTGCGTTGCAAATCACTGAAAATCTGTTTCGCCAGGCTGACCGCGGCAAACGCTACGGATACCGGGTTTTCGCCGATGGCGGTGTCGGTACGCACCTGTTTGGCCGCATTGAAGGTGGCCTGGAACAGTCGCCCGAGCAGCGGACCAATGGTGCCGGCCTCGCGAGCGACAGCGTAAGCCGATTTCATTTGACCGAGAATCTGTGGTTCACCCAGCACCAGCGAATCGAGCCCGGAGGCAACCCGCATCATGTGACGAACTGCCGCATCATCTTCATGCACATAAGCGCTCGCGCGCAGCTCATCGAGACTCAGATGATGATAATCGGCCAGCCAGCGCAACACGATGTCAGCCGAAAGGTGATCCTGTTCTATATACAACTCACTGCGATTGCAGGTGGAGAGGATCGCAGCTTCGCGGCTGTCGGTAAGTCGGCAGAGCTGCTGCAAGGCCTCAACCAGCTGCTCAGGGGTAAAGGCCACGCGCTCGCGGACGTCTACTGAAGCAGTCTTGTGGTTAATACCGAGTGCAAGGAAGGCCATTCAAGGTCGCTGATGGTGACGTGAAGCCGACAATTGTCCTACTTCGACAGAGCCAGAACAACTACCACTGACTATTGCGTCAATTACCTGCCCCTATAAAGGCATCCATCGACACTCGGTTATGTTTGGCCGAAGGCTTGTGTCATGATGATCCGACCGCAGGTTAGTCGTCCTCTTCCTATATGAATAGATCTTCCGCGTTGCTCCTCGCTTTTGTCTTCCTCAGCGGCTGCCAGGCCTTGGCACCCGTTTCGTCGGACGGTACGCCGCCGGTCGAAGACAGCGCTCCAGCTCCTGAAAAGCCCAAGGTTTACAGCTCGTTCAGTGAAGAAACCATCTTCAGCCTATTGAGCGCCGAACTGGCTGGCCAGCGCAATCGTTACGATATTGCCTTGGACAACTACGTGACCCAGGCCCTCAACACCCAGGATCCGGGCATCTCCGAGCGGGCATTTCGCATTGCCGAGTATCTGGGTGCCGATCAGGCTGCCCTCGACACCGCACTGGTCTGGGCCAAAAACGCCCCGGACGATCTCGAGGCGCAACGGGCGGCGGCCGTGCAACTCGCCCGCGCCGGGCGTTACGACGACTCCATGGTCTATATGGAGAAAGTCCTGCAAGGCAAAGGCGACACGCATTTCGACTTCCTCGCCCTGTCCGCCGCCGATACCGATCAGGAGACCCGCAACGGTCTGATGAAAGGTTTTGACCGCCTGTTGCAGCGCCATCCGCACAACAACCAGCTGATTTTCGGCAAGGCCTTGCTGTTGCAACAGGACGGCGATACCAAAGGTGCCTTGACCCTGCTCGAAGACAACCCGCCGGACGAGGGCGAAATAGCGCCGATCCTGCTGCGCGCGCGCCTGCTGCAAGGGCTCAACCGTGGCGATGAAGCCCTGCCGCTGCTGCAAAAAAGCATCAAGAAATACCCGGACGACAAACGCCTGCGCCTGACTTACGCGCGCATGCTGGTTGAGCAGGACCGCATGGACGACGCCAAGGTCGAGTTCTCTAGCCTGGTGCAGCAATACCCCGAAGACGACGAACTGCGTTATTCCCTGGCCCTGGTCTGCCTGGAAGCCAAGGCGTGGGACGAGGCCAAAGGTTACCTGGAAGATTTGATCGCTCGGGAAAGCCATGTCGACTCGGCACACCTGAACCTGGGGCGCATTGCTGAAGAGCGTAACGACCCGCAGGGCGCATTGATCGAATACGCCCAGGTCGGGGTGGGCAACGATTACCTGCCGGCACAATTGCGTCAGGCCGATATTCTGATGAGCAATGGCAAGACCGCCGAAGCCCAAAGCCGTCTGGCAGCCGAGCGCGGCGAGCAACCCGATTACGCGATCCAGCTGTACCTGATCGAAGCCGAAACCTTGTCCGCCAACAAACAGGGCGACAAGGCCTGGAACGTCTTGCAGCAAGCCCTGCAGCAATACCCCGATGATCTGAATCTGCTGTACACCCGGGCCATGCTGGCAGAAAAACGCAATGACCTGGCGCAGATGGAAAAGGATCTGCGACTGATCATCAAGCGCGACCCGGACAATGCGATGGCATTGAATGCACTCGGCTACACCTTGTCCGACCGCACTACACGCTACGCCGAAGCCAAGGCCTTGATCGAACAGGCGCACCAGCTCAACCCGGAAGACCCGGCAGTCCTGGACAGCCTCGGATGGGTCAATTTCCGCCTGGGCAACCTTGATGAAGCCGAGCGGTATTTGCGCCAGGCGCTGGAGCGCTTCCCCGATCAGGAGGTCGCCGCTCACCTGGGTGAAGTCCTGTGGGCCAATGGCAAACAGCGCGAAGCCAAGAAAATCTGGAGCAAGTTCCTCAAGGAACAACCCGACAGCCCTACCTTGCGCGGCACCATCAAGCGCCTGACCGGATCAGAGACTCTTTAAGATTATGTTTTTGCGCCATCTCATTATTTTCAGCTTCATCGCCCTGCTCGCCGGCTGCGCGGGCTTCGTTGCCCGCGAATCGGTCCAGGGTCAAGGCAACAAGGCCCAATGGCGCGAGCACAAACAGCAACTGACCGGTCTCGACGGCTGGCAGATCAACGGCAAAATCGGCATTCGTGCGCCAAAAGATTCGGGTAGCGGCACATTGTTCTGGCTGCAACGCCAGGATTACTACGATATCCGCCTCTCCGGCCCGCTGGGTCGTGGCGCGGCCCGCCTGACCGGTCGCCCTGGCAAAGTCTCGCTGGAAGTGGCCAATCAGGGCCGCTATGACGCGCCGACCCCGGAAGCCCTGGTTGAAGAACAATTGGGCTGGAAACTGCCGGTATCCCATCTGGCATGGTGGGTTCGCGGACTCCCGGCCCCGGACAGCAAAAGTCGCCTGACCCTCGACGTCGACAGCCGCCTGGCCAATCTCGAACAGGATGGCTGGCAGGTCGAGTACCTCAGTTATGCCGAGCAAAACGGCTACTGGCTGCCCGAGCGAATCAAACTGCATGGCACCGACCTTGACGTCACGTTGGTGATCAAGGAATGGCAACCACGCAAACTGGGGCAGGGAACATGACTGCGCCACGCCTGACACTGCCCTCGCCCGCCAAGCTCAACCTGATGCTGCACATCCTCGGTCGCCGTGAAGACGGTTACCACGAGTTGCAAACGATTTTTCAGTTCCTCGATTATGGCGATGAAATCACCTTCGCCGTTCGCGACGATGGCGTGATTCGGTTGCACACCGAATTCGCCGACGTCCCCCACGACAGCAACCTGATCGTCAAAGCCGCAAAAAAACTTCAGGAGCAATCCGGTTGTTCGCTGGGGGTCGACATCTGGATCGAAAAAATCCTGCCCATGGGCGGTGGAATCGGTGGCGGCAGTTCGAATGCGGCAACCACATTGCTGGGTCTCAATCATCTCTGGCAACTGGGTTGGGATGAGGATCGGCTGGCCGCGCTGGGCCTTACGCTTGGCGCCGACGTCCCGGTTTTCGTGCGTGGCCACGCGGCTTTCGCCGAGGGTGTGGGGGAGAAACTCACCCCTGTGGAGCCCGAAGAACCGTGGTATCTGGTGCTGGTGCCGCAAGTATCTGTAAGTACAGCAGAAATTTTTTCAGATCCACTGTTGACACGTAACACTCCTCCCATTAAAGTGCGCCCCGTTCCCAAGGGAAACAGTCGAAATGACTGCTTACCGGTGGTAGCAAGGCGTTATCCAGATGTACGTAACGCATTGAATTTGCTAGGTAAATTTACCGAAGCAAAACTCACCGGAACTGGAAGTTGTGTGTTTGGGGGCTTCCCAAGCAAGGCTGAAGCTGATAAAGTCTCGGCCCTTCTGACAGAGACCCTTACAGGGTTTGTAGCGAAAGGAAGCAACATTTCGATGTTGCATCGCAAGCTGCAAAGTCTGCTCTAAAAGGAATCGAGTACTGGGTACTCGTTGCAACAGATACAGGGGCGTCGCCAAGCGGTAAGGCAGCAGGTTTTGATCCTGCCATGCGTTGGTTCGAATCCAGCCGCCCCTGCCATTTTCCTATACTCATCCAGGTTACCCTCAGCCTTCAGGTACTGCGCGTGTCCAAGATGATGGTCTTTACGGGGAACGCTAACCCCGATCTGGCTCGGCGTGTTGTACGTCAGCTGCATATCCCTCTCGGTGATATCTCTGTCGGTAAGTTCTCCGATGGCGAAATTACTGCCGAGATCAATGAAAACGTCCGCGGTAAAGATGTCTTCATTATTCAGCCGACTTGCGCTCCGACCAACGATAACCTGATGGAACTGGTAGTGATGGCTGATGCCTTCCGCCGCTCCTCGGCTACTCGTATCACTGCTGTTATTCCTTACTTTGGTTATGCCCGTCAGGATCGCCGTCCGCGTTCCGCACGTGTGGCTATCAGCGCGAAAGTCGTTGCTGACATGCTTACCGTAGTCGGCATCGACCGTGTTCTCACGGTTGATCTGCATGCTGACCAGATTCAGGGCTTCTTCGATATTCCGGTAGATAACATCTACGGCTCCCCGGTACTGGTGGATGACATTGAAGATCAGCGCTTCGAAAACCTGATGATCGTGTCTCCGGACATTGGTGGCGTCGTGCGTGCACGGGCTGTTGCCAAATCCCTGGGCGTGGATCTCGGGATCATCGACAAACGCCGTGAGAAAGCCAATCACTCTGAAGTGATGCATATCATCGGTGATGTCGAAGGGCGTACCTGTATTCTGGTCGATGACATGGTCGATACCGCCGGCACCCTGTGCCACGCGGCCAAGGCCCTGAAAGAGCATGGCGCTGCCAAGGTTTTCGCCTACTGCACGCACCCTGTGCTGTCGGGTCGGGCGATCGAAAACATTGAAAATTCCGTGCTGGACGAGCTGGTGGTGACGAACACCATCCCGCTGTCCGCTGCAGCACAAGCCTGTGCGCGTATCCGTCAACTGGATATCGCACCGGTAGTTGCCGAGGCGGTCCGCCGCATCAGCAATGAAGAATCGATCAGCGCGATGTTCCGTTAAGGGCCCTGCCCTTCTCATTACATCTCGTTGACGAAAAGCGCCCCGCCCCGACATTCCTGTCGGGGCGGGGCTTTTTTGCCCATATCGCCTTTAAGCGCTGGTCGCAAACGCTGGGGCGAATGTGGTTATTTTGGAGATACAACATGAACGATTTTACTCTGAATGCTGAAGTGCGTTCCGACCTGGGGAAAGGTGCGAGCCGCCGCCTGCGTCGTCTCGCCGCCCTGGTTCCAGCTGTTGTTTACGGTGGCGACAAAGCCCCTGAATCCATCAGCATGCTGGCCAAAGAAGTTGCCAAACTGCTCGAAAACGAAGCGGCTTACAGCCACATCATCGAGCTGAACGTTGGTGGCACCAAGCAAAACGTGGTAATCAAAGCTCTGCAACGTCACCCGGCCAAAGGCCACGTGATGCACGCTGACTTCGTACGCGTAGTTGCCGGTCAGAAACTGTCCACTATCGTTCCAGTGCACTTCATCAACGAAGAAGCGCCGGTCAAGAAAGGCGGCGAGATTTCGCACGTGACTTCGGAAATCGAAGTGTCCTGCCTGCCGAAAGACCTGCCTGAATTCATCGAAGTCGACCTGGCTAACGCCGAAGTCGGTTCGATCATTCACCTGTCTGACCTCAAAGCCCCTAAAGGCGTTGAGTTCGTTGCTCTGGCACACGGCGATGACAAGGCTGTTGCCAACGTTCACGCTCCACGTGTTGCTCCAGAAGCTACTGAAGGCGCAGCAGAGTAATTTCACTCTGTTCGCCGGAGTGACCGGAAACATCGCGGACTAGAGCGTAGCGAGAAAGCGGGCGAGAACGCGGAGTTTACATAATGGTAAATGAGCACTTGTCGTCCACTTTCGCCGCACTCCCTGATTGCGGTGATGTTATCCACCACTCCTAGGAAGGGCCCCTATCGTGACTGCCATCAAACTGATCGTTGGCCTGGGAAATCCAGGCGCTGAATACGAACAGACCCGGCATAACGCAGGGGCCCTTTTTGTTGAGCGCATCGCGCAAGCACAGGGTGTCAACCTTGTGGCCGATCGCAAATATTTCGGCCTGACCGGGCGCTATTCGCATCAGGGTCAGGATGTTCGTCTACTGATTCCCACCACCTACATGAACCGCAGCGGCCAGGCCGTCGCGGCACTTGCCGGCTTCTTTCGGATAAAGCCGGAAGAGATTCTGGTGGCGCATGACGAACTCGACCTGCCTCCGGGCGTTGCCAAGCTCAAACAGGGCGGCGGCCACGGCGGTCACAACGGGTTGCGCGACATCATCGCGCAACTGGGCAATCAGAATACCTTTCACCGCTTGCGGCTTGGCATCGGCCACCCGGGCGTTGCCAGTATGGTTTCAAATTTCGTCCTGGGTCGTGCGCCACGTGCCGAACAGGAAAAACTCGATGCCAGCATCGACTTTGCCCTCGGCGTGCTGCCGGATATCCTCGCCGGTGAATGGAACCGCGCGATGAAAAACCTGCACAGCCAGAAGGCCTGACTTTTACCCGAGGGGAAACACCATGGGATTCAATTGCGGCATCGTCGGCCTGCCTAACGTCGGCAAGTCCACCCTGTTCAACGCCCTGACCAAGTCCGGAATCGCGGCCGAGAACTTCCCCTTCTGCACCATCGAGCCGAACACCGGTATCGTGCCGATGCCGGATCCGCGCCTGGCAGCCTTGGCGGCCATCGTCAATCCCAAGCGCATCCTGCCGACCACCATGGAATTCGTCGACATCGCAGGCCTGGTGGCCGGCGCCTCGAAAGGTGAAGGTCTGGGCAACAAGTTCCTGGCCAACATCCGTGAAACCGATGCCATCGCCCACGTAGTCCGCTGCTTCGAAGACGAGAACGTGATTCACGTTTCCAACAGCGTCGACCCGAAACGTGATATCGAGATCATCGACCTGGAACTGATCTTCGCCGACCTCGACAGCTGCGAGAAGCAATTGCAGAAAGTCGCCCGCAACGCCAAGGGTGGTGACAAGGACGCCGTGGTCCAGAAAGGCCTGCTGGAACAATTGATCGCTCACTTCACCCTCGGCAAGCCAGCGCGCACGCTGATGAAGAACATGGGCGCCGATGACAAAGCGGTGATTCGTGGCTTCCATTTGCTGACAACCAAGCCGGTCATGTACATCGCCAACGTCGCTGAAGACGGTTTCGAGAACAACCCGCTGCTGGACATCGTCAAAGCCATCGCCGAAGAAGAAGGCGCCATGGTGGTTCCGGTCTGCAACAAGATCGAAGCCGAAATCGCCGAACTGGAAGACGGTGAAGAGAAAGACATGTTCCTCGAAGCCCTGGGCCTCGAAGAGCCTGGCCTGAACCGCGTGATCCGCGCCGGCTACGAGATGCTGCACCTGCAGACCTACTTCACCGCCGGTGTCGAAGAAGTCCGCGCCTGGACCGTCCGCGTCGGTGCTACCGCACCACAAGCCGCCGGCGTGATCCACACCGACTTCGAAAAAGGCTTCATCCGCGCCGAAGTCATCGCCTACGACGACTTCATCCAGTACAAGGGCGAAGCCGGTACCAAAGAAGCGGGTAAATGGCGCCTGGAAGGCAAGGATTACATCGTTAAAGACGGCGACGTGATGCACTTCCGTTTCAACGTGTAATAGGAACCGTGGATTTCCACGGACCTCGGTAATCTCAAAATCCCCGTAATCACTCGATGATACGGGGATTTTGCATATTGGGACCACCACCCTCCTCCATCCGCAGCCTGTCCGGCAACGCGGGGAACGCTGCCGGGTTATGCAAGAATAGTTTTATTGGCAATCACTACAGGGATGAAGAGCATGCCATTTCCTTTCGAACGTCATCTGGTTTTGCTTGATGTCATTGCCATCGGGTCCAGGATCGTCGCTGGGCATGAACGCTTGGAAAAGCATACCTCAGGCATGCCGCTCCAGGTCGCCAGCGTTGTCGTGAAGTGGGCACACAGGAATTTCAGCACGTGAGCCTGGATACAACCAAAGACGCCTCTTTCGCCTATCAGGCGGTGTACCGCTATCTCGTCGAGTTGATTGAGACCGCCAATTCGGAACGAGAGCAAAAACTACCGTCCCTGCGGCAACTGGCCCGGCGACTGAACGTGTCGGTGTCGACGACCAAGTACGCCTATTCGCTTCTCGAGGACGAAGGACGGATCTACGCCAAACCCAAGTTCGGATATTTCACCAAGGCGATGCCGGCACCTTTGTTGAACGAGGGCTCGCCCAACCTGCTGGACAACGTATTCTCCAACGCGCGCCAGCCGGGGATGCTGGCCCTAAGCAGCGACGCGCCGGCGATGCTGTTGTCGCTGGAAAACCCCTTGTTGATGATGGAACGCGAACTGGCCCGGCAATACCCGCGTTCCCATGCGCCACTCTATCAGCCGTTCGGCGAGCCCGAGTTACGCGGCGCCCTGGCCGACCGCTACACCAGTTCCACGCTCTGCTACTGGCAGGCCGAACATGTGTATATCGGCTCGGACCTGCGCAGTGTGCTGGAGTTGTCGCTCAGTGCCCTGAACCTGGATGGCACTGTGGCGCTGGTGGAATCACCGTGCTCGTGGGCGATCCTGCGCCAGTTGCAGGCGGCAAAGATTCGCGTGATCGAAGTGCCCCTCGGCGAGGATGGGCGTTTCAACCTGCCCGCACTCAATGAGCTGCTCAGGCGTGAGCCCATCCGGCTGGCGGTGCTGTCATCGACCGTAAATATTCCCCAAGGCAACCTGATGCCCGCGCAGGATAAGCAGCAGATCTGTCGCTGGTTGGCGGAACGGGATGTCTGGCTGTTCGAAAATGACAGCTATGGCGAGTTCTATTTTTCCGCCAACCCCTCCCGCTACCGCGACTTTGCCGATCCGGAGAAGCTGCTGGTGTTCTCGACCTTCGACAAGATCATCGGCTCGGAAGCGCCTTATGGTTATGTACTGTGTCGCCGACACGGGCCTCAGCTGCACCGGCTATTCCTGGAGCGGGCATTTCGTCTGTCGCCGATTCGTCAGAAAGCCATCGCCAAACTCTTCAGCTCCAAGCGCATCGACCAGCATCTGATGGTGCTGCGGGCCATGCTGCAGGACCGGATGAAACGGATGCAGGCTTTGCTGGAAGAACACGGTGATGGCCAGTTGCAAGTTGTCGCCCCGCAAGGCGGCGCGACCTTCTGGCTCGAGGCCAGGCACTCGGTGGATATGCGCCGGGTGTTCGAGCGCTTGCTGGCCCAGCGCATCGTTATCGCCCCCGGGGAAATCTTCAGCCAGCAGGGGGCCTGGCGGCATCATGTGCGCCTGAGCTACACCCTCGATTGGAGCAAGGACATTGCCCAGGCCCTGAAGAAGCTCGCCCAGGCGATCAGCGAAGAGTCCTAGCCATGTTTAGAGCCCATAGCAATGCCGCGATTCAGGGAATCGGCCATCGCGCACTTCTTCGGCAAAACGTTCACAAGCGTCGCGAATCACCGCGCCGACATCGGCGTACTGTTTGACGAAGCGCGGCACCTGCTCACCGCCCAGACCTAGCACGTCTTCGGTCACCAGCACCTGGCCGTCGCAGGCCGGTGAGGCGCCGATACCGATGGTGGGCATTTTCGAGTCCAGGGTGATTTGCCGGGCCACGCCTTCGGCCACACCTTCAAGCAGCAGGCTGAAGGCTCCGGCCTCGAGGTTGGCCCGAGCATCTTCGGCAATGACTGCGCCGGTTTCGGCGGTCAGGCCCTGGGCCTTGAACCCTCCCATGACATTGACGAACTGCGGCATCAGCCCGACGTGGGCCATGACCGGAATACCGCGCGCCACCAAAAACTCGATGGTGCTCGCCAGGGCCTTGTTGGCCTCCAGCTTGACGGCATCGCAACCGGTGCGCGCCAGTACCTGGGCGCAATTGCGAAAGGCCTGCTCGTTGGATTCCTGATAGCTGCCAAAAGGCATGTCGGCGATGACACAAGACAGTCGTGTGCTGTCGACCACGGCCCGGGTATGGCCGATGATTTCTTCGAGCTGCATGCTCAGCGTCGAGGCCCGGCCATAACCGACCATTGCAGTAGAGTCACCGACCAGGATGAAGTCGACGATAGGGTCGATCAGCCTGGCAATAGAGCTGGAGTACGCCGTCAGGGATACGATTTTCTGTTGGCCCTTCATCGCGACCAACTGCGGAACCGTCAATCGTTTGGTACGGGTATGAATGCTCATAAGTGTCTTCCTGTGATGATTGAAAACCCCACGGGATGGGGCGTCGGTCATTACAACCAGTCTTTCTCCCATTCACGCCAGGCCTCATGGTCCTGGCGGATTCTGTCGGCGCTCGGGTGCACCAGGAATACGGCACCCGGCGAGCTGTTGAGGTCGATGGTCGGTGTCTTCTGGCGACCGTCGGTGAAACGAAAGCGCGCGCTGTGAAAGCTCGGCAGGGCTTCCAGGTGCTTGCGTACATCGAACTGGGCGAAGGCGCCGCTGTGGCGGGCGATCAGGTTCATCCCCCGGGCGTGCTGCTGCAGGCGATAGCGCTTGGGAAAGGACGCCAGCCGTGCCGGTTCGAGGTAGCTGGTGCAGGTCAACGCCACCTGATCGTTGCCGGTGGCCGCTTGCAGCGCGGGCGGATTGGCCAGTCCGGAAAGACGGGCACCGGTTTCCAGCAGGCGCGGGCCTCGAGCCGTGAGGATCACTTCGGTATGGGCCGGGCCATGGGTGATGGCCAGGGCGTCGAGCACGCCTTCGACGTAGTCGACCAGTGCATCAAGCTCCGGCGCATCGGCGGGCAGCAGGTCTTCACGGTCGTAGATCTTGCGACCGTCGGCGCTCAACGTCTTGGTGCATTTCCAGACATCGGTGATCCAGTGCTCGCCCTGATGGCTGACACTGTTGATGACGTACTCGTCGCCTTCCAGGTATTCCTGCAGCAGCAGCGCCCGGTTGCTGCGCATCATCAGGTTGGTTGCGCCGAGAATGCAGTCGATGGCCGCCTGCAACTGTACGGCATCGTGGCAGATGAACACGTTATCGGAACCTGCGCTGTCCAGTGGTTTAGCCACCACCGTCGATTTGCCCCGCGCGTTGAACCAGGCCAGCGCCTCTGCGCTTGAGGCGGTACGCAGCTGCGCCGCCACCGGCAAACCTGCAGCGGCGACCTGTTCGGCCATCAGCGATTTGTCACGACGGGCGGCGGAGTATTCAGGATCATTGCCGGGCAGGCCGAGACGGGCCGCCAGCAAATCCGCCAACTCCACACCGAATTCACTGCCGGTCAACACCGCCGCCGGCGCCTGTGCCGCGAGCTTCTCCAGCAGCGGTTCAAGACCTTCCTCATGCACGCCGTAGTGCTCGCGGAACAGTGATTGCGGACAACTTGCGGCAAAGGCCGGGGGCATGTCGTTGCGCGAACGCACGTGCAGCAGCGGGCGATGCTCCGCCAAAGCCTGGGCCAGCAGCGCGCCGGTGGAATAGGCGTCGACCAGGATCAGCGGCGCCAAGGTGGAGTCAATGCAAGGGTTGGTCATAACGGCTCACCGTGTAATGCAACATCTGGAACAACTCGGACGAGCTGATACCCGGTCCGATCGAAGAAAGGCCGCAGCTCTGCGGCAACGGAAGGCCACCAACATTGCCCCAGCGCAAGGCGCCGTGCTCGTCAATTCGGGTGGTGGCGCGGCCGGGGTTGTCGGGGTGCAGGCAGTAAGGAATGTCGAGCCGCCCACGGGCGAAGGCCTGGAGCAACGCAACGCCGATATCGGGGTGCAGGTCCAGCACGCTTTCCACCAGTTGCCGCGCCTCGAACAACACTTCCTGGCGATAGCCTTCACTGGCCGGGTCGACCTCCAGCGTGTTGTCAGCGGCGACTTCGGCCGCCATCGACAAGGCTTCGAGGTTGTCCGCCACCGATGGGATCTGCCGGGATTCGGCAACGGTCTTGACGATCAGGCGCTCGCACCCGGCGGCCTGTGTCAGGCGTGCACTGTCATAGATCAGGCGGCGAGCACCGTGACCGGTGGTGGGAAAGACGCCCATGTAGGAATACACCACGACATGCCAGTGGGCGCCGTCCAGATAGTCAGCAGCCAGTTCGCGCAGGGCCTGCAACGCCCCGAAATCCTGAGCCATGGACGTGCCCTGGGCGTAGCTCAGCGAGACACTGCGGATGCCCTGCTGGCGAAAAAACAGGGCCTCAAGCAACGTCATGGCGATCAACATCGACGGCGGGCACAACTGGCCCAGCAAACAACCGCCGAAGCTCTCGATGTGGCCATGAGGGGTGGCATCGGCCAGCAACTGGCAACTCTCTGCCCAAGCCTCGACCGCCCGAGCCAGTGGCAAGCGACTGTAGGGCATGCAATAGGACACAGGGCCGCCTTCGGTGGCATCAAGCCCGAGGGCCGCCAGCCGCTTGAAAACATTCTGCGGTTGAGCCGTGCCATGGCGGACCTGGATCGGGAACGACGGGCCATAGAGCCCGTCGAGCATACCCCGCACCGCTTCCAGCGGATGGCTGATGATCGGGAAACCGTTCAGCAGGCTGTCGCTGTTCAGGCACTGCAGCGCGCTCTGGTAATCACCGACCCGGGTGTAGCTGTCCAGGGTGATGGTCCCGATCGTGGCACAGGGCAACCCGGCCACCGCGGCCAACCCGGCGCGCATCGGCGCCAACCCACCGAAGCCCATGCGCGGTTGCACCACCAGTTCGCGCCGTTCCCGGGCCTGCTCGATGAAGCGCTGGAAATGACCTCCTGTCATGTTCATCACTCAGCGTCCCGACACCAGTTCGACCACGTTTTCACCCGTGGCAGGGTCGAAACGTGTTATCCGCCCCTTGTGCGGATCACCGGCGCGAACCCGGGCGATCAGGCTGCTGTCGCTGTCGAAATCGATCTGCTGATGGGCGTACAGGCTGCGCAGCGCCGGCAATGGCAAGCCGCTGACCTGATTCAGCCAGAGGCTCAGGGCACTGTCGTGGCGACTACCGGCCAGCACCAGGTGAAGGTCCTCCAGATCTGCCAGGCGCTGAGGGTGACAGGCGGTGATGAAGCTCGACAGCTCGCGTCCACGATCAACGAAGGGCGCGAACTGCAGGCAGGTCAGCTGTGTCTCGTCGAGCCCGAACGCCTCGCTGGCGAAGCGGTTCGCCAGCGCCCGACGCGCATCCTTGCCTTCGGCACCGGCGTAGGCCGACATTGCCAGGTCGATCAGGCGCTGGGGCATTTCCTTTTTGCGCATCAGGCCCTGGGCCAGTTCCAGGTATTCGCTGATACCGTCGTGGTAATGACGGCCCTGCACGTATTGCGCCTTGAGTCCGCGAAAGTGCGCCATCAGCATGGGGTTGGCGCAGTCCGATTCGGTGAAGCTGAACGCCAGCTCTTCGAAACGGAAATCGAGAAACTCGGTAATCAGTTCCCAGTGGTCTTCCACCCGGTAGCTCACCAAGTCGTAGATGCTGATGAAGTCCGGGTCGGCGCTTTCGCTGCCGCTGGCCACCCGACGTTCAGCCCGCTGCTCGTCGAAGCCCTCGCCGAACAGTTCGACGAAATACACCTGGGCCACGCCATCGAGCGCCTGGAGCAGGCCGCGAAAACCTTGGCGCCGACACTCGTCGACGTTCAGCCCCAAACGTTGGGCCAGACGCATGATCCAGGTGAAGTAATGCTTCTGTTCCTTGCGCGAATCACCGGTGACCACGGCATCGACGCCGCCCTGCCACCAAGCCGCGCGCCCGTAGAAGTCGGCGACCGCCAGGTTGCAGCTGTTGCAGAACGTGGGGCGGCCGTCGCCGGCGGTACGATGACCATTCATCAATACGTCGAAACGGTTCATCGCGCGCACCTGCTCAGGGAACGGCAAGTGACGTTCGAACGGTCGGATCTGCTGGTGATCGACCACCAGCATCTCGACCCGGGGATCGTCATACAAGTGCAGGGCCCGGTAGACCCGGTCGATGTTCGCCATGACCGCGTCCGGGACTCCGGCGTGGCGCATATTGGCAATGCGCAGGAAGAAGGTGCGACCGTGTAATACGTTCAGGTGCAGTTGCACGGCGCGAATCAGCGACACGGTGTAGGAACTGTCCTTGCCGCCGCCGTAAGCCACCATCAGCTTGTAGTCCGCGAGCCCGTCAAGACCGCTGGCGGCATCGATCAATCGCTCGCCCAGGGTGGCGACGGCACGCCGGTCCACCGCGCTGAGGTAGCTATTGAGCTCGCCGAGCAAGGAGGCGTCGGCCATTTCAGGGGTAATGGCGATGTTCATACCGGTTCAGCCTGGAAGTGAAAGTTGTTGATCGCATGCTGGATGTCGTACTCGATATCCGCTTCGCTCGCGTCGGTAAAAATGAAGCGACCGCTGTGCAGCGCGTCATAGCTGCCGCCAGCTTCGAGGATCTGCCCGGGCCGGGGCAGCAATTCTCGCCAGAGCGAGTTCAGGTGTGGGCGCAGCGATTGCGCCTCGATCACCCGGCACGGCAATTGCGCCGGTTTGGGGACGACCAGCCAGCCGCCGCTGGGGTCAGCCGGGATCGTCGGCAAGGGCACCTGTTCACCGGCCAGCCCCTTGAGCCAATGCTCATAGAGGTTCACGCCGAAGACTTTGTTGATCAGGTGTGGCACCTCGGCGCCGCCCACCCTGGCTCCCACTTCGAGGAACACCAGCGAGCCATCCGCCTCGACGAATATTTCCAGGTGAAAGGCGCTGCTGCGCAGGTTCAATGCCCGCAGGCAAGCCTCGCTGAAAGCCTGGATCCGGGTACGCAGCTCCGAGGATTGCAGGATCACTGACCCCAGTGGCTTGGCGCTGGCGAAGTCCAGGCAACTGTTGATATAGCGCGACACCACCTGGAACGGCACCGCGCCGCTGTCATCGGTGAAACCGTCGATGTGATAGGTCTGGCCCTGGATGAAGGCCTCGACCTCATAGCGCCCCAGGTCCACTTCGCTGAGTATCGCGCACAGGGCTTGGGCGCCCTCGACCTTGACGACGCCGATGCTGGCGGCGCCATCCACCGGTTTGACGATCACCGGATAGCCGACCGCATCGGCGAAGTCCAGCGCCTGCTGCACGTCATCGCAGCGAACGAACGGTGGCACCGGCAAACCGTGTTCCTGGAGTACTTCTTTCATTCGCGCTTTGTCGCGATAGACCGCCACCTGCTCGGGCCCGTGGCCAGGAATGTGCAGGGCTTGGCGTACCCGCGCCACGATCTCCAGCGTGAACTCCGACAGCGCAATCAATTGATCCACGGGGCCGACGCGGTCGATGACTTCCTGAACGCCCGCCAGCAATTGGGGGTACTGATTGACGTCATCGACCTGTACCAAGTGGGCGATATGGTCGCGGGGGGCCAGCACACCCTCGGCACCAGGGCCGTCGACCACATAGCTGATCCGGTGCCGCTGATGATCGAAGAACTCTTCGTAGCGGGTCAGTTCATTGTCCCAGCGATTGGGGTCCTGGAAGCGCGGCCAGCGATTGACGATAACGATGTGCATCGATTCGATCCTGTGAAAAATAAAAAGAGGGCTGGACTCAGGTCCAGCACGGCGCCGTGCCGGTACCCAGGACGAGCGCAGGTTTCGAGCGCTCGAGAGTATTGAGATAGTTTTCGAAGTGCTCGATGGCGTCGGGGCCTATGAACACTTCGTTGAAACCGGCGGCCAGCAGCTCTTGGCGAACCGCCCGCGTCTGGTCTTCCGAGGTGGTCAACTTGCCGCCGATGACACAAGGCAGATCCGGATGTTGCTGGCGCACTTGGCGAATCAGCTCTAACCCCTGGAAATGCCCATGACCATTGACGCTACTGACCACCAGCAATTGCGTGCGCCGCAGCTCCAGGGTGGCGAGAACCACCTCCACCGGGGTGCAACTGCCGAGGTTCTTGACGTTGAAACCGTGCTCCGCCAGCCACAGCTGCAGATAAACCAGGTTCCACATGTGCGAATCCGATTCGACGGTTGCTATCAGGCAGTGTTGTGATCCTTTCATTGCGTTGCCTCCATGGCTGAGGGGGGAAAGTCCAGGGCGGCGCGAAACCGCCGGGTGGTCAGGTTGAACAGCAAGGCACCCGGGATGGTGAGCAGCAGCGCGATAGCCAGAATCAACGTCTGGACCCCATATTCATGGCCGATGCTGGCGGTCAGAAGGCCACCCAATGGGTAGGACAGCAGGTTGACCAGGTAGAACGGGCCCATCACCTTGCCCAAATGGTCGGCGGCAATCGCCTTGATGCGCTGGGTTCGGTTAAACACGTTGAACAAGGCGCAGCCGGCCATCGCCAGGAGAAAACTGATGGCATAGAGCACCACGCCACTGGCCAGGCCCATGCAGATCAGGCCCAGGCAAAGCAAGGCAAAACCCAGTGTGCCTAGACGGTAGATCGACATCCGCGCCAGCAGCCTTGGCACCAAAATGAAATTGAGCAGGCCCAGTGCACCGGCGCCAGCGTTCATCAAACCGAAGACCCCGTCGGCGGCGCCAAATACACCACTGATGACAAAGGCGTTGGCGCTCAGGACGCAGGCGAAAGCCAGGTTGATGGTGAAGTTGAGCAGTGCCAGGGACAGGACCGGCGGATTGTTCAACAACAGACTCCAGCCCAGAGCCAAGTCCTTGCGGATGCTTTTCGGCGGGCTGGCTGACTGGGTATTGGGGAGGCCTTTCCAGCACACACCGGCCACGGCGAATGCCAGCGCCGCCAGACCCAGAAGCAGGCGCTTGTCGGCGTACATCGCCAGCAGTGCCGCCAATGCCGGACCCAGCGCCATGGCCAGCAGCTCCATGTTTTGCACCAGGGACTGGCAGTGGGCCAGGCGTTCGGGGCCGGCGATCAGCGGTACGCTCTTTTCCACCGCCATGCGCACCGGAGCCATCAGCAGCGAGAGCACGATGCCGTTGCCGATCAGGGCCCAGACAGTGAGCGCTGGCGCATACCAGCAGACCCCGACGGTCAACCCCAGGCTCAGCGCCCGCGCGGTATTGGCGTGGCGGAACAGCAGGCGCCCGCCGAAGCGGTCCGCCAGCAATCCGGCGAACGGATAAGCCAGCAGTGCCGGTAGCCATTCCAGAGCAAACGCCACACCGGAGTAACGGACATTGCCGGTGAGCTGGAAGATCAACAACGGTACTGCGAACAGCACCGTTTGTTCCGCCAGCAAGGCGAACAGCAGGCCGGCACCGAAACGGCGCAGCCGGACGGTTTCATGCATGCTGGCTTTCCAGTTCTGCCTCAAGCTTGCGCAGACGTGGCAATACATGGCGGCAGAAACCGCGCATTTCGTCACGGGTAGGCCAACCGGAAAAGATGAACTCGCTGACTCCTACTTTTTTGTATTCCAGCAAATACTCGGCAACTTCCTGATAGCTGCCGACCACGCACAGTGCCGGACCGCCACGATAGGCCACAGCACCGGACCAAAGCATTGGCGACAGCCAATCGTGCTCGGCCTTATCGGCCAGGTGGAACGAGGTCTTGACGGCTTCGGAGTCGCAACGTCCGACGAACTGACGAACCCATTCGCGATGCTGCTCATCGGGGTTTTCCATCATGCTTTCAACAGCCGACAGAGCTTCCTCGCGGGTTTCGCGAGCCAGCACGTGCATGCGAATCCCCACCGAGCAACCGGCCTCGAGCACTGCCCGGCTGGCCTCGGCAATACCTTGCGGCGTGTCACCGTAGCGTAACCAGCAATCGCTGTGTTTCACGGCAATCTGCTGGGCGATCTCCGAAGCGCCGCTCAGATAGATGTGTGGGCGTTCGTTGTCTTTGTACGGCAACCCCAATTGCGCTTGCTCGATACGGTAATGAGCGCCGTGATGGGTCAGGGGTGTTTCGCCTTTCCAGAAACGATGCAGGATCTCGAGGAATTCGCTGGTGCGTTCATAACGTCCGTCGTGGGCCACGAAGTCGCCATAAAAGGCTTGCTCATCAGGGGAAATACCGGCGACCAGGTTCAATGCGATGCGCTTGTCGGACATCCACGACACGGTATTGACGATCTGCGTGAACAGCGTCGGCGGCAGCAGGCCGGGGCGATACGCCAGGATGAATTTGACCCGGCTGGTCTCGCGCACCAGGGCGCCGATCATTGGCAGTGGGTCGGGCATGTGGTAGCTGATGCCCATCAGCAACGAGTCGATCCCCAACTCATCGGCTTCCTGGGCGAAGTCGACGATGCCGGCAAAGTCCAGGGCGCCGGTGTTGTATTTCTCGGAAGCCTTTTGTTGACCGCTATCGAGCGGTGAGCACCAGTGGATACGCAACGCGGGCATGGTTTTTCTCCAGAGCAGCGCCTGCCGCCGCCTGAAGGGCGGGGCAGCGCAAAAAGTGACGGTGGGTCAGAACAGGAAGCTGGTGCCGACAGTGCGGTCGAACAGCGCGACATCGCGGATACGGCGCTTGCCGCAGATGAATTTCAGCAGTCGCTCGATCCCCAGCCCGCCGCCGGCGCTCGGGGGGAGCAAGCCGCGCTTGGCGACTTCGAGGTAATTGGCGAAGGGCGCAAGGTCCATCGACAACTCTTCCATGCGGTAGATGATCTGCTCGTACTCGAACTCACGTTCGGCACCAGACAGCGCTTCGCCATAGCTATCGGGATAGATCAGGTCGTAGTTGTTGTACTGGCCGCGCTTGCCGGGTGTTTCACGGTCATAGAATTCCCGGCGGTAGTTGGTGACGAAGAACGGCGTGTGGGCCTTGGCCGACATGATCTTCTCGAAGTCGTCGCCATACTCGGCGCGCAACTCGTCCGAGCTGTAGATCGGAAAATTCGTGTCGTAGTGCGGCAGATGGCGGTTGAGGTGGGCCAACTGGGCCGAGCAGTGTTGCCTGACTTCGGCGAAGGTGTGCTTGATCAAGCCTTCGATCAGCGCCATGACCTGGTGCATGTTGCCGTCACGTATTTCGAAGTCGAATTGGGAGAATTCCAGCAAGTGGTTCTCCGAATCCTTGATCTCGGCTTTTTCCAGGCGAATGTTCGGCGCCACGATAAAAATCTTGCCGTGCCCCCTGGCGGTCAATGCCAGCTGTTTATGGAAGATCATGCTGGCGGTCAGTTTCAGGCGCCGCGTTTCGTATTGAAGCTCTGCGGGGTACACCGCATGGTTTAACGGATCGGTGATGGGCGACATGAGGATGGGCATCAACTGTTTGAAGTCGCGCTCCAACAAATACTGTTGCAATGCCTGCAGCACGCGACCGCGGATAATCGCAATCGCTTCAACGTCCGGGTGATTAAAATCGTCGAAATTACGCTGAATTTCTTCCATGTTGCGCTCAATATCCAAGGAGAGGAAGTGCCCGATTATTGGTTAAACGCAAGAAAACTCAATGTACAGATTTGCCCTAAAAAGCAACCCAGATGCATTGTCTGGTTGTCCCGACCGGTAATTGGATGGACCATTGCCGGCTAGATACCTGATGGCATTATCGAATGCTGTTTCAGACGCGAACTTTCATGAGTACCTGTTCAGAGTCCCTTTATGACGGCCCCTACTTATCCACAATCCGGTCGCTTTTCCCGGTCTGACTACAAGACCCTGGGCCTGGCGGCGCTAGGTGGTGCGCTGGAAATCTACGATTTCATCATCTTTGTGTTCTTCGCCCTGACCCTCAGCCAGCTGTTCTTTCCACCTGAAATGCCGGAGTGGCTGCGCTTGCTGCAAAGCTTCGGGATTTTCGTCACCGGCTATCTGGCACGCCCGCTGGGCGGCATCCTGATGGCGCACTTTGCGGATCGGGTGGGACGCAAGCGGGTGTTCAGCCTGAGCATCCTGATGATGGCTCTGCCCTGCCTGTTGATCGGGATCATGCCGACCTATGAACAGATCGGTTACTGGGCTCCCTTGATCCTGCTGCTGTTGCGAGTGCTGCAAGGTGCCGCGGTGGGCGGCGAGGTGCCGAGCGCCTGGGTGTTCGTGGCCGAGCATGCCCCGGTCGGGCATCGGGGCTATGCCTTGGGAGTGTTGCAGGCCGGATTGACGTTCGGCTATTTGCTGGGAGCCCTGACCGCGACCCTCCTGGCGCGGATCTACAGCCCCGCCGAGATCCTCGACTTCGCCTGGCGTTACCCCTTCCTGCTCGGCGGTGTATTCGGGGTGATCGGGGTCTGGCTGCGGCGCTGGCTGAGCGAAACCCCAGTGTTCATGGCCTTGCAGGCGCGACGCGAGATGGATGCGGAGCTGCCATTGCGGACGGTGTTGCGCGATCACCGCACCTCCATCCTGCCGGCGATGCTGTTGACCTGTGTGTTGACGTCGGCGGTGGTGGTGCTGGTGGTGATCACCCCGACCGTCATGCAGAAAAGCTTCGGCATGAGTGCCAGCCATACCTTCGCGCTGAGCAGCCTGGGCATTGTGTTCCTGAATATCGGCTGTGTGCTGGCGGGGTTACTGGTCGACCGGATCGGCGCCTGGCGCGCGGTACTGGTTTATAGCCTGCTGCTGCCGGTAGGGACGGCGCTGCTCTACACCAGCCTGATCAGTGGCGGCTACTGGATCAGCGTGGCCTATGCCGTGGCCGGCCTGACCTGCGGCGTAGTGGGCGCGGTGCCGTCGGTGATGGTGAGTTTGTTTCCGGCACGGATCCGGGTGTCCGGCATCTCCTTTACCTACAACATTGCCTACGCACTCTGGGCCAGTACCACGCCGCTGCTGCTGATCGGCCTGATGCCGTGGAGCCCTTGGGTTTGCGTAGGCTATTGCGTAATCATGGGTGCCGTCGGGGCGCTCATGGCATGGTTCTACGGTTTGCGCTCATCGTCCCCGGCTGACGTTTCGGTGGTGCCAGGCGCTTGAGCCTGGCCCTTTCGCGCCGCCGCTCGCGGCGCTTGCCTCTGAATATCAAAGGACGGTTATCGGCATGAGCTGCGTCAACGATTTGCATGATCTTTCGGCGGTTCAACTGTTGGTGTTGTTCGCCAGCAAGGAGCTGTCGCCGCTGGAGTATTACGACCATTTGCTGGCCCACATCGAGCGCTGGGAACCCCATATCAACGCGCTGTACGCCTTTGACCCGCAACGGATCCGGGAACAGGCGGCCGCCGCCAGCGAGCGCTGGAGCCGGGGCCAGCCCCGCGCAATGCTCGATGGTTTGCCCGTGACGCTCAAGGAGTTGATCGCGACGCAAGGCGACTGCATTCCCCTGGGTTGCGCCGCTACCGAATCGACCCCGGCCACCGTCGACGCGCCACCGGCGGCGCGGATGCGTGAGGCCGGGGCGATTGTCCTGGGCAAGACTACGGTGCCGGACTACGGCATGTTGTCGTCGGGGCTGTCGAGTTTCCACGGTGTGACACGCAATCCCTGGAACCTGGCGAACAATCCCGGTGGCTCCAGTGCCGGCGCGGCGGCGGCGGCAGCGGCCGGCTATGGCCCACTGCATGTCGGCACCGACATCGGCGGTTCTGTCCGTTTGCCCGCAGCCTGGTGCGCGCTGGTGGGGTTCAAGCCGACACTCGGGCGCATTCCCATCGATCCGTATTACACCGGCCGTTGCGCCGGGCCCATGACCCGCAACATGGACGACTGCGCACTGATGATGCGCTACCTGTCCCGCCCCGATGCGCGGGATGCCACCAGCCTGCCACCGGAACAAGGCGATTGGGCACTGGGATGGCTGTCGGTCCAAGGGCTGAAAATCGGCCTGATGCTCGACCCCGGCTGTGGCATTCAACCGGACGAACAGGTGTGCTCGGCGGTCCGGGAAGCGGCTCGCCTATTTGAAAGCCAAGGCGCTCAGGTACGTCATATCCAGCCACTGATGGATCGCGCCGTGCTCCAGGGCCTGGATCATTTCTGGCAGGCGCGACAGTGGAGTCAGTTGCAGGCCCTGAGCCCCGAGCGGCTGGATCAGGTCTTGCCCTACATACGCGACTGGGCGGCGGCCGCCGAACATCTGACCGCCGTGCAGGCAGTCGAGGGGTTCAACCAGACGTTCGAAATCCGCCGCCGGGCAGCCGAAGTCTTTCAAGATGTCGACCTGGTGTTGTCGCCGACCAACCAGGTCAGTGCCTTTGCGGCTGAATGGGCTTCGCCCACCAATGACCCGCGGCGGCCGTTCGAGCACATTGTTTTCACCGTGCCATGGAACATGGGCGAGCAGCCGGCGCTGTCGATCAACTGTGGCTTTACCGACCAAGGCATGCCGATCGGCCTGCAGATGATTGCCCCGCGTTTCGCTGATCAGTGGTTGCTTCAGCTCGGCAAAACCTATGAGAACTGGCGCGGCACGATTCGGCACTGGCCCAGCCCGCCGCCTCGCTGAAGTGTTTTTCGCCCTGTGGGAGCGTGGCTTGCCCGCGAAGAACGATAACGCGTAATCGCTGAAAAGCCGCGCTGCACTCTTCGCGGGCAAACCTCGCTCCCACAGGATTTTTGTCGCTCAAATTTCTTCAACGACAGCATTAGCGACGTGCGCCTGCTTTTTTCCTCCAGAGACTTATGGAAATGGATTTTCGTGTACTTCTGATGGCCGGCAGCGCCATCGGCAGCCCTTTGATTGCCACCGCGGCCGAAACGCTGGCCACGCAAGCCGAGGCCCCGGGTTTTATCGACGGCAGCCATTTGGGGCTGAACTTGCGCCATTACTATGCCAACCAGCACACCCGACGTTCTACCTATCTGGTTATCAAGAAAGCCGATGGCCTGGAGCGGACCCGCATTCGCGAAACCTGGGTGCAGACCGCAATGCTCAACTACAGCTCCGGGTATACCCAGGGGCCGATCGGCTTCGGGATAGACGCCTCATTGTTCAGCGCGATCAACCTGGAGCGCGGACATGGGCGCGTCGCCAATGGTGGCGATCGGGTGCTGGTGGACAGCGACGGCGATGCTGTACCGACCTGGAGCCGCTTGGGGGTGGGTGATCTGCGGCTGCGTTTTTCCAGCACTGAAATCAAGGCTGGTCGCTTGCTCACCGACAACCCGATGCTGCGCTACAAGGACAATCGCGCCCTGCCCTCGAGCTTTCAGGGCGTGGGCCTGTTCAGCAACGAACTCGATTGGCTGTCATTGCAGGCCGGCAGCTTCGAACGGGCGATTCCACGCACCGGTACCGGCAGCGAGAAACTCACCACCACCTTCGGCAACCGGGCGTATTCGGGGTCGCGTATTTCCTACCTCGGCGGGCTGGCCAAGAGCCCATACGGCCTGGACGTCAGCCTCTACGCTTCACGCTTCGAGGACATGTGGCAGCAGACCTATCTGGGGTTGACCCAGTTGATCGGGGATCGGCGTCAAATCGCGCTCAAGACCGCACTGAATTACTACCATACCGAGGATCAGGGCGAGCAGCGCCTGGGCTATATCGACAACGACGCCTTCAGCCTGGCATTCACCGCATCGCATCTGGCCCACAGCCTGACCCTGGCCTGGCAGCAGGTGTTCGGCGACGAGTATTTCGATTACGTCTGGGAGTCCACGGGCAATTACATGGCCAACTCGTTGTACTCGGACTACAACGGCCCGAACGAGAAGTCCTGGCAACTGCGCTACGACCTGGACCTGGCGTCCTTTGGAGTCCCAGGCCTGACTACCAGCCTGTGGCACGCCAAGGGCTGGGACATCGACGGCACCCATTACAGCGGCGACCGTAACGGGCGCAATACCGGTTACAACGTGCGGGGCCTGGACAATGCCAAGCACGATGAAAACGGTTTAATGGTGGCGTACGTGGTGCAATCCGGCGCGCTGAAGAATGCGGTGTTTCGCACCATCGTCTACAACCATCGCGCCACGGGCGGGCAGATTGATGGTAGCTACGACGAGTTCCGCCTGGTGGCGAATTTGCCGTTGCGGATTTTTTGAGCTGCCATCGTGGGAGCCTCTGTGGCCAGGGGGCTCCCACATCGGTTGGTTCAGGCTTTTTTGGTTCTGGGCAGGAAGATCGCCAACACCCCCAGCAACGGCAAGAACGAACACAGGAAGTACACGTACTCAATGCCGTGAATATCCGCCAGATGCCCGAGTAGCGCCGCACCAATCCCGCCAAAGCCAAACATCAGTCCGAAGAACACCCCTGCAATCATCCCGACGTTACCCGGCACCAGTTCCTGGGCATATACCACGATCGCCGAGAACGCCGAGGCGAGGATGAAACCGATCACCACGCTTAGAACGCTGGTCCAGAACAGATCAACGTGGGGCAGCATCAGAGTGAACGGTGCGACGCCGAGGATCGAGAACCAGATCACCGCCTTGCGCCCGATCTTGTCGCCGATCGGCCCGCCGAAGAAGGTCCCCGCCGCTACTGCACCGAGAAACAGGAACAGGTGCAGCTGCGAGCTGGCCACCGACAGGTCAAATTTTTCAATCAGGTAGAACGTGAAGTAGCTGGTGAGGCTGGCCATGTAGAAATACTTGGAGAACACCAGCAACCCGAGCACCACCAGTGCGCTGGTTACCCGGCCTTTCGACAAGCCGTGAGTCGCTGCCTGACCTTGTTTAAGCTTGAACAGATTCAGATGGTTGGTGTACCAACGACTGATCCGATACAGCACGAACAGCGCAAACAGCGCGAACAGTCCGAACCAGGCCACATGGCCCTGACCATAGGGAATGATGATCGACGCCGCCAGCAACGGCCCGAAAGCCGACCCCGCATTGCCGCCGACCTGAAACGTCGACTGCGCCAAGCCGAACCGCCCACCCGAAGCCAATCGCGCCACCCGAGAAGCTTCCGGGTGAAAGGTCGATGAGCCGACACCGATCAACCCCGCCGCCAGCAGAATCATCGGGAAGCTACCGACCACAGACATCATCAGAATGCCGATCAATGTGCAGACGGTACCGGCCGGCAACAACCAGGGTTTGGGATGACGATCAGTGTGATAACCGACCCATGGCTGCAACAGCGAGGCCGTCAGTTGAAAGGTCAGGGTGATCAGACCGATCTGGGTGAACGTCAGGCCATAGCTGGCCTTGAGCATCGGATAGATCGACGGCAATACCGCCTGAATCAGGTCGTTGATCAAATGCGCCAGCGCCACCGCGCCGATGATGCGCATGACCAGCGGGCTGCTTTGTGAAGCGGCGGGCGCCGACGTAGCGGCGGACTGCGTGTTGCTGATAGCCATGAGAGTTTCCGTACTGCGGATGGGTGCGCGCTGGCAGGTCGGTCAATGTGCCATTTTTCGGTGCAGGTGCGCCATCCCCTTAGCCTGCTAACGACTTCAAAAAAGAAGGTGATAGCGCAAAGCCATGGTCTGAATCTTGCCTTGTTTATCCGCTTCAACGCGGCCCCTTACAAAGGGAACCGAGAATGGGAAGTTTCGCTACAGAGTCGGCCTACAGAGCGGACCAAGGTGAACTTTCGAGGCCTTTTAGCAGGGCACAAGTCGCGGTCGCAATGACCTCGACGCACGCCAATGGTGCGTGGTGTCCAGAGGAGTCATGGGGCATGCAGGCTTTTTTATCACCGGGGATCGGGCTGCTGGGGCGCTTCGGCTTCGCGCGCAAATTTCAGCTGCTGTTTCTGCTGTTTATCCTGCCACTTGCGGGCAGCCTGTGGATGATCGGTCAGGATTATCGTGACAAGTTGAACCTGATCTCCGGCGAGCGCGCCGGGGTTCGTCAATTGCTCGCCCTCGATGCGCTCGACAATCTGCTCGCCGCCCAGCGTGACCGCGCCGCTCGTTGGCGCGCCACCGAAACCAATCGCCAGCCGACACCCGCAACCATCGCTGCAATGGCAGCGTTCGACGCGGTTCAGCCGGCCGTGGCTCAAGCCACAATGGACCTGGGCAATGCCCTGAAAACCGAAGGTGCCGAGGACCAAACTCTCACCCGCTATCAGGCCCTGCAAACCGCGCTCACCGGCCTGGATACGAAAAGCTTGAGCAGCGTCGGTTGGTGGCCGGACGGCTACGATCGCTTCACTAATGCCTTGAGCGCCCTGCAAGCCCTGCGCGAACAAATCGCCATGGACAATCGCCTGACCCTGGCGCCATGGCTGGAAACATATCTGCTGACGCAGATCTCCACTCAACACGCACCGGACCTGATTGAACGGGTCGGGCGCCTCGCCGCGGTCGGTCAGGCATCGGTGGTGTCCGGGCAGTTCACCCTGCAAAGCCGCCTGCAACTGCGGGACTTGCGCAGCCGCATCGGCGATGCCCGGGAACAGCTGGTGAAAACCGCCAGCCTGCTGGAAGCGCGCCTGCCCAGTGCCTTGCAAATCTGGGCCGGGCAATACCACGACAGTCTCAAGCACCTGGACGCCGGTTTGAAAGTGCTGGACGAGGGCGTCTTCGGCGGCAGCATCAACCTCAAGCCGGAAGACTTTGAACGCAGCCTCGACGCCCTCCTCGGCGACCTCGCCTCGTTGCGTCAGCAATCGTTGGTTTCTCTGGATCAACGGCTGGATTACTACCACGGCTCGGCCATCCGCCAGTTCATCCTGGTGGCGACGATTTTTGGCTGCCTGCTACTGGCCGCGCTGTACCTGTTCATCTGTCTGCAGGCTTCAATCCGTCGCAGCGCCAGCGGCATTACGCTACTGGCCGAAGCACTGCGTGACGGCAACCTGAGCCTGCAAGTGCCGGTGCAGGGCCGCGACGAACTGGCGGCGATCAGCACTGCCCTGAATGTCGCGGTAGTGCAACTGCGCAACAGCCTGCTGGGGGTCGATCACGAAACCCTACAACTGAGCAACGCGGTGCGCACCCTCAACGATCACTCCAGCGGCGCTCTCGGCGAAGTCGAGGCTCAGCAATTGCAAATCAGTCAGATCGCCGCTGCGGCCACGCAACTGGCGGCCACTTCTCAAGGAGTAGCCCAGAGTTGCGAACAGGCCTCAGGCAGCGCTCAGCACACCCAGCGTATTGCCGCCGACAGCAGTCGTGACAGCCAACGCACGACAGCGAGTATTCAGCAGCTCAATCAGCGCTTGAACGACACCGCGGCGGCACTGGGTCGGGTCAGCGAGCAAGGGCAGCAGATTCAATTGGTGGTCGATACCATTCGCGGTGTCGCCGAGCAGACCAACCTGCTGGCCCTCAACGCCGCCATCGAGGCCGCACGGGCCGGCGAGCAAGGTCGTGGCTTTGCCGTGGTGGCCGATGAAGTGCGCAGCCTGTCGCAACGCACCCAATCGTCCACCGCACAAATCGCCGGCACCGTCGACAGCCTGCGCAGCACCGTCAACGAAGCGGTAAGCCTGATGGAAGCCGCCTGCGGCCAGGCACAATCGGATGCGCAAGCCGTCACCGGTCTCGGCGAGCGCCTGGGGGAAATCGCCAGCGCAGTGCAGAGCGTCACCGACACCCTGGCGCAGATCGCTACCGCTGTCGAAGAGCAAGCGAGCACTGCCGATGAAGTCAGCGGCAACATCCAGCAAGTCGATCAGGCCGCGCTACGCTTGCTTGAAGGCGCCCGGGCGGTGAACCTCGCGGCAGACACCTTAAGCGAGGGCAGCAAGGCCTTGAGTGCAAATACCGGGAGATTTCAGCTCAAATGACGCCCTCCCCTGGCACGATTTTTCGGGCCAGGGGGATAAGCGGTTGAAAGTGTGGAGAAATATTTTAAATTTACGCTTGACGCATCTTTGTTCCAGGTGAATAATGCGCGCCACTTGGCTACATAGCTCAGTTGGTTAGAGCATAGCATTCATAATGCTGGGGTCCGGGGTTCAAGTCCCTGTGTAGCCACCAAGTACCGGTTTACAGACATCTACTGAAGTCTATAAGCCATACAAGAAGCCCGCCTAGTGCGGGCTTTCTTGTGTCTGGAACATTCGTTTTGCTTCTCGCCCATGTACTGGGTCGCGCCTCAGCGGAACTGCCGGATGCTCGACTTGCCTACACCCGGGATCTTCGACTTCAGTAAAAAACTCTCGACGATACCACCCCGAACGCATGGAGATTCGTCACGAACATATCGTTTTTCTTCTCAGGCGAAATTCAGGACATCCACCACCATCCTCTCACTGCGGAGTTTCGACGATATCAGTATGTTTTTTTGCCATTTGAAAAGCCGTAATGGCACACTGAACCTTGCACCGGCAGCATGAAACCTCATCCGCAAAATCCCCAAGACATAACTTGATACAATTTAACGCTTCACAAATCACGCTTCAGAAATATTGTTTGGTGCCAATATCGCATCAAATGATCCTAACAACAGGACTAATCAAGAATGAGCGCTAGTATTAATATTCGTGACTTTGATGAGTGTCGCAATATTCATAAAGGCGCTGTTTTTATTGTAGCCTCGGGAGGGTCTGCCAAAGACTTTCATCCTGAACAATTCGCAGATGTCCCCATGATCACAATGAATGGGGCAATCTCGAAGTTTATCGGGACTGGCGTCAAGCCTTTTTTCTATGCCTGTACCGATAAAAATTTTTCCGAGCAGCAGCCGGAACTGTTCTCCCAAGCCTTGCTTCTTAGTGAGCGAGTTGCCTTGTGGGAGGACCAGGTTCAGCAACTATCGGTTGCGCCAAAAGGGGAAGTGTTTTTGCTGAACAAAGCGCCGAAGCTTTCTTGGGGCGAACTTATTGGTGTAGATAAAGACCTGATAAGAAATCGTAATTTTCTTAAGCGGCGCAATCGGCGCATCGGCTTCAGCAAAAATCTGAAACGAGGTTTTTTCGACGCACGCACTGTCGCCTATGTGGCTCTACAAATCGCTTATCACGCTGGTTTCAATAAGGTGGTAATGGTGGGGGTTGACCTCAATCAAGCTGTCAGTCGATTTTATGAGGAGAAAAACACCGTAGTTTCACCTTGCGGGTTGGATCAACATTTTCACACCAGGATTTTACCGTCATTCAAAATAGTGGCGAGAAAAGTAATCAGTGATCAATTCCAGGTCTACAATCTTTCCAACTCATCAAGAATTCCCGCCGACATTATCCCCCAGATACATTTGGATGATCTCGATGCCCACGTGTATGGCTTGGATTGCTCGAAAAAAGAAAAATCTTGTAAGTCTGTTGATTAACAGTCGAGCTCAAATGACTGTGTACCGCCAAGTACTGAAACGGCTTACCGAAAGGTAGGCCGTTTTTTATGCCTCGAGAAAAGTGGCAGGGGAAACCTGATTTGCACACCACGCCCTCGCTCGATAAAGTCCCCGGACATTTTATCCCATGGACGGAGTGCCCCGCGTGTTCTCAGCCTTCCACTTGAGTCGCTTTCGCCTGTCAGCTTTTTCGCTGATCGCCACCGCTTTAACCCTCGCCGCGTGTAATGCCCCGCCCTCTTCGCCGTCAGTCTCAACCCTGCCGGTCGCGCCAGAAATCGCCTCAGGTTATCGCACCGACCTGCAGACCCGGCACGCCTCGAAACACATGGCCGCGGCCGCCAACCCGCTGGCAGCCGAAGCCGGGCGGGAGATGCTGCGTGAAGGGGGTTCGGCGATTGATGCCGCCATTGCCATGCAAGCGGTATTGACGCTGGTCGAGCCGCAATCATCGGGTATCGGCGGTGGCGCGTTGATCGTGCTGTGGGATGGCAAGGCAGTGCGCACCTACGACGGTCGCGAAACCGCTCCGGCCGGCGCCACCGAAAAACTGTTCCTGCAAGCCGATGGCAAACCGATGCCGTTCACCCAGGCACAGATCGGCGGACGATCGGTGGGGACGCCAGGTGTATTGCGGGCACTGGAGCTGGCCCATCAAAAGCACGGTCGCCTGCCGTGGGCGAAGTTGTTCGAGCCCGCCATCAAACTGGCGGAACAAGGCTTCGCCATTTCGCCACGACTGCATCAGTTGATCGCGGCGGATGCGCTCATACAGCGTTCACCGGACATGGCCGCCTACTTTCTGAATACCGATGGCAGCCCGAAAGCCATCGGTACACCGCTGAAAAACCCGGCACTCGCCGCGGTGTTCAAGCGCATCGCCAAGGAAGGCCCCGATGCCCTGTACGAAGGGTCGATTGCAAAAGAGATCGTCGCCAAGGTTCAGGGCCACGCCAACCCTGGCAGCCTGTCGTTGAACGATCTCCAACGCTACAAGGCCAAGGAACGCGGGCCGCTATGCACCGACTACAAACGCTGGCAGGTCTGCGGCATGCCGCCACCGTCGTCGGGCGGGATCGCCGTGGCGCAAATTCTCGGCACCTTGCAGGCGCTGGAATCCCGCGACCCGCGTTTTGCCCTGGCACCACTCAAACCGGTCAAGACCAGCAAGCCGGCGGGCATCGAGCCGTCATCTGAAGCCGTGCATCTGATCGCTGAAGCCGAGCGCCTGGCTTACGCCGACCGAGCGCAGTATGTCGCCGACACCGACTTCGTACCCGTACCGGTAAAAGGTCTGATCGACCCGACTTATCTGGCCAGCCGCGCCTCCTTGATTGGCGACCGCAGCATGGGTCAGGCCAAACCCGGCACCCCTCCAGGGATTCAGGTTGCCTACGCGCCGGACCGCTCGCCGCTGCGCATCTCCACCTCGCAAGTGGTGGCGGTCGATGACGAAGGCGGCGCCGTGTCCATGACCACCACCGTGGAAGCAGCGTTTGGCTCGCACCTGATGGTCCAGGGTTTTCTACTCAACAACCAGATGACCGACTTCTCGTTCATTCCCGAAGAGAACGGGCAAAAAGTCGCCAACCGCGTCGAACCGGGTAAACGCCCGCGCTCATCCATGGCGCCCACGCTGATCTTCGATCGCCAGAACGGCGAGTTCCTGGCCACCATCGGCTCCCCCGGCGGCTCGCAAATCATCGAATACGTGGCCAAATCCACCATCGGTCTGCTCGACTGGAACCTCGACCCGCAAGCGGCCATCAGCCTGCCCAATTTCGGCAGCCGCAACGGCCCGACCGAACTGGAACAGGGTCAGTTCAGCACAAAGCTGATTCAGGCACTGAAGGACAAAGGGCACAACGTCAACGAGATCGACATGACCAGCGGGACTCAGGCGATTGTTCGGGTCAAGGATGTGCAGGGAAAAGCGGCGTTGGCCGGCGGAGCCGATCCCCGGCGTGAGGGGGAAGCGTTAGGGGATTGAGTCGTACGCAGAGATGTGAAAAGGCTTACCGGGAGGTAGGCCTTTTTTTATTAGCGAAGAATCCAAGTCTGATCAAACTGCAAAAGGAGGCCTGACCTTTTTAGGGCTATTCATGCCGTACAGATAGCATCAAGTGGATAACTGATTGGCAAACTGCCCAACCGCGTTCACCACTTTCTGCGCCCCGTCCTGAATTTCGACGATCACCGTACCTGCCTCCGCCGCCAGCGCCAGCCCCTGTTCGGCCTGGAGTTTGCCATCGGTCATCAGGGCCACGGCGTTGCGCGCCATGTCCTGGTTCTGGCGTACGACGCCGACAATTTCATCGGTCGCCTGGCTAGTGCGCGAGGCCAGTTGCCGAACTTCATCAGCCACCACGGCAAAACCTCGACCCTGTTCACCGGCGCGAGCCGCTTCGATGGCCGCGTTGAGCGCCAGCAGGTTGGTCTGTTCGGCGATGCCACTGATGGTTTTGACGATGGTGCCGATCACCAATGATTGTGCGTTTAGCGCTTCGATGCCTTCGCCAGCGGTTTGCATGTGTTTGGCCAGGTCACGCATGACGTCCACCGCTTGAGTCACCACAGTGGTACCCCGCTGGGCACTGCTGTCGGTCTGCAACGAGGTGCTGTAGGCGATGTTGGCCGCTTCGGCGACCGCTTGCTCCTGATTGACCTGATCGGTAATTACCGTGGCGAATTTCACCACTTTGTAGAGTTTGTTGTTGGCGTCGACCACCGGGTTGTAGGAGGCCTCCAGCCAGACCACGCGACCGTGGCTGTCGATACGCTTGAAACGATCGGCCACGAACTCACCGGCATTCAGGCGACGCCAGAAGTTCTGATACTCGGCGCTGTTGTATTCCTCTGGCGCGCAGAAAGTGCGGTGATGTTTGCCCTGGACCTGCGCCAGACTGTAGCCCATGCCATTGAGAAACCGCTCGTTGGCCATCAGCACGTTGCCATTGAGGTCGAACTCGATGACCGCGGTCGAGCGCACCAGTGCGCCGATCAGGTTCTCGTGCTCACGGGATGCCTCGATGGTGCGGGTCAGGTCGCTGGAGTAAATCGAGAAGTGTTTGATCCGGCCATCCGCGGACCGCACCGGTTGCATGATTGACCGCAACCAGGCTTCGGCACCGTTGCCCCGCAGTAAACGAACCGTGCCGGCAAAGTGCTCGCCACGGGTCAATGCAGTCTTGAAGCGGCGGTGGAATTCGTCCGACTTCACATGAACCGGGACGATGTCTTCGATGTGTCGGCCGACCAGATCGTTGCCCTTGTAAAGCATCTCACCCCTGAAATTCTGGTTGGCCGATTGAATCCTGCCATCGGAATCAAGGATCAGGGCCAGCATCTCGCTGTCCAGGCTCTCCTTGACTTGCTGAAGGCTGGAGAGTTCTTCGCGAAGAGCCGACAGCTCCTGCTTCAAGCGTTTGTTGAACATGGGAAGCACCGATGGACAGGGATAAAAAGCTGCATACAGCCTAGCCATCGGCTTTGGGGATATTTTCTGAAGAGTGTTTCGGGTTTGTCCTACAAAAATAGTGGCAACACGAACACCTTTATACCGCGCCGACTACCGAACAGCGCCCAGTTCGCGGTACTCGCGCGCCTTCAGGGCTCCGATCAAGTAGCCGAAGGTCAGCCCCGCCTGCAGGAAACCGAGAGCATAGCCGCGATGCCCGACCGGTGCTCCGGATATTTACTTGGGGGCCGGACTCTCGCGTCGAAAGGCCCAAATAGGCCGGGGCAGTCCTGTGAAAAAAACCATGAGAACCCGCTTTTATATGTAACGCCGCTGATCCAATATGGCATGCACCCCATCATCGGGACCACGCTGAAAAGGATCTGAGCATGTTAAAACTCACAGGACTCACCCTCGCAGCCCTCACCCTGAGTGCCGCCGCTCACGCCGATGTCGATCTGAATCTGGGCAGTACCGAACGAGTCACCCGGCTGTTCGCCTACCCCAACAACTGCAACGTCATCTGCTATCGCAACTGGACGCTGGAACAGACAGTCGAGCACTACCTGACCCAAAGCGTGCAACGCGATGGTTACAAAACCGCAAAAGTAGTGGTCAAAACCGACAATGAGCAGCTCTACGCCAATATCACCGGTGTGCCCAAAGGCTATGACAAGCCATTGACCGCATTGCTCAAGGCTGGGGATCTGGCTTACAACGGCGCCAACAAGCTGAGTGCCGATGGTAAATGGACCTATAACTGGTACCTGTTCCTGCCACTGGGCATGGCACTGGAAAACCGCAAAAGCGTCGAACTGCTGCACTTCCCGCCGGATTACTCGCTGACCCAGGCCCAAGACTACCTGGAGTCCAAGACTACCGACCGCTGGGCCACGCTGCTGACCGCCAACGGCATCCCTGACGACCAGACACCGGGCTATCAGACCATCATCGACATCGCACCGATTGCCGCGCCGTCCAGCGCCGGCAAGGACCTGGAAGGCGTCTATGACTACTTCAAGGATTACCAGACCACCATGGTCAAGGAAGTCAGCCAGAACGCCAGCGGCGCTGCATTGCCAATGGTTGCCTTCGGCGCACCGGTGCGTAACTGGATCAAGCAACAATACGGGCCGACCGTGGACGTGCTGGGCCTGGCAACCATCAGCCCGAGCGAGGGGGTGAAAGTACCCGTACTGGGTTCGAACCACCCGAGCTACATCTGGTACGCCGCCGATCCCGAGGCCTATAGCGGCAGCGATGCCCAGGCCAAGGCCGATGCCGCGGGGCTGAAAGTCATGGGGCAGGATTTGAGTGCCGCGTGCTGGCAGGCCGGGATGGGCAGCAAACCGGGCACTGACCCTACCGTTCAGCTGAAAAGCTGCACTCAGACCTGGCAAGTGACCCAGAAAGAAAAAACCTGCGAACTGTTCTACACCTCGATCCGCAACCTGACGCCCGAACAGGCCGTGGCCAAATGCGCAACAACGACAGTCAAATCTCAGTTGAAACAGCTGAAGACCCCGTCTCTTGCGACCTCTGCTCCTGCGCCACACTTGTAAACGATGAACGCCTTTCTCGTGTCAGCCTTGGCTGACGCGGGAAAGAGACTTTTACGCCTGTCATATCTGACAGTAGACCAGTTGTTTCATTTGCGAGAGGCTTGGGGCGTACCCACGTGCTGCAAAGCTGACCGGAGGTCAGTTGACGGAGTTTGTAGCACCCCGCTGACAAGGATTGTTATGAGAGCTCACAACCAACAAAAAATCCCCCCACCGCCATCCAATGGCATCTATCCCTTTGAAGAATTGCCCCTTCGCCTTGGATTCCCCTCCAGGGATGACTTTGAAACTCTCAACAACGCAGAGGGATCGGCAATAGCTGTCATGGCTCTGCGCGAATTCCCCCGCATCAGCCGAATCTGCAGGGTTTCCGGGCATCTGCTGCCCTACCGCAACCGACACACCCGGCAGCTGGCACCCGAAATCCATGTCTACGATCCGCGCTTCTGCGGTTTGCTGAGCCACTCCTGCGACCCCAACGTCTTTCTCGACATGAGTGAGCTGTGGTTATGGGCGCTCAAGGACATCAAAAAGGGTGACCGACTGACGATGGATTTCGCCGCGACAGAAGACAAGCTGCTGCGGCAGTTCGCCTGCCGCTGCGGTAGTCCGGGCTGCCGTGGCTGGATCATCGGCTATGACGAATCGCCGAATGCCAGTGGAGAACAGTTTTTTCAACAGTGGCGTCGACGAAGTCCCGGCTGAAAAGGGTTTTACAACGTTTCGACCGGACGCAAACGGTACTGCGGTGGCAACTGTTCGAAACCGCTGATGGTGGCGTTCAGGCTTTTCCAGCGACCGTCCTTGATGCCATAAATGCAGCCATGAATCGACAGGCTCTGCCCGCGATGCCAGGCGTTTTGCACAATGCTGGTATGACCGACGTTGGCCACCTGCTGGATCACGTTGAGCTCGCAAAGGCGGTCGACCCGCTCTTCTTCTGTGGACAACTTGGCCAGTTCGTCGCGCTTTTCATAATAGAGATCGCGAATCGAGCGCAGCCAACCGTCGATCAGGCCCAACTGACGGTCCTGCATCGAGGCGCGTACACCACCGCAGCCATAGTGGCCAGTGACCAGGATGTGTTTGACTTTGAGCACGTCGACCGCGTACTGAATCACCGACAGGCAGTTGAGGTCAGTATGCAACACAACGTTGGCCACGTTGCGGTGCACGAACAGATCGCCCGGCAGCATGCCGACGATTTCATTGGCCGGCACGCGCGCATCGGAGCAGCCGATCCACAGGAATTCCGGCGTTTGCTGACGGGCCAGTTTGGCGAAGAAGTCAGGATCTTCTTTGGTGATCGCATCAGCCCAGCGTTCGTTGTTATCAATCAGATCTTGTAATTCGTTCATGCATGAAGCCTCAAGAATGATTTGCTGCTTTGACAGACAACCGCCTGTCGGGGTCACGCGCGAGATGCAGATACCCCTGACGCCCTGTCTATAACGGCTAGCCGGCGCTCCATGCCCGCGGGAATTCTCGGCAGCCCAGTGGGTCAATTGTAGTAGGGCCTACAGTATGAGGAATTGCCATGACTGATTCACGACGTCCGTTCGATAAGGAGCAACCCGAGCCCATCGACGACGATGAAGACCGCATGGGCTCGGTGCATGAGCTGGATTTCGACGAGGAAGAACCCGGCACCAGAATCGGCGACCTGACACCCGAACAAGAGCGTGCACAGCAGCTGCCCGAGACACGCGTCCGTAAAACCCGCATAACGGGGGGCTCGCCCAATGACAACGACGCCACCGACGATGACTTGAGCCCGGACACCCTGATCCGTGAAGACGGCGCACGGGATTCCCATGAAGCGGGTGAAGGTGGCCAGGCGGATTGGGATCTGAGCATTGTCGATGAAGACGATATCGGCGGCGGCGACGGGCTGGATGAGGCCGAATGGGCCAAGCACGATCCGTTGGACGGCAAGCGTTGATCGTTGGCGTCAGTGAAGACGCTTCGCGGGCAAGTCGGACCGCCGCACCGCTCGCTCCTGCGTGTTTGGTGGCAGGAGCGAGCGGTGCGGCGGTCCGACTTGCCCGCGAAGCTTTTAGCAACGATCAATCAACCAACGTGCAGGCCATCACCACCGCATCTTCCCGCCCGCCAACCGCCGGGTAGTAATCCCGCCGACGCCCGACTTCGTTGAATCCATACCGCTCATACAACCGAAACGCCGCCCGATTGCTGTNTTTTAGCAACGATCAATCAACCAACGTGCAGGCCATCACCACCGCATCTTCCCGCCCGCCAACCGCCGGGTAGTAATCCCGCCGACGCCCGACTTCGTTGAATCCATACCGCTCATACAACCGAAACGCCGCCCGATTGCTGTCGCGCACTTCCAGAAAGCATTCCCGCGCCTTGGCTTCATAAGCCCGGGACATCAGATGCTCCAGCAGCGTCAAGCCCAGACCGCGGCCCTGGTTTTCCGGTTTGACGGTGATGTTCAGCAGATGCGCCTCGTCAAGAATGATCTGCACCACGCCATGACCGACCTGCTGCTGCCCTTCGAACATCAGCCAGATCTGGTACTTGCCCAGTCCATCGAGAAAAATCCCGCGGGTCCAGGGGTGGCTGTAAGCCGCGTATTCAATTTTCAATACAGTGTCCAGGTCCGCCTCGGTCATCGGGCGGAACGATACAGCGTCACTCATTCGATTCTTTCCAGCGCGCCATCAGCCGACGCATGGCTTGCCAGACATCAGCCTTACGCTGTGGCTCTTCCATTAATAACTCCAGGCCCGGCAAGGCCCAGACCGAACCCAGGCCTTCGACCTGGAGTTCACGGTTGAAGGATTCGGCGCTCGCCTCACCGGCAAAACGCACCGCCGGCAAGCCGATCAGCCACAGGCAGACGCATGGAGCGTCTTCCAGACGGGCCGACAGAAAGCCTTGTACGAAATCCCGAGCCGCTTCCGGCCCTTGATCCATGGTGCCGCGAGCCAGCAGCGGCCAGCGCACCGGCTCGCCGATGATCTGCGGGCTGTCTGGCAGGCCGGCGGCGCGTAGCATGTCTTTGAGTAACAGATAGGCCGGATCGCGGGTCTGGAAGCTTTCGCCTGTGGGTAACTCCACCAACAACAGGCAACGACCTGCACGCAGCAATTGCAGGGCGAAACGCGGTGGCGGAACGACCGGCGCCTTGACCGCGACCGGGGCCTCTTCTTCTTCGACCTTGGCGTTCGTGCGGGTGCTGGCCAGCGATGGCCGTGGCACCTCGATTTTTACCCGTTCGGCCGGTTTGACCACCGGTTCCACGGGCGCCTGCGCCACCGGAGCAGGCGCAACCGGGGCGACGACCAATGGCTCGGGCGTCTCCAACAATTCGGGGCGCGAGGGCGCAGCAAAGGGCAATTCGGTGCGCGGCAGCCAGTTGACCACCTGCATGGCGGCCAAATAAGCGCGGCGACGGGACTCGATAAGCAAAGGTCGGCCACTTGTGAATAACTAAAGTGCGTTGATTCTACCGCCCTTCGCTCAAGATCGCCCGCGCTTGATCGATAGAAAACCGACAGTCCATCCCGAGAGTGAATCGACACGGCTGCGATGCAGTACAATCGCGGCTTTTAATCGCCAACCAGCCGGCCATTCCGATGATCGAACCCAAGCGCGTCTTGCGCGCCCTCGCTGAACACTGGGCACTTCTGGAGCCACTGTGCGAGCACTTCGACCAAGGCACCCTGAGCCTCAACGAACTGCGTTCACAGTTGGCCGCCCAGCAACTGGACAGCACACCGCAGGACATCACCAGCCTGCTGGACGTGTGGATCCGCCTCGACATTCTGGTTCCCGTGGCGAAAAGCCCGAACCGCTTCGAGCTCAACGCGCAGATTCACGACTTCCTCGCTTACCTGCGCCGTGAGCACCGTCTGGGCCTGTGCCTGGAAATCGAAGCCTATCTGCGCCATCTCGAACGCCTGGCCGGTTACATCCAGGACGCCTTCGACATTCGCGACGGCAACGATCTGGCGCGCCAGTTGCGCCTGCTCGACATGCGTGTGCGGGACGTGCTGAAGAAACTCGCCAACGACGAACAGGCCCTGGTGGCCGTCGCCGAGCGGGCCAAGACCAGCGACCGGCAGATCCCGTTGCGTCAACGCTACGCTGAAGTACTGGCGACCTGGGATGAATACGTCGAGCCGATGATCCAATTGGTGAATGCCGACGGCGCCTTCGAACAAGGCGTGCGCAAGGTCGAAAACGTCCTGTTGAAGATGCTCACTGAACAGCAGCGCCTCGGCCATCTGGTTGACGACGACATGCTGCTGCGCACCCACGCACGCATCCTCGAAATGCAGACCAGCGCCCAGCTTACCTTGCGTCATGCCCGTGAACTGCTGCTGCCGCTGCGTGAAGAAGCGCGCCGGCACAACGCCGTGACCCGTGGCGCGGCGCTGGCCTTGTCGGCCATTCGTCGTAAAGGTATCGATGCGGTGCCACAAGCCGCGATGCCGATGTTCACCCGGCCACAAAGCACCTTCCTTGGCAGCGCCAGTCAGGTCGAAGCCTACGTGTACGCCCTGGCCCGTTTCGAGCCGAAACCGGCGCGGTTCCCCAAGGCTCACAAGACCCAGAAAGGCGAAGCCCCACGCGCGCCACGCACGGTTCGGGAAATGCTCGAACGCTGCGAAGACGCCCTGCCGATGCCGGACCTGATGAGCTGGCTGCTGGAGCAGGAGCCGGATGGCGCCACCGACGAATTGCTCTACTGGTTCTCGCGCCTGTCGCGGGAAAAACGCTTCAAGCGCGAGCGTCTGGAACGCCGCGATTACCACACTCACGAGCACCAGGTCAGCCTGCGCTCCTTCGCCCTGCTCTCGGCCCGCGACACCGCCGCCGAGGATTCTGCGAGCACGCCATATGCATCTTGATCTTTCCGAACTGTCCCAGCTGGCGCCGATCTTCCGCGAGCTGTTCAAGGGTTACCACGTCAGCCGCCGCGACCCGGAGCTGTACGCGCAACTGTCGAACTTCCAGGACCAGTACCGCACGCTGTTCAAGGCGCTGGGCTTTGAACTGGTCTGCGATACCCGGGGTTTCTACTACTTCGTGCCGGACCTGGCTGCTGCTGCGGTAAACAAGACGGCACAACGTCTGGCGCTGTTCACCTTCATCCTTGTCGAGCACCTGGCCGACCAGGGGCGCGACCCGGTCGCCGTGCTCGACGGCGGCAGTCTCGGGCGCGATGAATTGCCATCGTTGCTGGAGAAGTACCGCGACCTGTTCATCCAGGCTGAAGTGCAGACCGTCGAAGAGCTCGAAGAAAAAATCATGCGCCGCATGACTCAGCTCGGTTTCGCCGGCGAAGAAAACGGTATCTACCGTTTCCTGCCGCCGATGCACCGCTTCCTCGATGTCTGCCTGTCGGTTCAGCAGGACCGCGACCTGGCCGCCAGCCTGCACAGCGTGCTGCCGTTACCAGCGCCGGTGCTGATTGACGAAGACAGCGACGAAAAACTGCTGCAGACCGACGACCCGCTCGATCTCACCGAGTTTGAAGAAGAGAGCGAAGAAGACGCCCTGGCCCGCGCCATTGCCGAAGAACAGGAGACCGACGCATGAGCAAGGAACGCTACGGCATTCGCCGCTTTGCCCTTTTGAACACCGCCGGCTACAGCCTCGGCCTGTTCCCGCTGGAAGAGCCGCTGTCGGTTTACGGCGCGAACAACCTCGGTAAATCCGCCTCGATCAACGCCTTGCAGTTCCCGATTCTGGCGCGCATGTCGGACATGAGTTTCGGCAAGTACAGCCTGGAACAATCGCGGCGTTTCTACTTCGCCTCGGACACCAGTTACATCCTCGTCGAAGTCTCCCTGCCCCACGGCCCGCACGTAATCGGTGTGGTCGGTCGCGGTCCGGGTGGTGGTTTCGGTCACCAGTTCTTTGCCTACGCCGGTAAACTCGACCTGGCTCATTATCAGAAAGACGACACCTGCCTGCGGCAGAAAGAGCTGTTCACCAATCTTGAGCGCGAAGGCCTGAAAGCCTACGAACTCAAGCCGGATGAACTGCGTCGTTTGCTGGTGGGCGGCCACACCTCGATTCCGCTCGACCTGACGCTGATCCCGTTGCGCTCCACCAGCGAACAGAGCCTGAAGACCTTCCGCGCCTTGTTCATCAACTTGCTGCACATGCGTGAAATCACCGCGGCCAAGCTCAAGCAACTGTTCCTCGATGCGTTTGAACACAGCCTGCGCTCCGGCAGTGTCGATTACATCGCCGCGTGCGAAGAAGCCTTCCGCGACGTACGCCGCATGGAGCAGGACTACAACTCGCTGGTGGCGGCCGGTCCCTTGGTCGAAGCCTTGGCCAACGGCGTGAAACAGCGCGATATCCTGCGTGGCAAACTGCATCGCCTGTCGCCGCTGCTCGACTCCCTGCTCGGCACCTGGTCGGATTACGCCAGTGCGCGCAAGGAAGAACTGACAATCCAGGCCGAGCACTACCGCAACGAGCAGGATGCGCTGCAAAACGATCAGCGCGGCGGCACTCAGGAGCTGATGCGTCTGGAACGGGAAATTACCGGCATCCAGCGCTGGCTCGGCGAGTTGTCGGTGCTCAAGCATCGCTTCGCGCTGGTCGATGACGTCAAAGTCCTCGAACAGCAACTGCTCGCGGCCAAGGACGCGCACGACGAACTGGCCGGTGCGCTGGCACAGTCGCGACAGTTCAGTGCCGAAGACCTGGAAGAACGTCTGCGGGATCTGGAAAAACGCCTGAAGTCGGTCAAGCAACAACTCGATCACGCCGACAACAACAGCTACGCCCGTTTGCGCGAAGAGTTCTCGCAACAGGACGTCGAGCGCCTGATGCGCCTGTTCAACAGCGCGTTGTTCAGCCTGCCATTGGGCGAACACGGCATCACGCTGGACGAGGACGGTCAGTGGGTCAAATCCATGGAACTGATCCTTGATGGCTTCAAAGGCGAGCGCTTCGAAGTGCCGGGCCTGTCGATCGACATCTCGCACATCGAGCCGCCAGCGCTGCAAGCCCTGGCCGACCGCGCGGCGCTGCGCGATCAGAAAGACCGCCTGGAAAAAGAACTCAAGCAGCTGAAAACTCAAGCTGCCGTGGCAGCCGACCGTGCGGCCAGCAAGACCCAGACCGAAGCGCTGTACCAGCAAGTGCTGGATGCGCAGAAAGCCCTGGAAGATTTCCGCCGCGCACAAACCCTGAGCGCCGAAGAAGGCGACAAGCTTGAGCAACTGGCGCAGATGGAAGCCGCTCAGGACGAATTGAAGCGTTCCAGCGATGCCTTCACCGAGCGCGTCCAGCAACTGTCGGCCAAGCTGCAACTGGTCGGCCGGCAGATCGGCGATATGGAAGCCAAGCAACGCACCCTCGACGACGCGCTGCGCCGCCGTCAGCTGTTGCCGGCGGACCTGCCATTCGGCACGCCGTTCATGGACCCGGTCGACGATTCCATGGACAACCTGTTGCCGTTGCTCAATGACTATCAGGACAGCTGGCAAGGTTTGCTGCGCAGCGACGGGCAGATCGAAGCGCTCTACGCTCAGGTTCGCCTGAAAGGTGTGGCCAAGTTCGACAGCGAAGACGATATGGAGCGTCGTCTGCAACTGCTGATCAACGCATACGCACACCGCACCGATGAAGCCCTGACCCTGGGCAAGGCCCGCCGCGCGGCGGTCACCGACATTGCCCGGACCCTGCGTAACATCCGCAGCGACTATGACAGCCTCGAACATCAACTGGCGCTGTTCAACCGCGAGATCAACAAACGTCAGGTTTCCAACCTGCAAAGCTTCCGCATTGTGCTCGCGCCGAACAAGGAAGCGCTCAAGCACATTGACCAGATCATCCACAGCGCCGGTCAGTACGAAGAAGGCGAAACCCTTTCCGTCTTCGACCTGAGCCAAAGCGCCGATCAGGACAACAAGAACGAAGAAGCCAAGGAGTATCTGGCGCGGCTGGTGGCGGCGAACCACAACCAGTTGGGTCTCAAGGATCTGTTCGAGCTGGCGTTCGAGATCACCAAGGTTAACGGCCAGCCGGTGATCCATACCGACATCGACGGCGCGGCATCCAACGGCACCACCATGACCATCAAGGCGCTGACCAACATGTACTTGTTGCTGCACTTGATGGACCGCGACCAGGCCGGTCGCGTGCGCCTGCCGTACTACCTCGACGAGGCGGCGGACATCGATGAGAAGAACCAGGCAGCGCTGCTGGAAACCAGCCTGCAACTGGGCTTCGTGCCGATTCTGGCGAGCGTGAAGCCGCAAGTTTGCGCCAGTGTCGCCATCGACCTGGAAGGCGGTAGCGGCCCGAACGGCATCTACATCGACGAAGCGGACTGGAAGTACATCCGCCGCCACGATGAAGTGAAGGCTACCGTTGTTGTACAAGCCGATGAGCCGGAGCTGGATGCGGTCTGATTTGACTTAATCCAAGCCAATAAAAAGGCCGCGATCCAATGGATCGCGGCCTTTTTTATCTTTTCATTGTAGGAGCGAGGCTTGCCCGCGAAGGCAGCACCACAGGCGCCGACAAACTACTTGCCGATTGCGATCTTCGGCGCCCAGGTCAGCCACTCATCCTCGAACTGGTCGAACAACGGGAAGGTTTGCTCAGGCCGCGCCGGGGCACCCATGCGGTCGCCATCCGGTGTGGCAAAAGCAATGCCGCCCTGAACCAGCGTCTCTAGCGATTCGGTACGTATTGTCGCGCCTTTGAACAAGCCGTAGTCGAAACCAAAACCACTGGTGTTCCAAAACCGTGTACCACTGCGCACCAACGGTGCATATTTCGGTTCGATCAGGATGTGCACCAACACTCGATCAGCCGTCTGGCCCAGTTCATAGCCGGTCACCTTGCCTACCGTGATTTCGCGATAGGTGACGGGGACGCCAGTCTTCAGCGAACCCCGACGAGCAGCGCTCAACACCAGGCTTAAACCAGCCTCTTCCTTGGCGGTTTCCGGAGGATTGGTCAAGGCCACGAAGGTCTTCTGCGGGCCGAGGTTCTTCGGCGCGGGTTGCACTTCGATGTATTGCCCGGTGACCAAGGTTTCGAGGTTCGAGGTTTTAATCAGACCGAGTTCAGGTTTGACCACCCAGAACTGACTACCAACCCGAGCAATACGCTCCGGCACTTCTGTGATCCGCGCGGTCAGCAGTACTGATTGCAGGTCATCACTGAGGTCGACGTCCTCAATCTTGCCAACGTCCAGGCCTTTGAATCGAACCGGCGTGCCAATGCGCAGGCCGTCGGCGCGATCGACCTTGATCGTCACCATAGTACCTTTCTGCGTTGCCTCATCATGGTTGGCATGCAGACGGAAACGTGGAATACGCTTCTGCAACGGCGCTTTGGCTTCCGGGGTTTCGAAGGCGATGCCACCGGCCATCAGGCTTTGCAACGACTCACTTTTGACCTGGATGCCGCCGGTCAACCCACCGGTAAGCGTAATGCCGCTGGCATTCCAGAAACGCGTCGAGGCGTTGACCAGCCCTTCGTATTCCTTCTCGATGTGCACCCCTATCACCAGCTGCTTTTTGGTGCGGGAGAATTGATAGCTCTGGACCGAACCAACCTTGACCTGTTTGTAGAGAATCGGACTGCCGACTTCCAGAGAACCAAGGTTGTCGGTGAACAACACCAAGTGCAGACCTGGCGAACGCAGATCCAGCGGCGGCGCCTTGGGCCGCGCTTCGAACTCGCGCTGCGGTGCACCACCCTTGTCGCCAGGGCGCACGGCGATGTAGTTACCTTTAACCAGCGCTTCCAGGCCCGTAATACCCGCGAGCGAAATCGACGGTTTGACCACCCAGAACTGGGTGCCAGTGACCAGGTAATCCTCGGCCAGTGGGTCGAGAGTCAACTCGGCGGTCGCACTGGACAAGTCCGGGTCAACCTTGAGCGCTTTCAAATTGCCGACCTGGATGCCTTTGTACATCACCGGCGTACGACCGGCCTGCAGGCCTTCAAAATCGCTGAGTTTGACCTTGACCCGAATACCCGCCGCAGCCGCATCGAAGTCCTCATAGAGACGGAATGGCAGGCTTGGATCGGTGGGCGGGCTGTCCTTGCGATTTTCCGGAGTCGCAAATGCAATACCGCCGGCGACGATGCTGGCGAGGGACTCGCTACGCACTTTCACACCGGACAGGTTGGCGTCGATACTGATGCCGCTGGCATTCCAGAAACGCGTGTGTTTACGCACCAGGTTGGCGTAGGTCGGCTCGATGAAGACTTTGAGTTCGACAGTGCTCTGGTCTGCGGACAGCACATAGCTTTTGATCTGACCGACCTGAATCTGCTTGTAAAACACCGGGCTGCCGCGATTCAGCGAGCCAAGGCGATCAGCCTTGATGGTCAAGTGCAGGCCGGGTTGAGCGTCCGATAACGGAGGCTCTTGGGCCAGTGCCTTGAACTTGCGGGTCGGCTCGCCTTCACCTGGGCTGACGGCCACATAGTTACCCGAGACCAACGTCTCCAGGCCCGTGATACCGGCCAGGCTTACGCTCGGTTTAACCAGCCAGAAACGCGTGCTGGTCCTGAGGTATTGCTCCACGTCCTTGTTCATCTCGATGGTAGCGATCACTCCTTTGGAGCTGCCTTCGTCATCGAGTTTGAGGGCTTTCACCTTACCGACCGACATGCCTTTGTAGACGACTTCGGTCTTGTTGGCCTGAATGCCTTCACCGCTTTCGAAGCGCACCTGAATCTCAATGCCCGTCTCGCTGTAGGCACGCCAGCCGAGCCAGCCGCCGATAATCAAGGCGATCAGGGGCAACACCCAAATGGCTGACCAGTTCGAGGCCGGTCGGGTTTTCGCTTTAGGCAAATCAGTCATGGTCGTCGTCCGACTCCGTGTTATCCCAAATCAGTCGGGGATCGAAAGTTACTGCGGCAAGCATCGTCAGAATCACCACACTGGCAAAGGCGATGGCGCCAAGATTGGCTTCGATGCTGGCAAGCCGTCCAAAATTCACCACCGCCACCAGGATGGCGATTACAAAGATATCCAGCATCGACCAGCGGCCAATGAACTCGATAAAGCGGTACATCAGAATGCGCTGGCGTGCCGAGAGCGGCTGGTGACGCTGCACCGAAAACAGCAGCAATGCGATGCCCACCAGCTTGAACGTGGGGACCAGGATGCTGGCGATAAAAACCACGGCGGCGATTGGAATCATGCCGTGCTGAACCAGTTGAATCACACCGGACATAATGGTGCTCGGATCACCCTGGCCCAGGGAATTGACGGTCATGATCGGTAGCACATTGGCCGGGATGTAGAGAATCGCACCCGTGATCAACAATGCCCAGGTACGCATCAGACTGTTTGGGCGGCGGGCGTGAACCAGCGCACCGCAGCGAGTGCAAACCTGCTCGTCGGTATCGGCTTCCTGTTTATTCAACTCGTGGCATTCGGCACAAATCAGAATGCCTGCATCAATCGCCCGCATGGGCATCTTCTCCTGATAGAGCCTGCCAGATCTGGTGTGGTGACATCACTACTTCCAGCCAGACCTGAACCAACAACAAACTGATGAAGCACGCCAGACCAAGACCTACGGTGACCGCCGCCATATCGGCCAATTTGACGATCGCAACTAGTACGCCCATGAGGTAAACCTCGAGCATCCCCCAGTCCCGTAGATGGTGATAAATGCGGTAGAGCAGCAAGCCGTAGCTGCGTCCGATATCGAAGCGAATACTCAGCAACACGAACAGCTGGCAAAGCAGCTTGAGTAGCGGAATCCCCATGCTACAAAGGAATACCACTGCCGCTACGCCTCGCATACCGGTATCGAACAGACCGACAACGCCACTCCAGACTGTATCGTGCGACGACTGTCCGAGTAGATGGAGCTGCATGATCGGTAAAAAGTTCGCAGGGACGTACAACAACAGTGCTGCAATGACCAAGGCGAGACTGCGCTGCACGACGTTGTGTCGATGGGCATACAGCTCATAACCGCAGCGTACACAGATGGCTTTTTCACCATGAGCAAGCTCAGGCTTGCGCATCAGCAAGTCACACTCATGACACGCTACCAAGTCGTCCAGCGGTAAATCTGACAGCCCTGGGGCGTCAACCGGATCTGGCATAAAGGCTCTGGCTCCAAAAAAGTTGGACCTATTCTAGTGTCCTGCCTCGAAAATAACTGTGCAATTTTGTACTGCCGCCGGGGAACTTTCCTGCGGGCAAAACAAAACCCCTACCTGCATACG
>NZ_JAKWJK010000022.1:0-86094 GCF_031570575.1 Pseudomonas sp. JL3
CCAATAATCAGTATTGCAAAAATGGGGGTGACCATAGATTTCTTATGCTTTATACCTTCAAGCAGCGGCGAAAAACGGCAGCGCCAGGTACAACTTGATGACGATGACATTAATGATGTCGATGAAGAAAGCACCCACCATTGGCACCACTAGAAACGCTATTTGCGAAGGTCCGTAACGTTGTGTCACCGCTTGCATATTAGCGATGGCAGTTGGCGTGGCCCCTAGCCCAAAACCGCAGTGCCCTGCCGCCAGAACTGCCGCATCGTAGTTGCTGCCCATCACTCTGAATGTCACGAAAAACGCAAACAGTGCCATGACCAACGCTTGCGCAGCCAGGATGATAAAGAATGGCAAAGCCAGTGCTGCCAGATCCCACAGTTTGAGCGACATCAAAGCGATCGCCAGAAACAGCGATAAGCTGACATTCCCCAACACGGAAACTTCACGCTCAAACACCTGATACAAGCCAAGTGCGGAAAGGCCGTTGCGTAAAACCACACCCACGAACAAAACACATACGAACGTCGGCAACTCAAATGCAGTTCCGTGGAGCAGGCCATTCAAGAGGGAGCCTGCCATCAGACTGACGGCGATCAGCGCGAGCGTCTCGACAAACGAAAAGGGTGTGATCGAGCGCTCTTTGTTTGGCTGCTCAAAGCCCTTCGGCAGACGCGGCTTGCCTTGCTCGAGGCCGGGTGCCTGGACACGCTTGATGAGCAGGCGAGCGACCGGACCACCAATCAAACCACCCAGCACCAAGCCAAATGTAGCAGAGGCCATCGCGAGCTCAGAGGCGGAAGCCAGACCAAACTTCTCGCTGAACGTCGCTCCCCACGCAGCGCCTGTACCGTGACCGCCAGACAACGTAATCGAGCCCGTCAACAAACCCATCAACGGATCGAGCCCCAAGGCCTTTGCGAGACCGATGCCCATGGCATTCTGGACCACCAGAAGCCCGATCACCGCCAGTAGAAAGATCCCCACTACGCGCCCGCCTTTCTTCAGGCTGGCGAAGTCTGCACTCAAGCCGATGGTGGCAAAAAAAGCCAACATCAAGGGTGTTTGCAGTGAGGTCTCAAATCGGACGTCAATATCAAATCCTCGCAAAGCCAAGAGAAGCAGAGCAACCACCAGGCCGCCAGCTACAGACTCAGGGATATTGTAACTGCGTAAAAAACCGATTCGTGCGACGAGCCCGCGCCCCAGTAACAGTACTAAAGAGGCGGCCACAAGTGTTCCATAAAAATCGAGTTGAACCATTGGGATTATTCTTTGATATATATTCAGGGGCGAACTTTTTACCTGGACACGCCTCTAGAACAGGTTGATCTTCTCAACACTGATTTGCTTTAAATTCAAGGACCTTCAATGGTCTGAATATATCGAAATATTTCTGAAGGAATATTACTTGGGGTAACTTTATCAACCGCGAAGTCTCATTGCCAAGCGCATAGGCGGCGCTGAGGCGAAGCAGTTGTGACTAGAAGTGTAAGAGCGGTAGTGCGCAGTAATACCTGCGGCGACGGAATATTGCAAATGGCAACGTTTGGGAAACAGTTTCAAAAAAGCAAATGCCCCGACAAGTCAGGGCATTTGCTTAAAAGCGTGGCGAATCATTATTTGATCAAGCGCCAGGTGAACGGATATCGGTAAGGGAACCCTTCATTGGCCTTCACGCCGGCAATGATGGTCAATACCAGCGCACCGATTGCGACCAGACCAAACAGGAAGAACCCGATGATCACCACCATCAGCAGGAAGCAGATGGCGGAAGCAATGGCGACGGTGATCTGAAAGTTCAACGCCTCCTTGCCTTGCGCGTCGATGAACGGGTCTGACTCGCGCTTCATCTGCCAGAGAATCAGCGGCCCGATCAGCGTGCCGAACGGCAGCCAGATCCCCAGCAAGGCGGACAGGTGACAAAACATCGCCCACTGACGAATTTCACGGCTCGGTGTGGGTAGCGGCAGTTGCTCGTCACTCATGGAGTCCTCCTTGCGTGGAGCGGGTCCGATCAGTCGGCCAGTGCAGCCTTCTGCAGTTCGAAAATCTCGTTCATGCCTTTCTTCGCCAGTGCCAGCATCGCGTTCAGCTCTTCCGGCTGGAACGGCGCGCCTTCGGCAGTGCCCTGAACTTCGATGAAGCCGCCAGTGCTGGTCATCACCACGTTGAGGTCAGTCTCGGCAGCCGAGTCTTCCAGGTAGTCGAGGTCAAGCACAGGCTCGCCCTGGTACATACCCACCGAAACGGCAGCGATCATTTGCTTGAGCGGGTCGCCGCCTTTCAGGCCGCCGCGCTTCTTGATCACTTTCAAGGCGTCGATCAGTGCAACCATCGCACCGGTGATGGACGCGGTGCGGGTGCCGCCGTCAGCCTGGATCACGTCGCAGTCGACGTACAGGGTGACATCGCCCAGCTTGGACATATCCAGCGCAGCGCGCAGGGAACGGCCGATCAAACGCTGGATTTCCAGAGTACGGCCGCCTTGCTTTCCGCGGCTCGCTTCACGCTGGTTACGTTCGCCAGTGGCGCGCGGCAGCATGCCGTATTCTGCGGTCAACCAACCCTGGCCCTGACCTTTCAGGAAGCGCGGCACGCCATTCTCGACGCTGACGGTGCAGATGACTTTGGTATCACCGAACTCAATCAGCACAGAACCCTCGGCGTGTTTGGTGTAGTTGCGGGTAATGCGGATCGAGCGGAGCTGATCGGCAGCGCGACCACTTGGACGTTTCATAGGGATTACCTGTACGGAGGACGGAAAACTGCCGAGCATTATAGAGCCGCGAGCCGCCGGTGGGCACTTCTAAAAAAATCGACCGACGATTGAAGCCCCTGAATAGAGCTTAGCCGACGGCCTGCAGCTCTTTGTCACAGCGTGTGTTTGGGCGCATCCGCCCCACTGCGCTACAATCCTGCGCCTTTGCTGCCTGTCGGCTTTAATTCACAGATAGCGGGTCCGCGAAACCATGGGTTACACGCTGACCTGCATTGCGAGGTACCTCCATGGTGCACAGCATGACCGCCTTCGCCCGCGTAGAGAAAGCCGGCGTCCAGGGCACCCTGAGCTGGGAATTGCGCTCGGTCAACAGCCGCTACCTGGAACCCCACCTGCGTCTGCCGGAATCTTTCCGCGACCTCGAAGGCGCGGTCCGCGAAGCCCTGCGCCAGGAACTGTCCCGGGGCAAGCTCGAATGCACCCTGCGTTTTACCGAAGAAAGCACCGGCAAACCGCTGCAAGTGGACCGTGAGCGCGCCGCTCAACTGGTGGCTGCCGCCGAGACGGTCGCCGGTCTGATCAAGAACCCGGCCGCACTGAACCCGCTGGAAGTCCTGGCCTGGCCCGGCGTGCTTGTCGCCGATGCCGCCGACCCGCAAGCGCTGAACGCCGAAGCCCTGGCGCTGTTCAATCAGGGCCTGAAAGAACTCAAGGCCGGACGCGAGCGCGAAGGCGCAGAGCTGGCGCGGTTGATCAACGAACGCCTGACTTCTATTGAAGGGGATGTGGTGGTCCTGCGTGAGCTGGTCCCGCAGATGCTCGCGACCCAACGCCAGAAAGTCCTCGACCGCTTCACCGACATGAAGGCCGACCTCGACCCGCAGCGACTGGAGCAGGAAATGGTCATGCTCGCGCAAAAGAGCGACGTCGCCGAAGAACTGGATCGCCTGAGCACCCACATCATCGAAGTTCGCCGGGTGCTCAAGTCCGGCGGCGCTGCCGGTCGGCGCCTGGACTTCCTGATGCAGGAACTCAACCGCGAAGCCAACACATTGGGCTCCAAAGCCTTCGACCCGCGCAGCACCCAAGCGGCGGTCAACCTCAAAGTGTTGATCGAGCAGATGCGCGAACAAGTGCAGAATATTGAGTAAGGCAAACCCGACATGACCCACAGCACCGGCACCCTGTACATCATTTCCGCGCCTTCGGGCGCGGGCAAGAGCAGCCTGGTCAAAGCCCTGACCGACACTGACCCGGCGATCCGCGTCTCGGTCTCCCACACCACCCGCGCCATGCGCCCGGGTGAAGTGAATGGCGTGAACTATCACTTCGTCGAACGCAGCGAGTTCGTGAAGATGATCGAGCATGGAGATTTCCTCGAGCGCGCCGAAGTGTTCGGCAATCTTTATGGCACCTCGCAAAGCCACCTGCAGCAGACCCTGGATGAAGGCCATGACCTGATTCTGGAAATCGACTGGCAGGGTGCAGAGCAAGTACGCAAGTTGATGCCACAAGCCCGCTCGATCTTCATTCTGCCGCCGTCTTTGCAGGCCTTGCACCAGCGCCTGACCAATCGTGGCCAGGACAGCGACGAGATCATCGAAGGCCGGATGCGTGAAGCCGTCAGCGAAATGAGCCACTACGTCGACTACGACTACCTGATCATCAACGACGATTTCGCCCACGCGCTGCGCGATTTGCAGGCGATTTTCCGCGCCAATCAGCTGCATCAGAAGCGTCAGCAGCAACGCCACGGCAAATTATTGGCTGAATTGCTCGGCTAAACAGCGCTTCCCAAAACCGCTGCAAGGGCTTTACATTGGCACTTATAGCGCGTTGAAGAGCCTGGTCAAAAAATCAGCGCTTCCCTAATCGCTGGTGATTTTTTAAACTGTTGAGTCCGCTCGCCCAACCGGGCAGCGCGCATATTGCATTCGCTCCGAGGAATACCATGGCCCGCGTAACCGTTGAAGACTGCCTAGAACACGTGGAAAACCGCTTTGAGCTGGTCATGCTCTCTACCAAGCGTGCCCGTCAACTGGCCACCGGCGGCAAAGAGCCCCTGGTTCAGTGGGAAAACGACAAGCCTACTGTTGTAGCGCTGCGTGAAATCGCTGAAGGCCTGATGAGCTACGAGTTCATCGCCAACGCTGAAATCGTCGAAGACGAACCGCTGTTCGCAGCGTTCGAGGACGAGTCCAACGAGGCAGTATAAGTCCATGCCTGGTCGACGTAGCACGGCGCGGGGTCACAACGAACGGCAGGAATTATCATGCCGAGCATAGACGCCCTCGCCGATCGCTTATCGACCTACCTCGGCAAGGACCAGGTCAATCTGGTCCGCCGAGCGTACTTCTACGCCGAACAAGCCCACGACGGCCAACGCCGCCGCAGCGGTGAGGCGTACGTCACGCACCCACTCGCGGTTGCGAATATTCTTGCCGACATGCACATGGACCATCAGAGCCTGATGGCCGCGATGCTGCATGACGTGATCGAAGACACCGGTATTGCCAAGGAAGCGCTGCAAGCGCAGTTCGGCGAAACCGTGGCCGAACTGGTCGACGGGGTCAGCAAACTGACCCAGATGAACTTCGAGACCAAAGCCGAAGCTCAAGCCGAAAACTTCCAGAAAATGGCCATGGCCATGGCGCGCGACATTCGCGTGATCCTGGTCAAGCTGGCCGACCGCCTGCACAACATGCGAACCCTGGAAGTCCTGTCCGGCGAAAAACGCCGGCGGATCGCCAAGGAAACCCTGGAAATCTATGCGCCCATTGCCAACCGGCTGGGCATGCACGCCATACGCATAGAGTTCGAAGACCTCGGCTTCAAGGCCATGCACCCGATGCGTTCCGCGCGGATCAACCAGGCGGTCAAACGCGCCCGGGGCAACCGCAAGGAAATCGTCAACAAGATCGAAGAGTCCCTCAGCCACTGCCTGGCCATCGACGGCATTCAGGGCGAGGTCAGCGGTCGTCAGAAACACCTCTACGGCATCTACAAGAAAATGCGCGGCAAGCGTCGGGCCTTCAACGAGATCATGGACGTGTATGCGTTCCGGATCATCGTCGACAAGGTCGATACCTGCTACCGCGTGCTGGGTGCTGTGCATAATTTGTACAAACCGTTGCCGGGGCGCTTCAAGGATTACATCGCGATCCCCAAGGCCAACGGCTACCAGTCGCTGCACACCACGCTGTTCGGCATGCACGGTGTACCGATCGAGATCCAGATCCGCACCCGTGAAATGGAAGAGATGGCCAACAACGGCATCGCCGCCCATTGGCTGTACAAATCCAGCGGCGACGAGCAGCCCAAAGGCACTCATGCCCGCGCCCGCCAGTGGGTCAAAGGCGTGCTGGAAATGCAGCAACGGGCCGGCAATTCGCTGGAATTCATCGAAAGCGTGAAGATCGACCTGTTCCCGGACGAAGTCTACGTGTTCACGCCCAAAGGCCGGATCATGGAGCTGCCCAAAGGCTCCACGGCGGTTGACTTCGCTTACGCGGTGCACACCGACGTGGGCAACAGCTGCATTGCCTGCCGGATCAATCGTCGTCTCGCGCCGCTATCCGAACCACTGCAAAGCGGCTCCACGGTCGAGATCGTCAGCGCCCCCGGCGCGCGGCCGAACCCGGCTTGGCTCAACTTCGTGGTCACCGGCAAGGCGCGGACCCACATCCGCCATGCACTGAAACTGCAACGCCGCTCCGAATCCATCAGCCTCGGCGAACGCCTGCTGAACAAGGTGCTCAACGGCTTCGACAGCTCCCTGGAAAAAATTCCGGCCGAGCGTGTGCAGTTGATGCTCCACGAATACCGCCTCGAACTGATCGAAGACCTGCTCGAAGACATCGGCCTGGGCAATCGCATGGCTTACGTGGTCGCCCGTCGCCTGCTTGGCGAAGGCGAACAGCTGCCGAGCCCGGAAGGTCCGCTGGCGATTCGTGGCACCGAAGGCCTGGTGCTCAGTTACGCCAAGTGCTGCACGCCGATCCCGGGCGACCCGATTGTCGGCCACCTCTCCGCAGGCAAAGGCATGGTGGTGCACCTGGACAACTGCCGCAACATCAGCGAAATCCGCCACAACCCGGAAAAATGCATCCAGCTCTCGTGGGCCAAGGATGTCACCGGCGAATTCAACGTCGAGCTGCGCGTCGAACTGGAACACCAGCGCGGCCTGATCGCCCTGCTGGCCAGCAGCGTCAACGCGGCCGATGGCAATATCGAAAAAATCAGCATGGACGAACGCGACGGTCGTATCAGCGTGGTCCAACTGGTGGTCAGTGTGCACGACCGCGTGCATCTGGCCCGCGTGATCAAGAAACTGCGCGCCCTGACCGGGGTGATTCGCATCACCCGCATGCGCGCGTAGCCCACCCTTCACAAGGAGTCATACATGACCAAGACCGTTATCAACAGCGACAAGGCCCCGGCCGCCATCGGTACTTATTCCCAGGCGATCAAGGCTGGCAACACCGTTTACATGTCGGGTCAGATTCCTCTGGACCCAAAAACCATGGAACTGGTCGAAGGCTTCGAAGCCCAGACCGTCCAGGTGTTCGAGAACCTCAAAGCCGTGGCTGAAGCGGCCGGTGGTTCATTCAAGGACATCGTCAAACTGAACATCTTCCTCACCGACCTGAGCCACTTCGCCAAGGTCAACGAGATCATGGGCAAGTACTTCGACCAACCTTACCCAGCCCGCGCCGCCATCGGCGTAGCCGCCCTGCCAAAGGGTTCGCAGGTTGAAATGGATGCCATTCTGGTCATCGAGTAATACGTCCGGCGCAGCCCCTCTAAAGCTGCGCCGATCTTGTTTTGAAAGGATTCCACCATGCGCCAAGCGCTAGCTCTCTCGCTGGTCGCCCTTCTCTTGGGCGGTTGTGCCAGCGACCCTGCCGACCGTGATATCAGCGGCACCTGGATCAATCAGTCGGCAATCGATGCTGCATCCAAAGGCGGCCCCCTGCGGGAAGCGCTCCAGGCCTATGGCCCGAATCTGGAGTGGGACATCAACACCAGAGCCGGTCAGGCTCGCTACACCAATGGTTTTGAGAATGTCGAAGGCAAGCTGCTGGGCGAAGAGTCCGGCGCCTGGAAAGTCGACTTTTATGGCAGCTCCGCCAGTGAGTTGAAGCGCGATGGCAAGCAACTGAGCCAGGCCGCCAACGACAACGAGCCGGAACAAGTCTTCGATCGCGCATCGGTCCCGGTGCCGGAAGGCGCACCGATTGGCGCGAGTTTCGAGCGGGCACTGTATTCGGCTTATATGGGTGGCAGCTGGAAAATTCTCAGCGGCCCGGGCGAAGGCAACACCGTGCAGTTCCAGGCCGATGGCCAGGTTGCCGGCCTGCCCGGTGCAGATCGTTATGCCCTGTGCCTGGCGGGCGATTGCGCGTCGATGAGCGGCGGCAACGACAACATCTGGCTGCAGGTGAATGGCCAGGGCAACACCTGGATCTTTGCGCGCAAGGGCAAGGAACTGGAGATTTTCCAGACAGTGAATGCCGCACTGGCGGACGAGATGCCTTCGTTTACGCCGGGTGATCGCAAGTGGTTGCTCGAAAAGCAGTAACCCGGCACTAACAGCCAACAGATTACCCTGTGGGAGCGGGCTTGCCCGCGATAGCGATGTATTAGGCACCATTGATGGTGACTGGTGTGACGCCATCGCGGGCAAGCCCGCTCCCACAGTGGCTTGTGTGCAACTGGAAGTCAGCCGCGGCCTTCGAGAATGGCGGCATAACCTTCGCGATAGGTCGGGTACTTAGGCGCCCAGCCCAAGGCCTTCACCCTGGCATTACTGCACTGCTTGCTGCCCGTGCGCCGGACGCTCGCGTCGTCAGCCCACTCGGTCACGCCCAGATACTCACGCAACCAGCCCACCACTTCGGCCAACGGCGCCGGCGCGTCGTCCACTCCGATATAGATGTCATCCAGCGCCACCCCGCGTCGATCGGCTTCAAGCAGAAACGCCATCAACCCCGCCGCGTCCTCGGCGTGGATGCGATTGCCGTACAGCGGCGGGTCAACGGCCACGCGATAGCCGCGCCGCACTTGGGTCAGCAGCCATTCCCGGCCCGGGCCGTAAATGCCGGTCAAGCGCACGATGCTCGCCGGGATGCCGCTCTGGAGTGCCACTTGCTCAGCTTCCAGCATCAATCGACCCGAGTAGCCTGAGGCAATAGTCGGCGAAGTCTCGTCGACCCACTCACCATTCTGCTGGCCATACACACTGCTACTGGAAACGAACAGCAGGCGATTGGGCACCTGGCCGTAGTCGTTCAGCCATTCCAGTACATGCTGCAAGCCTTCGACATAGGCAGCGCGGTAACCGGCTTCATCGTGATCGGTAGCGGCCGCGCAATACACGAGGTAATCCACCGCACCGATGGGCCACGTCTCAGGACAGTCCTTGTTGAACAAGTCGCCGGCAACGCCAATGATCCCGTCAGGCAGGCGAGAGACATCACGCCTCAGGCCATGAACTTCCCACCCGGCAGCCAGCAATTGCGTGGCCAGACGACTGCCGACATCACCGCAGCCGGCGATCAAAACAGAAGGCGCGGACATCAGAAAACTCCTATCGCAAAGATACAGACTAGCGTCGGCAAAGGACACGCGGCTAGCAATGAAGGAAAAAAAGATACTCTATTACTTTTGTTAACAAGAATTACTTGCAATAATGCACGCCACTTTTGTTCTCGGCCTCACGAGGCCTGGAAGAACATTTACCGTTTTTTCCTTTCAGGTCCGGCCAGCATGACACCCAATCAATTCCCCGCTTCGCCAACCAAACGACCTCGCGCCTGGAGCGCGGTGGCCGCCCTGCTGCTCAGTCTGATGCTGGCGCCGACCGCCGCCTTCGCCGATGCACAAGCACCGGCCACACCGCCTGCTGCCGCTCAAACACCCACCGCGCCTGCCGTGACACCTGCCGCCACCGATCCGGTCCAGGCCGTAGACGCCGCTGACGTACCGGAAATCCTCGAAGCTGATAATACCCTGGGCATGGCCCATGACTTGTCGCCGTGGGGCATGTACCAGAATGCCGACATCATCGTGAAGATCGTGATGATCGGCCTGGCCATCGCCTCGATCATCACCTGGACCATCTGGATCGCCAAGGGCTTCGAGCTGATGGGCGCCAAGCGTCGTCTGCGCACTGAAATCGCTCACCTGAAAAAAGCCGCCACCCTTAAAGAAGCCAGCGTAACGGCGGCCAAGGAAGGCACCCTCGCCAACCTGCTGGTCCACGACGCGCTGGAAGAAATGCGCCTGTCGGCCAACAGCCGCGAGAAAGAAGGCATCAAGGAACGTGTGAGCTTTCGCCTGGAGCGCCTGGTCGCTGCCTGCGGTCGCAACATGAGCAGCGGCACCGGCGTACTCGCCACCATCGGTTCCACCGCGCCGTTCGTCGGTCTGTTCGGCACCGTGTGGGGCATCATGAACAGCTTCATCGGCATCGCCAAAACCCAGACCACCAACCTCGCCGTCGTGGCCCCCGGCATCGCCGAAGCCCTGTTGGCGACCGCGCTGGGTCTGGTTGCCGCGATTCCTGCGGTGGTCATCTACAACGTCTTCGCCCGCTCCATTGCCGGTTACAAGGCGCAAGTGTCTGACGCCTCGGCAGAAGTCCTGCTGCTGGTCAGCCGTGACCTCGACCACCTGCCGACCGAGCGCAGCTCGCAACCGCACATGGTGAAAGTGGGGTAATCGGCCATGGGCCTGCATTTGAAAGAAGGCGCAGACGACGATCTGGCCGAGAACCACGAAATCAACGTCACACCGTTCATCGATGTGATGCTGGTGCTGTTGATCATTTTTATGGTGGCCGCTCCCTTGGCCACCGTGGACATCAAGGTCGACCTGCCCGCCTCCACCGCCAAACCGGCGCCGCGGCCAGAAAAACCGGTGTTCCTCAGCGTAAAAGCCGACCAGCGCCTGTTCCTCGGCGAAGACGAAGTGAAGGCCGAAACCCTCGGCGCCACACTCGACGCCAAGACCCAGGGCAAGAAAGACACGACGATCTTCTTCCAGGCCGATAAAGGCGTGGACTACGGCGACCTGATGAGCGTGATGGACGCCCTGCGCGCCGCCGGTTACCTGAAGGTCGGCCTGGTCGGACTCGAGACGGCAGCCAAGAAATGATCAACACGCGCCAAAAGCTGACGCGTTACAGCGGGAGCCTGGCCGTAGTGCTGGGCGTCCATGCGCTGGCCATTGCGCTGGCGCTGAACTGGACGTCGCGCCCGCCGATCGAGCTGCCGCCGCAAGCAATGATGGTCGAGCTGGCGCCGGTTCCGGCCCCGCCACCGCCCGCACCGCCAAAGGTGATCACGCCGCCACAGCCACCGGCCCCGGTGGAAGAATTGCCGCTGCCGAAACTCGCTGAAGCGCCGAAGGCCGAGATTGCTGTGCCGAAGCCGGTCAAACCCAAGCCGAAGCCGAAGCCTCAACCGCCCAAGCCTGTGGAGAAGAAGCCGGAGCCACCAAAGGAGAAACCCTCCGAGGAAAAACCGAGCGACGCGCAACCGACCCAGGCACCGACGGAGAAATCCGCTCAGCCGGCACCCGGTCCATCGCCGGCGCAGCAAGCCGCCAAGGCCAGCTGGCAAGGCACCCTGCTCGCGCACCTGGCCAAGTACAAAAAGTACCCGGCCAGCGCACAGGCGCGGGGCAAGGAAGGTTTGAACCGTCTGCGTTTCGTGGTGGATGCTGAAGGCAATGTGTTGTCGTTCGAACTGGTGAGCCGCTCCGGCAACGCCGATCTGGACCGGGCCACCCTGGAAATGATCCGCCGCGCCCAACCGTTGCCCAAACCACCGGCCGACATGCTGAACAACGGCTCCATCGAAATCGTTGCACCATTTGTTTACTCGCTGGAACGACGCCGCTAAGAAGCAATACAAATCCCTGTGGGCGCGGCGGTGCGGCGATCCGACTTGCCCGCGATAGCGATATCACAGTCAGCGAAGATGTTGGATGTGATGGCCTCATCGCGGGCAAGTCCGCTCCCACAGGGTCATGCTTACTTCAGAAAGATCCGCGATCTCGCAAAAAAGGCACCGAAAGGTGCCTTTTTGCATATCTGGAAACGGCAAACCCGCATTGCCCTGTGTCACTCAACACACTCAGTCTGATAACGTGCGTCTATCGATTGCAGCCGGTATGCTTGGCCCGCAACTTCATGGACGCTTGCTATGACTCTCACAGAATTACGCTACATCGTTACCCTCGCCCAAGAGCAGCATTTCGGCCATGCGGCCGAGCGTTGCCACGTCAGCCAGCCGACCCTGTCGGTGGGCGTGAAAAAGCTTGAAGACGAACTCGGTGTGCTGATTTTCGAGCGCAGCAAGAGTGCCGTGCGCCTGACTCCGGTCGGTGAAGGCATCGTTGCCCAGGCACAGAAAGTCCTGGAACAGGCCCAAGGCATCCGCGAACTGGCCCAGGCCGGCAAGAATCAGCTGACCGCGCCGCTCAAAGTCGGTGCGATCTACACCGTCGGCCCGTACCTGTTCCCGCACCTGATTCCACAACTGCACCGGGTCGCCCCGCAGATGCCGTTGTACATCGAAGAAAACTTCACCCACGTGCTGCGCGACAAACTGCGCAACGGCGAGCTCGACGCGATCATCATCGCCCTGCCGTTCAACGAAGCCGACGTGCTGACCCTGCAGCTCTACGACGAGCCGTTCTACGTCCTGATGCCGGCCCAGCACCCGTGGACGCAAAAAGAATCCATCGACGCCGCCCTGCTCAACGACAAGAGCCTGCTGCTGCTCGGCGAAGGCCACTGCTTCCGCGATCAAGTGCTGGAAGCCTGCCCGACCCTGGCCAAAGGCAACGATGGCGCCAAACACACCACGGTGGAGTCCAGCTCGCTGGAAACCATTCGCCACATGGTCGCCTCCGGCCTGGGCATTTCGATCCTGCCGCTGTCGGCGGTGGACAGCCATCACTACGCTCCCGGCGTGATCGAAGTGCGCCCATTGAGCGCGCCAGTGCCATTCCGCACCGTGGCCATTGCCTGGCGCGCGAGCTTCCCGCGGCCGAAGGCGATTGAAATCCTCGCCGACTCCATTCGCCTGTGCTCGGTGGCCAAGCCGCCAGCGCCGGTGGTGGCCGGTTAAGTCGCTGCCATGACCGAGTTGTCGCAAGTGTCGGTGACGGCACTCAAGGGTGTCGGCGAAGCCATGGCCGAGAAACTGGCCAAGGTCGGCCTGGAAAATCTCCAGGACGTGCTGTTCCACTTGCCGCTGCGTTATCAGGACCGCACCCGTGTGGTCCCGATCGGCCATTTGCGACCCGGGCAAGACGCCGTGATCGAAGGCACCGTCAGCGGCGCCGACGTGGTCATGGGCCGACGCCGCAGCCTGGTTGTCCGTCTACAGGACGGCACCGGTGGGCTCAGCCTGCGCTTCTACCATTTCAGCAACGCCCAGAAAGAAGGCCTGAAACGCGGCACGCGGATTCGCTGCTACGGCGAAGCCCGGCCCGGTGCGTCGGGGCTGGAGATCTACCACCCGGAATACCGCGCCATCACCGGCGACGAACCACCGCCGGTGGATGAAACCCTGACCCCGGTCTACCCGCTCACCGAAGGCCTGACCCAGCAGCGTTTGCGCCAGCTGTGCATGCAAACCCTGACCCTGCTCGGCCCCAGCAGCCTGCCCGACTGGCTGCCAACTGAACTGGCCCGGGACTATCAACTGGCGCCGCTGGCTGATGCGATCCGCTACCTGCATCACCCGCCCGCCGATGCCGATGTCGACGAACTCGCCCTCGGTCATCACTGGGCCCAGCACCGCTTGGCCTTCGAAGAACTGCTGACCCACCAACTGTCCCAGCAGCGCCTGCGCGAGAGCATGCGTGCCCTGCGCGCGCCGGCCATGCCGAAAGCCACCAAGCTGCCCGCTCAGTATTTGGCCAACCTCGGCTTCACGCCGACCGGCGCCCAGCAACGGGTCGGCAACGAAATCGCTTACGACCTTAGCCAACACGAACCGATGTTGCGGCTGATTCAGGGCGACGTGGGTGCCGGCAAAACCGTCGTAGCCGCCCTCGCCGCGCTGCAAGCGCTAGAGGCTGGTTATCAGGTCGCACTGATGGCGCCCACTGAAATCCTCGCCGAGCAGCACTTCATCACCTTCAAGCGCTGGCTCGAACCGCTAGGCATTGAAGTGGCGTGGCTGGCCGGCAAGCTCAAGGGTAAAAATCGCGTAGCCGCGCTGGAGCAAATCGCCAACGGCACGCCAATGGTGGTCGGCACCCATGCGCTGTTTCAGGAAGAGGTGCAATTCAAGAACCTGGCGCTGGCGATCATCGACGAGCAACACCGCTTCGGCGTGCAGCAGCGTTTGGCATTGCGACAGAAAGGCGTCGGCGGTCGGATGTGTCCGCACCAACTGATCATGACCGCCACGCCGATTCCACGGACGCTGGCCATGAGCGCCTACGCCGATCTCGATACCTCGATCCTCGACGAACTGCCCCCCGGCCGTACGCCCGTAAACACGGTGCTGGTCACCGACACCCGGCGCGTCGAAGTGATCGAACGGGTGCGCGGCGCTTGTGCCGAGGGGCGCCAAGCTTATTGGGTGTGCACGCTGATCGAAGAATCTGAAGAGCTGACCTGCCAAGCCGCCGAAACCACTTTTGAAGACCTCACCGCCGCCCTCGGCGAGTTGAAGGTCGGGCTGATCCACGGTCGCATGAAGCCCGCCGAGAAAGCCGCAGTGATGGCCGAATTCAAGGTCGGCAACCTGCAACTGCTGGTCGCCACTACCGTGATCGAAGTCGGCGTGGACGTGCCCAACGCCAGCCTGATGATCATCGAAAACCCTGAACGTCTCGGCCTCGCGCAGCTGCACCAATTGCGTGGCCGTGTCGGTCGGGGTAGCGCCGTCAGCCATTGCGTGCTGCTTTACCACCCGCCGCTGTCGCAGATCGGCCGTCAGCGGCTGGGCATCATGCGCGAAACCAACGATGGTTTTGTCATCGCCGAAAAAGACCTCGAACTGCGCGGCCCCGGCGAAATGCTCGGTACACGCCAGACCGGCCTGCTGCAATTCAAGGTCGCGGACCTGATGCGCGATGCCGATTTACTGCCCGCCGTGCGCGACGCCGCCCAAGCCTTGCTCGAACGCTGGCCGGATCACGTCAGCCCGCTGCTCGACCGTTGGTTACGCCATGGGCAGCAATACGGCCAAGTGTGAGCACTGTCGCAGTTTCTGGGCCCTGGCTTTAAACAAGCTGGTTATACTCCTGCAATTGTTTGCAAACGGATACAGACCATGACAGAAGCTGCCCTCGCCCCCGAAACCCCGCACGCTCCGTCTGTTATTCGGCTGCTGCTCGGCAAGCTGGGCATCGCCTACGAAGAAGTCCTCGACCATCACGGCCTGAACGCCGCGCGTAAAGTGCAGGCGGTTTTGCTGGACGATGCCGTCGGCGCGCTCATGGTGCTGTTCCCCCAGAGCCAATTGCTGGACCTCAATCGCCTCGCCGAACTCACTGGCCGCCGGTTGACTGCTGTATCTACCGATCGCCTGGTAAAAATGCTCGGCAAACACAACCTGAGCCTGCTGCCCGGCCTGCCGGCACTCACCAGCTCGCCGTGCCTGTATGAAGAAAGCCTGCTGCGCGAACCAATGTTGCTGATCAACTCGGGCGAGCCGGGCGTGCTGCTGGAAATCACCAGCGACGATTTCAAAACCATGCTGACCAAGGCCAGCGCCGGCAATTTCGGCGAAGCGGTGAACCGCATCCGCCCGAACCTCGACCGTCCCGACGATGACCGCGAGGAAATCACCCAAGCCGTGCAAGCGTTCACCGCGCGGCGCATCCAGCAACGTCTGGAAGCGACCATCGAGATTCCGCCGCTGGCCGAGACCGCGCAGAAAATCATCAAACTGCGGGTCGACCCCAACGCCACCATCGACGACATCACCGGCGTCGTCGAAACCGACCCGGCCCTGGCCGCACAAGTCGTCAGCTGGGCAGCGTCGCCGTACTACGCCTCACCGGGCAAGATTCGTTCAGTGGAAGACGCCATCGTCCGCGTGCTGGGTTTTGACCTGGTGATCAACCTGGCGCTGGGCCTGGCCCTGGGCAAAACCCTGAGCCTGCCCAAAGACCACCCGCAACACACCACGCCGTACTGGCAGCAATCGATCTACACCGCCGCCGTCATCGAAGGCCTGACCCGCGCCATGCCCCGCGCCCAGCGCCCGGAAGCCGGCCTGACCTACCTCGCCGGCCTGCTGCACAACTTCGGCTACCTGCTACTGGCCCACGTGTTCCCGCCGCACTTCTCGCTGATCTGCCGCCACCTGGAGGTCAACCCGCACCTGTGCCACAGCTACGTGGAACAACACCTGCTGGGCATCAGCCGCGAACAGATCGGCTCATGGCTGATGCGCTACTGGGACATGCCCGAAGAACTGGCCACCGCCCTGCGCTTCCAGCATGACCCGAGCTACGACGGTGACTACGCCGAATACCCGAACCTCGTGTGTCTGGCTGTGCGTCTGCTGCGTAGTCGCGGGATTGGGTCCGGGCCGGATGAAGACATTCCCGATGCCTTGCTGGAGCGCGTAGGCCTGACCCGCGACAAAGCCAACGATGTCGTCAGCAAAGTGCTTGAGGCTGAAGTGCTGCTGCGCGAACTCGCCTCACAATTTAGCCAGGCCTAAAAGCATCGCGGGCAAGCCTCGCTCCCACAGGATTCAGGCGATCCCTGTGGGAGCGGGCTTGCCCGCGATGAATCCAACCCGGTCTAACTGACCGACTCAAGCCAGGTAGCGCACCACATATCCCGGAAGAGGCGGAGGAGCAAAGGAAGCGTAGCCGCTAACAACCACCCGGTTATCCGCCATAACTGTGCACCCCCGGAACAGATCGATACCGCTTTCATTGTTGAAGACTGCCCATCCTTTACCCGCAAACGTCACATCCAGAGAGCCTTTAGAGTCATAACGCGCAGTCACGACCGAACTATTCTCGTCAACAAACGTGCCTCCACCTTGCCCACTGACAACCAGCTTTCCATCCGTTTGCAGAACACAACGCCGCCAGGAAACACCATGCTCCGTAAAATCGGAGAACAGTGGTCTCCCATTGTTAAAAACAAGATTGAAACTGCCGCTGGGGTTTAAAGAGACGATCAATCCTTCGTGGTTGCCATCGCGGCCTGCGGACCCCACTGCTACAACCCCACCGTCAGGCTTCAAGGCCATTGAGCCAAGGTCAAGCCATCGACTGCTGTCAGTGATGGTCACAACGCCGTTCTTATTGTCGCCATAACTCGCATCGACGTTACCGTCCTGGTCATAGCGCATTACATAAGCATCAGGCCATTCCTCTGGGCCCTCTCTGCTGAAATCACCACATACCAGAACTTTGCCGTCCTGCTGGACGGCCACACCAGTAGCGTAATTCCAGTTATGAGTAACGCCTGGAAGCTCGACAAGCACAAAGCCTTTCCCATTGAACGTCGTGTCCAGTGAGCCATCTGCATTCAGGCGCACTGCAATTCCCCTCAGGTAGTCGATGGCGAACAAAACAGTGCTGACCAAGACAATTTTTCCATCCTGCTGACCGACGGCCACCGTCCCGACATCGACCGCACTTACCGATGATTTCTCCGCCTTCTTTTCGTCATGACGGCGAGTGACAAAACTAGCGCCAGGCATGCTGCGAGAATCGATAAGGTCATAAACATTGAGGGTGACTTTGCCGTCCTTTTCAGGACCGAAGGAAGTGTCCAGCTGCCCATTCTGAAGTTGGCGAACGACCGCGAGATCAGTTGAACCGTCCGAGTGTTCAACGGTGCCGGTAATCAGCCATCCGCCATTTTCCAAAGCTCGCAGATGGCGGCCAGAAAATGACGACCCGTCCTTGAATGGGATTTCGACGATTCCCTGATTTCCAAATCGCAAATCACGCGAACCGTCCTCATTCAGTCGTGCCACCTTGGTTGGAGAATTCTCTGAGGACGAAGCGCTGAAGAGCAGCAGTAATTTCTTATCAGGTAATGGGAGAACCGAATGAGGAAACCTGCCAACAATTTCTTCGAAAGGCAACTCAAGAACACCGCCGTTACCGAAGGTGGGATCTAAAAATTCCGCAGATTTTTTGCTCTGTGCCTGGGTCATGACCGCGCTCCATCGTGGTGTGAAAAGATGCCCTTCTAGGGACACAGTCACAGTGGAGCACGAGGGCAGCGCCCGAAACACCTGTTACAAATGACAGTTCAATATTCATTGGAAGCCAGATGACTGACTTGTGGAGCCACTGATCTGATCACCCCCTGTAAGACCAGCTAATGGGCGTCCCTTTTCCAAGACCCGTGACAAAGCCAAACGACGTCATCAGCAATGGTCTTGAGGCCGAACTCGCCTCGCAATTCTCCAGACCTAAAAACAATCGCGAGCAGGCTCGCCACAGGGGGATCAAATAAACCCTGTAGGAACGGGCTTGCCCCGTTCAGTTGCGCAGCAAACTCAACCCAAAAGTAAGGCAGACACACCGCTCTGGGGCCTACACCTTCGGCTTCGCCTTCCTCGGCTTCAAATACTTGGTCAACCCCTGAAACCAGATCACCAGCGCCGGGTTGCCCTTGATCTGAATCGACTTGTCCTGAATCCCCGTCATAAACGCCAACTGCTTGTTCTTCGCCTGCATCGTGGCAAAACCATACGCCGCATCCTTAAAGGCAATCGCAAACGCCGGCTCGGCATACACGCCGGACTTGCTGGTAATGCGCTGATCCTTCACCACGAAATGCCGCGCCACCTTCCCGTCCAGGGTCTGTAGCTGAAACACCAATGCCTTGTCACCCAACTGCTGCTGAAACGCAGGATTAGTCCGACTGGCCTTACCCATCAACAAACCCAGCATCCACAGAAGAAAACGAAATTTCATGCGCACAGCCTCAAAAGAAAAATGAACGGCCGGCGCAGTGTAGCCGCTCCAAGCCAGAACGCCACCATCGACTTACGTTAGAAGAAGATAAACCACTTTTCCCGCATGATGACCACCAAGTCACGCTTTCCCGCCTCAACTCTGATCGTTCCCACGCTCCCGCGTGGTAATGCATCCCGTGACGCTCCGCGTCACACCCAACACCCGCCCTACACCTGAAGAAACACATTTCTGTAGGAGCTTCCGAAGGCTGCGATCTTTTGATCTTGATGCCCTCAAACCTCTCGGACATTTCCTTCAAAACGCCGGGCTGTCCGTGAACTAGGCAGCCCTCACCTTCACCGATAACCTCTGTTCGTCACCGCAAAATCGGTGACTCGGACGTGCAAGTCCGATGGAGTACACATTCGGTTATGGCAATTCATCGAGCGTTTTCCTATGCTCGCGAATCGTTATGGCTGCTGTGTATGGGAGACCTTCGGGTCTGCCGGGTGACTCCACCGGTCTTGCACACCTATGCACAGCTGCCACCTCTTTCGAAGTGCACGCGAAACGGTGTCAGCTCCTTAAATTTTGGAGTAACACTTTATGTTCAAGCCAACACCGAATCCACCAGAAAACCCAGCCACATCCCCCTATGAATCCTTAGACTCCAGAAAACTCCACGAAGCCGCCGAACGCGCCCTCGACCACCATTTCGGCCCGCCACCCAACGAAAAACCCAAGCGCAAAGGCAAACTCTTCACCGTCTCCCCCGACATCGACACCGAAGCCCTCCTGGCCAACGCCTCCGAAGACCTGAAGTCCATCAGCGCCATCGCCGCCGACCTGGCTGACGACATCGAAGGCACCCGCCGCTCAGTCGCCCTGGCGCTCAGCAGAATGGCGGATGGGGTGCAGTTGTTGGTAGAGCGAGCGCTGGATCATATTGATTCGCCGAATCCGGCGGAGCATCGGGCGAAGGCGTAGCAAAAATAAGAAGGGGACTTAACGTCCCCTTCTTTCATTCAAAATGCATTGGTCACGTCTGCGCTCGGAGCTTTAGATGCAGTGACTTGCCTTGTTCGATTCTGTGCTTTGTGATTCCAAGCGCTTCACGTTGTTGATACCCGCCTGGTCACCCTTGCCGGCAGACAATTGATAACAGGCCAACGCTCGAGACATATCTTTGGTTCCTAGGTCGCCACTCTCAAAAGAGGAAGCCAGAGAGTTGAGCGCATTCGTAGAACCCATGGAAACCGCGCGAATCAGCTCCTTTTCTGCCTGTTCGGGGTGCTGGCAAGGGCCGTCATAATCGGTGGAATTACCAGTACAGTAAAACATGGAAAGACTCAGCGCCCCGTCCGGCAGCGTCGTTGCTGCGGCTTTAAACAATGCCTCAAGCTTGCTGGTTTCCAATTGAGGTGCCATCTGCGAAAGACTCAAAATTGCCGCCGACAGACTCGCCTGTGGATCACCCGACTCTGCAGCACATACGTAATTTCCCAAGGACGCTTCATACAGCTCCTTAGTCAATCGGTATTGTTCAAGTGCCCCTAAACCACCCAAACCCTCTGCGCGTTGATAACAGAAGTTCTCGGCGCGGCTCATTCCGGGTCTACCGGGTGCGACAAGCTCCTTCTCGCTGATCGACCAATCCTCAATCCCCACCAGCGACCAGCACGACTTTTTAGCAAAGTTAAAAATCTTGATGTTGCTGTTACCGGCCCGTTTATCCACAACGTTCATGTGAGTGTCATCAACTGTTTCGATCTCAACCCCTTCAGTTTTGCCTTCCATCGCGGCCATCAACGGAAACGCCAAACTGGAGCCAGTCTCCGCAGTAATTTGCGGTTCAAATTGACCAGGGTCCGAGGTGCGCTTCAATACCAATATTTTTACCGCCAGTGCGGTTAGGCGCTTCTGGGACTCGGCATTGGCGGAAAACACTGGCAGAAACTGCGCGAAGTCTGAGAAAGGACACGAAGCACTTCCCCCGCCCCCACTGCCTGAACGACCCACAGTCTCAGGCGCGATCCCATCCAAATAAGCCGAACGCTCCCGGCTCATCTTTGCAATGCAATTGTTCACAACCGCCACATGAGCCGGCATGGCTGCCTCAATCTCGAACGCCTCTACGGTGCAATTCGTATCCCGTAATTTGATCCACGCACGCTGGGATTCCTTTACCTGCGTCGAATACTCCCCCCCTAATTTCGGGTCAACTGAATATTGAGATTCAAGCCTTGCCATCAGTTGGTGATAGCTCGTATTCAACTGAGAATCTGCGGAATTCTTTGCAGCCTCGGAACACGGGACAACCTGCGAGCTAGAGCTGATTTCACTGCAGTCGTCTTGGGCGAACGCGGCTGAAACCGGCAGTAGCGCGAACGCGATTAGCACACTGGTTAACCCTAAAACAAAGCGTTTCACTGTCTTCAATCCTTGATTATGGAACATACCTATTTTTAAGTTTATTTCAGCTACTTTGATGGCGGAGCAACCGCGATTTGCCTGGCACGATCAAGGGTCAGACGAATCAAGCAACTAGCAGATTGCTCACCATATATAGACTTTACGCACTCGAGATCCCGAAACTTCATCCAAGCTCGTTGAACCTCACGAAACGCGGTTCTTTTTTCGTCACTTAAACGATTTGCCTTATCATGGTAAGCCGAGTTAAGCAGCGCATCCGCATCCGCCAAAACCAACTGATAAATATCGCTCTCTTGCACTATTTTTACTTGAGGCAAACTCTGAGGCAGATCCGCATCCCAGTTATTCAATCCATTATTGTCATCAACTCTTAGCTTAACCGTTTTATTATCAAACCACCCATATTGATTTTTTGTCTGCTCCGACTTGTAAAGCAACTCAATATAAATTGGGTCGCTTCCCCGCTGCGGATCATTTAGCAGAGTCTGCTTTAAAACACTGACATTTCCATTTCCCTCATCCAGTTCGAAAGAAAAGCAGGGGTTTGGCCCAGGTTGAGCAGCTGACTTGCTAGCACGCATACAGTCCGCTCGAGTAGAGCCGCTCGGCTCATTACTTCCCGTTTCTACATCTTGAATTCTAATTAGTAGTCTCAGGTTAGGGGCGGCAGAATAATCGGCTTGTAATATCTTCGCGGAATAGAACGGTTCTGCTTGAACGGTAGCAACGCTAGATACAAAAAATGCTGAGCATGCCAAGAAAATTATATCTTTAACCACAGGGCTTAATTCCATTTAGTTTAAAATTTTTGACATATTTATTTATCGAAAGCCAACCTACTTTACAAATAAATCCGTCCCCTTTTTGTCAATCACTGCTTCTGCCTCTTAAGGAGAAAGTGGACAGATTTATTTATTGATGGACAACCCTATCCAGTAAATAAATCCGACCCCTTTTACTACAAGTCCGGGTAAAAGACGACGCACAACGTCATTGGTCGCTGGTCGAGCAGATTACTGCTCGTGGCGCCTGTTTTATGGCGGCTGTGCGTGGGAGATCTTTCTTTCGAGAGCGATCTGCCGGGGTCCGTCTGCCCGGTCTTGCATACCTGCGCACAGTTGCCACCTTATTCGCGTGCAAGCGAACGGTGGTGGCTCCCAAAATACAGATGGAGATACATACATGTTCAAGGTCACGCCCAATCCGCCAGACAAATCTGGTACCTCTACTGAAGAATTCCTCGACACCGAAAAACTCAATAAAGAAGCTGCTGACCGCGCTTTCGCCCATTACTTCCCCCCGGCCAACGAAAAACCAGCCAAACGTCGTAAAGGCAATCTCTTCACCGTCTCCCCCGATATCGACACTGAAGCTCTATTGGCCAACGCCTCCGAAGACCTGCTGTCCATAAGCGCCATCGCCGCCGATCTGGCAGACGATGTGGAAGGCACTCGGCGATCCGTAGCCTTGGCGCTGAGCAGGATGGCGGATGGAGTACAACTTTTGGTGGAACGAGCTTTGGACCGTCTGGATGAGTTAGAGATGAAAGTGCAACAAGTTAAAACATAAGAGAAGTAAGGGGATGGATTTACTTTCGAAATAAATCCATCCTCTTATCTCACCTATCTGACTTGCTCCATAATCGGCGCTTTGTAGCTTTCATCTATCTTCACCCCAGCGGCTTGAGCTTGATCTTCTGTTTCCGAACGCCGTTGGAGGAGCTGTTGCAAATGAGCTGGAAACAACTCTTTCCATCTAGGTCGAACTGCCTCCTCGAAGTCCGTCCTCCAGAAATTATCCAGAGACTTGAACTCGATTTTTACAAGGTATACACCTGTCCGGGATGGATCAGTGGCGGAATTTCTTCTTTGTACTTTGATATGGCTAATGTAATGACCACTGTACAAATACCAATCATAAAACCCATCACCTGCCAGCCAGTCATCCAAACTCATTTCGTGATCAGGATCAAACAACGGATGGCTTAATGGCGTTCCGCCAAAAACATCATCCTTCCAGTCAAATTTATTTAACTCCGAGCTGGAAATGCGAGGATCGGAAGGAAAATAATATTTCCTCCAACCACCGACTTTGAGGTCAGATATCAATTTGTATACAAGCTTCTTATTTTCTTCATGAGAACTATTATCTGGCAATCCTCGGAGAGTAAGCACAACCTCTTCAACATCCTGAGTTACATCGCCATCTACGACAACATTAAGACCTACCACTTGTTTTATTTCGAGAGAACTGTCTGGCTGAGTGACGGTTACGTTCATCAGCGCTTGATCCTTACCTCCGCGCCTAATTTCATACCAGCACATGTTTACCGCATCCAAGCAATCGGCGGTGAATTCCAATGGGCCTTTCTTCAATAGGGTCTCGACAGGGCTACCCAATTCGACACTCATGTTAACTGCTTCATTTTTCATTTCATTGGCACCTTCATTTTTGGCGCTATCGCATCCAGCGAGACAGAGGAACGGTAAGATCCAATACCACTTCACGGTTTGTTTCTCCATCCAGATATCTCAGTAATCATTCTTTCCATGTATTCTTTTCTATTTATCATGAGCCCATGATATTTATCGGCGATTTTTTGAATAAATTCCATCCGATTCTGAGCGTTATATAAATCACCTTCATACATCTGCTCTCTCAGCTCTGGCTCTTTTACGTCGCAAGCTGTTGAAAATGCAGCTGACCGCAAAGGCACAAGCGGCATCCCTTCTGATTTTTTCTGGACGTCAAGAATTGCTTTAAACACTGGATCTTCATATATAAGTGGTTGCAGTATATTTAACTGCTCATGATTTGCCGTCGCAATGAGCGATTTATACTGAAGATCCTGCCTCTCTTTTCCTGGCGCCTTCCCCTCAACTTTTTTGATAGTTGAAAAGGCATCAGTTACTTCCTGCTTTATTTTAAAATTATCAATGACACCCAAAGACTCCTGAGCCCAGGGCAGAATTTTCAAACCTGTTTTTATTATTTCTTCAAACTTCTCACTATTACGACCTCCCGAACAACCTTCAAATTTGTTTGGGTACTTACTATAAAACCAATGCCAGCAAAAAATATCTTGAAACAACCAAAAATTACCTTTACCTAGACCATTCTTCCCAATATCAATCACGGGTTTACCAATAGGCATCGCAGCGGTAGCAATTTTTGTAAAATCTAGACCGCACATGACTTGCTTGCTTGCAAATGCAGCCAATCCCATCCAATAAAACCGCCCCTTAAATTCCTTCTTGCCGCCATCTTCTTCTTCCAAATAGAAAGAAGCATATACACCGGCAATACGGGCAGCACGGGTACTAAAGTCACCGACAAGCATCCATTTTGACTCACCGAACAGGTAGTACTCCTTCCTGTAGGTACTCAACCGTTTTATTGCGTGAAATTGCGCAAGAGACCACAAATGCGCGCACGTCGCCTCGATCTGTCGCGGGGGATCATTTTTGGCCTTGTTAATTTCAACTTTTGCTAAAGGGGTGGGTGCACTACTCATTTTTTCCGACTCCGTTCGTAATCATCTGCCCCATCAGGAACACCAAAGCTGTCCCATACAAGGTGGACGTCGGCAGTTTGCACCGAGTCCGCTTTTACCTGAGGGGAGTGGCCATCAGCATCACTGCGAAACCTCAACGGGGAAGCTGTGTTGGGCAAAATAAATGCGGCAGTAAGCCCCTCAACTGGATCACCAGAACTCGTTACGAATTGAATTTTTTCGTAATAGCTTTTAATCGCCTCATTCTTCAGCACACTGCCCGCCCGGTCCTGATCAGCAATCATCGGCAGTCCGGGAACCAGAATCCCAATACCCGTTCCGCTTCCCGCCGCCCCCCCAGCGTTGATCTTCACAACTGGCCCCACCACGGTCACACCGCCAGCATCCAGCTTGATGAAGCTTCCTCCCGCTTTAACCGTAAGTTCCATCCCCGCCTCAATCACCATTTTGTCGCCGGATTTGAGGTGGATCTCTTTCCCCGCATAGGTCAACTGAGCTGTGCCGAGTTTGACGTGTTGATTTTGCCCCACAGACAGGTGGTCGTCGGCTTTCACTTCAACCTTGCGGTCGGCAATCGTGGTGCGATGTTCTTCAGCCTTGAGCTCGGTGTAGGTGTTCTTCACCACCGTGTCATGCCGTTCATTGCCGACGCGAATCTTCTGATCATGCTCAATGTTTTCATCCCAATCCCGCTGGGCATGAATAAAGATCTGCTCCGCACCCTTCTTGTCTTCAATGCGAAGTTCATTGAACCCACCGCCCCCCGGGGAGCTGAGGGTTTTGAACACGGTGCGAGTCTTGTTCGCCGGCAACTCGTAGGGAACCTGGTTTTCCTTGTGATACAGGCACCCCGTCACCAACGGCTGATCGGGATCACCCTCAAGGAACGTAACGAGCACTTCCATGCCGATGCGCGGAATGACGATGGCGCCATAGCGATCCCCGGCCCAACTCGAAGACACGCGCATCCAGCAGCTGGTTTTGTCATCCGCCAACCCTTCGCGGTCCCAGTGGAATTGCACTTTGATGCGGCCGTATGGGTCGCAGTGAATCTCTTCACCTTTGGGGCCGGTGACCATGGCGGTCTGGCTGCCGAGGACGCGGGGTTTGGGGTGTTGCAACGCGGGGCGGTAGAACACGGTCCACGGGGTGGCGAGGAAGCGGTTGCGGTAGCCCTGGTGGAAGTCGTCTTTGTTGTCGGTGGTGTCGCTGGTCACGGACTCTTCGAGGACTTGCGGTTGTTTGCCTTCGTGGACGATTTCGGTGAGCAGCCAGAGGTCGTTCCACTCGGTGCGCGGGTGGTCGGACATTTCCAGGAAGTGGCCGCTGACCAGGGTGGTCTGATCGCTTTTGCCTTCGGCTTGCTGGTAGTCGGCACGGTGGCGTTCGAGGGCGCGTTGGCTGAGGAACTTGCCGCGCGCGCGGTCGAGGAAGCGGCCGGGGTAGTCGTAATCTTCCAGATCCGGTTCGGTGCTTTCGCCGTCGGGTTTGTACGCAGCTTCAAGTTGCAGGCGCGGTTTTTCGAAGTCGTAGTCGCGGCGGGTGACGCGGCCGGTGCGGGTTTCGAGGCGCAGTTTGAAGCCTTTGATCACCGGCTCGTCGGCGACCATGCCGCTGCCCTGCACGTAGGCCGTTGGCTGGCCGAGTTTCGGGAACACGGTCTGGTCGTCGCCGAACACCAGCAGGTGAGCTTTCTCGCTGTGCTGGAAGTGGTAGTGAATGCCTTCCTCTTCGCACAGGCGCTGGACGAAGTGCAGGTCGGTTTCGTCGTATTGCACGCAGTAGTCGCGGTCCGGGCACGGCGTGCTCAGCTGGAAGCGGTAGGCGTTGCCTTTGATGCCGTGTTCTTCGAGGATCAGCGCGATGATTTTCGGCGCCGACATCTGCTGGTAGATGCGCTGGTTGGTGCGGTGATGCAGGTATTGTAGCTGCGGCACCAGGGAGACTTTGTAGCGGGTCAGGCGCTTGCCGGCATCGCCTTGGGCGACGCGGTAGATCTGGCCGTGGATGCCGGAACCCTTCGGGTCGAACGCCAGAAAAGCCTGTTTGTGCAGGAGCTTTTCCAGGTCCAGGTCGGGGTTTTCGCTGACCAGTTCCAAGTCGAAGCGATACGGCTGGCTGATGCCTTCGGTGCCGGTGAACGACAGCACTTGCAGGTCGCCGGCGTAGTCTTCGACGGTGAGGCTGAAGTGCGTTTCGTTAGCTGAGTTGAACATTGCTTGCTCCCTGTTCGGTAGTCATCCGTTACGCCCGCAGTCGCAGGCGTTGCAGCAAAGACGAAGTGGCGCCCAGGGCGTCACGCAATTGGGCGGCGGTGATGGTGCGCTTGGCCGCATCGAAAGCCAGCGCCGTTCGCAGGGCTGGCCAGCAGTGTTTCGGTAGATTTCGAGGGGCGTGCAGCTCGCGGTCGAGTTGGCCGTCGCGGGCCTCGGTCGAGGGCAAGCGGCGGAACGGGTGTTTGCCGCCCGCCAATTCGTAGATCACGCAGGCCACGCCGTACACGTCTGCGCTGGCCGACAGCGTCTGGCCTTCGAGCAGTTCGGGGGCGGCGTAGCCGGGGGTCCAGGCGTTGAAGCGGTTGCGGCTCAGGTGCGGCAGGCCGGGCAAGATGCCCTCTTGCGCCTGGCCGAGGCCGAAGTCGAACAGGCGCACGCCTTCTTCGCTGAGCATCACGTTGCTCGGCTTCATGTCACCGTGCAGCACGCCGCGAGCGTGGGCGTAGGCCAGCGCGTCGAGCAGCGGCAGCGCGATGTCACGCAGTTCTTTCCACGGCAGGCCCAGGGGCCGCTCGCAGAGTAATTTGTCCAGGGTCAGCCCACGCATGAGTTCCATGGTGATGAAGGCGCGCTGGCAGTCGGTGTCCACTTCAAAGGTGTGCGGTCGCAGCACATTGTCGTGGCGCAGTCGTCGGGTCAGGGCGAACTCGCTGTAGAGCAAGGCACTGGCGTCCGGCGATTCGGCAAATTCTTCGCTGAGGATTTTCAGCGCGATGTAAGGGTCGGGATCGCCGAACTGTTCGCTCAGCAAGTCCCGTGCACGGTAAACCGCGCCCATGCCACCGGCACCGAGCAGGCGCTCGATGCGGTAACGTCCCGCCAGCACGTCGGGCAGTTCACCGACGCTGGCCCGGGTCGGCGCCAACGCAGGCTCGGCCTGATGCGGCTTTCCGTTTAGAGGCTTGGCGAAGGCGAAGTAAGTCAGGTTATTGGCTTCTTCCTCGGTCACCAGCAGGTCGTCGAACGGTGGCATGAATTCGGTCATTGGCGGATCACCACGGCAGTCAGGTTGTCCCGGGCCGACCCACGCAGAGCGCCGTCGAACAGACGCTCCAGCGCAACGTGCGGCGCGGTCAGGCTCAGGGCGTTGCCCAAGGCGTCGCTAGTCAGCCCTTGATACAAACCGTCGCTGCACAACAGAAACGCATCGCCGGGATAGACCTCGAGTTCCAACACATCCAGCGTCAGTTGCTCGGCAGCGCCGACCGCACGGGTCAGCGCATGAGCAGCAGGATGCGCACGAGCGTCTTCGACACTCATGTTCTGCTCGTCGATCAGTTGCTGTTGCAGCGAATGGTCCTTGGACAGCTGATACAAGCGCTGGCCGCGCCACAGGTAGCAGCGGCTGTCGCCAGCCCAGATGCAGGCCGCGCGATTGCCTTCCACCAGCAGCGCCACCACGGTGCTGCCCATGATGCTGTCGTGACGGCCGGCGGTGACGGTCAACTCCTGCCCCAAGCGGCGGTTGAGCCAGTGCAGGCACTGGCGAATACCTTTGAGGCGTTCGTCGAAGTCATTCTGCACCGGCAATTCCGCCAGGCTGGCGACGATCAACTGGCTGGCGATGTCGCCACCCTGATGACCGCCCATGCCGTCCGCGACCACCCACAGCCCCTGCTGTGGACAGTCGAGAAAAGCATCTTCGTTGCGCGCCCGAACCTTGCCTGGATCGGTACGCGCAGCGCTGCGCCAGGGACTGGCAACCAGCATCAGAGCTGCACCGGCATACGGAAAGTACGCAGCACACCCATGTCGAACGGGTTCGGCGTGCGCTGGCTCGACAGCAAGTAGTTGGCGCGCAGGCCACCCACGTCAGCCTTGAGTACCAGCACGTCGCGACCCATCAGGTACTCGGTCTGCATCAGGTCGAACAGACGGAACAGCGACCATGGGCCGGAGTTCTTCTCGATGCCGATCGGGCGGCCGGCCATTTTGTCGAGGACCAGGCTGGTGCGACCGTCTTCAGCGTCGGTCGGCCATTTGAACGACACCGGCACGATCGGGCCGTGACGGTATTCAATGGTTTTGTCGCCGAACTTGAACTCGGAACGGCTGACGGCCGGATCGAGGGTGTACGGCTCCAGTTTGAACTGCACTTGCGGTTCGGCCGGGTTGATGGCGAAGAAGCTCTGGCGAATCACTTGTGCCGCGGCCATCTGGTCGAGGTAGACCTTGGAGATCGGCATGCTGTGACCGTCAATGCTGCGCAGGCGGTAGTTGCCTGGATCGCCACTCACGAACGGACGCATGTAGTTCTCGAAGAAGCGGTCGGCGATGCCCTGGGCCTTGAAGAACTCGCGGAAGTCGCTGATCGCGACGTCGCTGGTGCTATGGGCGCTGAACGGGTAACGCTTGTTGATCGCCTTGCCGTAGAAGCTGTAGAGCTCGCTCTGATAACGCTGGTTCAGGTACTGATAGGAATCGTTGAGCACCAGACGCCAAGTGTCTTCAGCCAGCACGTTGAACCATACGCTTACCGGGCGCGGCAGACGGTTCGACGCGTTGCGCAAGTTGCTCAGCGCATCACGCTGGCCGCTCATGCGGGTCTTGGCCATTTCGAACGCAGCCTGCTCTGGCGCACTGGCCCGAGCGAGGCTCGACAGTTGCAGTTGCAGGTCGTTGAGCGCCGTCAGGGCCGGGGTCAGATCAGCGGCCGGGCCGTTGTTGTCATCCAGCAAACGGTGCAGCGGTTCGAAGCGACGTTGCAGGGATTTCTTCGCGGTGTCCGGCAAGTTCTTGGCCATGTCCGACGCTTTGTCCACGGCGGCCGCAGCGAGTTTGCCCAACTTGCCGCCCTTCTCGCCCAGCTTGTCAGCCGCATCGGCGGCTTCATCAGCGCTGTCTGCGATGACCTGGAAACGGGTGTTCTCACGCACTTCCACCAGCAATTGCAGCACTGGGGAGTTGGCGGAAGTCAGGCCCGCCAGTTGCTCGGCGCCTTCACCGGCGTCGTTGATCGGTGGCAAGGCAACCTGGCCGACCGCTTCGCTCCAGAAGTTGGCGTAGTCGCGGAAGTACAGCTGCTCCAGTTCAACCATCAGACGACGCAAGTCCATGCCGCTGATGCCCGAGCCTTCGCCCAGCACCCAGTTGTCACGCAGGATATCGGTAACCAGCGCAGTGCCCTGGACCGAGAAGTACTGCTGATAACCCTGTTGGGTGTAGAACCCCGGAATCACGTAATCGGTGCCGACAAACAGCGCACCCTGTGGGCCCAAGTGTTGGCTGAAACGGTATTCCGGCAGAACGCGAGCCTGCTCGCGCAGCATCCGGTAAACCACGTTGGCCAGCGACTCGCTACGCAGCACCTGACGGGCCTGCGTCACCAGTTGATCGTTCAGCGGGTAGATAAACGGCTGCTTGAGCAAACGCTCGAAGTGAGTGTTCAAGCCATTCTGCACCGCCGTGTTACCGGCGTAGCGCAGGGACCAGTCAGTGGCGACCCAATCCTTGAGCCAAGCGGCATCACGGCGATCTTTCATGTTCAGCATCAGGTACGCACGCAGGCTGTTGAGCAGGCGTTCGCGGTCCTTCATGTTGGCGCGGATCTGCCCTTCCAGCAGCGTCGCGACCCGTGGCAGCAGTTGCGCTTCAAGCTCACGCTCGTAGGCACTCTTGACCACCGGATTGGCGTCTTCGCCTTGGTACAAGCCGCCGCGCTCGTGATACGACACGTCACCTTTGTTCGGGAACACCTGGGTGGCCGCATAGCTGGTGTCGAGGGTCTTGAGCACCGCCATGGAATCATCGCGAGCGGTCAGGGCCGAGCGTTGTTGCTTCCAGGTTTGTGCCAGGGAGCGCAGGTTTTCCAGACGCTCATAGTTGGCCGAGAAACCGCCGGCCCAAAGCATGCCGAACAGCGCCAGTGCCGCCAATGCGCCCACGTACAACGCACGTTGGCCCCAGTGGATGCGGCTGCGTTCGCGCTTGTCCAGACCGGCCAGATCGGCCTCGGGGAAAATCACCCGGCTGAGCAAATGGTGAATGAACCGCGAACGGCCACTGCGCAGGGTCGGCAGCACGCCGGCGTTCATGCCCAGGTTCGCGCCGATGCCGGCGGTGGTCTGGTCCATCTCTTGAGTCAGGTGCGGTGCGCTGGTCAGGTAGAAACCGCGCAACTGGCTGACACGCTGGTAGCGGTTGCCGGTGAATGCCATGTCGACGAACAGGCACAGGCGCTCGCCGATCTGCCCCAGTTGATGCGGGAAGTCGAGGATGCGACCACGACGCTGGGTGTCGCGCTCCTGGTGCATACGCATGATCACCTGGCTGTTCAGGCGACGCAGCAGCTCTTCGAACTCGGCGCGCAGCACGGCCACGTCAGTTCCGCTCTGCTCTTTGCGGAAGCTGGTGCCGAGTACCTGATCGCTTTCTTCGCGGGTCAGCTGATCGAAGAACTCGTCGAAACCGAGCAGGCGATCGGCTTTGCTCAGCACCAGATAAATCGGCACGTCGACGTGCAGTTTCTGATGCACGTCTTGCAGACGCGCACGCACCTGGCGGGCCAAGGTGTCGAGGTCTTGCTCGCTGCCGCCCAGCAGGGTTTCCACCGGAATGGTCACCAGCACGCCGTTCAATGGACGGTTGCGGCGACGCTTGCGCAGCAGGTCAAGCAAGGTGCTCCAGGCGCTGCCATCGACTTCGGCATCCGGCTGGGTCAGGTAACGCCCGGCGGTGTCGATCAGCACGCCGTGATCGGCGAAGTACCAGTCGCAATGCCGAGTACCGAGGGTGTCGCGGGTGAGTTTGCGGTCGATCTTGTTGATCGGAAACTCAAGGCCCGAGAAGTCCAGCAGGCTGGTCTTGCCGCTGCCCTGCGGGCCGATCAGCAAGTACCACGGCAAATCACTGCGCCAGCGTTCGCTGCGACCGCGATACAGGCTCGAGGTCTTCAGGGTTTTCAGGGCATCCTTGAAACGCACCTTCAACTCTTTCTCTTCTTCGTCGATCAGCTCTTCGCGGCGGATACGGTCCTGGCCGTCTTCGGTTTCTTCCACAGCCTTTTTGCGCACACCGGCGCGCCAGCTGACGAAGACCATGGTCAGGCCCCAGATCAGGAACAGCACACTGATGGTCAGCAGGCGGGAGGTCGAACCTTCCCAGAATTTGTAGTCATTGACCGCCAGCAGTGGCCCGACGAACCACACCAGCAGCGCGACGAACAGCACCAGCAGCAGGGTCCAGACCCAGGTCTGGCGCAGGAATGCGCCGACTTTCTTGAAAAACTTTTTCATCACACGTCCCTGTTTACGGCTGCGACTGCGGCTGGACCGCGGCCGGATCTAGCGGCTGATAAGGTTGCAGAACGGTTTCGCGTTGCTCGCCCAGTACCCAGGCGAAGCCCGAATACATCACCACCAGGCAGACCACGGTGAACAGCACCACCATCCACGCCGGCACGATGCGCACCAGGCTGCGGCGCTGATCATTCAAGCCTTCCCAATGCGGCGACAGCTCACGAGGCACGTCGCCGCGCAGTTGGCGAATCTGCCGATACAAGGCGTCGCGGATGCCTTCGAGTTCTAGCATGCCGCGGGCCTGCACCCGGTACTTGCCTTCGAAGCCGAGGGACAGGCACAGGTACATCAGCTCCAGCATCGGCAGATGCTTGACCGGGTTTTTCGACAGGCGATCCAGCAGCTGGAAGAACTTCTCGCCACCGAAGGTTTCGTTGTGAAAGCTGCTGAGCAGGCTCATCTGCGACCACTCGCTTTCGTTGCCCCACGGCGTGGTGACGACGGCTTCGTCGACCACAGTGCAGAGCACGTAACGCGCGGCCATCACCTGGCTGCTTTCAGCGCCGTTGTGCAGCGCACGCACTTCAAACAGTTTCAGCCCGGCGGTCAGTCGTTCGTTGAGCGCGTACAGGTCTTCGCGGGTGTCGCTGTGCTTGAGGCGCACCACTTCTGACAGCAGCTCGGACGCCGCCGCCACCAGCGAATTGAGGCTGATGTTGAACGCTTCGGCCGGGCGCAAACGCGCGGCGTAGATCATCCGTTCTTCCAGCTGTTCGAAACGTGGCGGTGCAGCGAAGTCCGTCAGCGGACTCGACGCCGGGCCGTGGCCCTGGCGGTCGAGCAGGACGGTTTTGTCGTCCTGGTTGTATTCCATGTCCTTGATCATGTCGGTCAGTTCCTGATGGCCCAGAATTTCAGTTCAAGCTCGGCAAATTCGCCGGACACGTGGAACGCGAAGCCGCCGGAGCGCTCGAGTTGTGCCAGGTCTTCGGAACTGAGTTCGAGAATGAAATAGGTTTTGTTGGAGTGGAACGCGATCTGCCGCGGGGCCACCGGCAACGGTTTGACCTTGATGCCCGGCAGATGCAGGTTGACCAGTTGGCGGATGCGCTCCACCGGGCCGACCTTGAGGTGCGCCGGCAAGCGATGGCGCAGTTCTTCGGAGTCGCAGTTGGCGCTGGCGGCGAGTACGAACGAGGCCGAGCCCAGCAGTTTGTGGTCGTGCAACGGCGACACGATGATCCCGTACTGACGCGCTTGCAGCACCAGTTCGATGGCGTGCTGCTCGAGCACCATCGACAGCACCTGACGAATCGCCTCCATCAGTTTGCGGAAGCTCGCGCCCTGGTCGCTGTGCTGGTAACGGCTGTCCAGACGCGGGCGTTTGCTCTCGCTGGAAAACGTCGCCAGATCACCGAGCATGGTCAGCAGCGTGCGGTACAACTCTTCCGGGTGCACCTGTTCCAGGCCGAGGTAATGGCGCAGCAGCATTTCGGTGCGGTTGATCAGTTGCAGCATCATGAAGTCGCCGACTTCCGCGCCGCCGACCTTGCCGTTGGAACGGATCCGCTCGGCGATGGTGTCGCCCCGGTGGCCGAGCATGCTGATCACTTCTTTGAGGCACGACAGCAGGTAGCTGGACGAATGCGCCTGAATGTAGGTCGGCACGAAGTCCGGGTCGAGGCTGATCACGCCGTCGGGCGTGGTGTCGAGCACTTCGCAAATCTTCAGCTTCACGTAGGCCTGGTCGCTCTGCTGCTCGCCGAGCAACAGTTTGAAGTCCGGACGACCGCAGCTGACCTGGCTGGCGGAGTCGTCGCCGGCATTGGAGTCGGCCACTTCCGCGTCGTACGCGGTGTAGCGCGCCAGCACGTCGGACTGCTCCGGGCGGCGAGACTCGATGTGGTTACCGGTGACCAGCGGCAGCGCCAGGTAGATCGGCGTGTTGCCAGTATTCGGCGGCACGTCCAGCGCCAACGGCTCGGTGTTGCCGCCGAGTTCGAACAGGCTGCCGTCCGGCAGAATCCCCGAGGCCTGGCTGATCACCAGTTTGCCCATGTTGAGGAACTGCAAGTCGATTTCCAGGTTGAGGAAGCCCCAGGTGTAGCTGCCCAGCAACTGGGTGCGGGTCTTCATCTGGTGGTCGTAGTAACGATCGTTGTGCTGGAAGTGCTGCGGACGCAGCAACATGCCTTCCTGCCAAATGACTTTATGGGCATTCATGATCAGTCATCCGCCTTGGCGAGCGTTTCGTGGGTGTTGCGGATGCCGGCCTGATCGAGGGTCAGGTCAGCCACGGAGACTTCCAGCGGAGTGATTTGCACCGTGTAGCGCCATTTGGTTTCCGGTAGGTCGCGGTAAGCCGCGAGCACGCCGACGTAACGGCTGCCCTCCTCCACGCTGAGCTTGAGTTCGATGGTTTCACCCGGACGCAATTCGAGTTCTTCGCTGGCCACCAGGTCCGGGACCAGGGATTCCTTGGCGCGTTCGTAGAGACTGAAGAAATCAGCGTTCTCGAACGTCACCGGGTGCTTGAGCTCGAACAGACGCACGACAATTGGCGACGGACGCCCGTTGAGGTCCGGGTTCAGCTGATCGCTACCGGTGAGCTTCAGGTTGACTTTGGTCACTTTGGAATAAGGCGACAACGACGAACATCCGGCCAACAGCACCAGGGCAATGAGCGCCGTCAGCGTCTTGAAAAAAGCGGTGGAACAGCGAGACATGCGCATCATCCTTGGTGGTCGGTGTGAAGGGTGGAAATCAGGCGGATCTGTTCTTCGTAGGCTTGGGCAAAGTCGCGGGCCAGCAGGCGTTCGCTCCAGTCATCGTCCAGACGCAGAGCCTGGTGATAACGCCCGTAGGCTCTCCAGCGACCGCCGGAGGTGGCGAGCAACGGCTTGTTGTCACGCTCGAAACGCAGGGTCAGCTGTTGCGGCGAGAAGTGCTCCAGGGTGCTGCGAACGGCGGCGCGGCTGGCGGTCAGCAAGGCAACTTGATGCGCCTGCAAATCACGGAAGGCACGGGAAATCGCTTGCTCCGCCGGCAACTGACCCGGCTTGTTGCCCTGCAACAGAATGCCCAGCGCTTCGCCGGCATCGACGGCGAATTTCAGCGGGTTCTTGTTAGTGCCTTGTACGGTGGTCTGGGCCAGGCGCAGTTCGTTTTTCAGTTCGCTGCGGGTGCGCAGGCTCTGCTGCAAACCGCCGACGCTCTGCTTGAGCAGGCGCGCGGCGTTCAGGGCCAGGGCTTCGCGAGCGTCATGGTCGAGGCCTTTGAGGTCCACGCCCAACGCCGCACCGAAGTGCTCCCAGAAACCTTCGCTCTGGCGCTCTACCGCTTTTGGCGGCGGGGCTGGCGCAGGTTCTGTCGGGGCGTCGATCAGCTCCGGCACCATCAGGCTTTCCATGTCGATGCGCGCGTAGTCGGCGCGCTGACGGGTGTCCTCGATCACCGTGCTCGGGGAGATCAGTTCGTCGATTTCCGAATACACGCGCTCTTGCTGATCGAGGGCATTGAGCGGGTCGAGGTCGAGGAAGGCATCGTCTGGAATGATGCTGCCCGCAGCCTGCGGACGGCCGACTTCAACGTCGAACGTCGCCGGGTCGCGCACCAGCCGCGCACGGATCTCGAAGTCGCCCAGCACGTACACGCTGCCGTGTTCGATACGCATCGGTTCGCCCTTGCGCAGGCGCGCGCCGCTGTCGCTGTCCTGGATACCGTTGCTGCTGGTGTCGGTCAGGAAAAACGTGCCTTCGCGGTAGCTGATCAACGCGTGGTGGTTGGACAGGTGACGCTTGCGATCGGGAATGATCCAGTCGCAATCCTCGCCCCGGCCGATTACGCCACCGGCCTGCTTGAAGGTCTTCTGGCACAAATCCGTGGGCACGAACTGCTTGGTGTTCAGCATTTCGAAAACCAGTTCCATGGTGATACTCCTTGCGGTCACTTGCCGCGATTGACCGCCTGCGGATCACCCAATGGGCGATAGGTGTTGTCGTTGTATTTGTAATTGCCGCTACAGCCGCCGAGGCCGCATAGAACGACGAGGGTCAGCAGGACGGCTTGCCAGTGACGAACAGACATCAGAGGGTCTCCAGGGGTAAACAAAGCGCAAAGCGCCAGCCCGTTTGGGCGGCGCTGAAATAAGCGGACGCGGTGAAATCGACGGTCTGTTGCCTAACCATCGAAATCACCCAAATTGATATTCAGGCGCCCGAGGCGGTACAGCAGCGTGCGGCGCGGCAACCCGAGTTCGCGGGCGGCGAGGGTCTGGTTGCCGTCGTTTTTGCGCAGGCAGTCGAGCAGCAAACTGCGCTCAACCTGCTCCAGGCGTTCGCGCAGGTTCAGGCTGCTGTCTTCCGGCATGGCTTCCATGCGCAGGGAGAAATGCTCGGCCAGCAACTCGCCGCCTTCGCACAACAGCACCGCGCGTTCGACCAAACCTTTGAGTTCGCGAACGTTGCCGGGGAAGGCATAACCGGACAGGTGATCCAGCGCCGCGTCGGACCAACGCACCGCATCCCGTTGCAGAAACGCGCAAGCCTTGTCGGCGAAATGCCGCGCCAGGTCGAGGATGTCGCCTTCGCGCTGACGCAGGGCCGGCAGTTCGATCGGGAATTGCGCGAGACGGTAGTACAAGTCCTCGCGGAATTTGCCTTCGCTGACCAGCACCGCCAAATCTCGGTGCGTCGCGGCGATGATGCGCACGTCGATTTTGTGGGTGTCGTTGGAACCCAACGGGCGGATCTCGCCTTCCTGCAACACCCGCAGCAATTTGGCTTGCAGGGACAACGGCATATCGCCGATTTCATCGAGCAACAAGGTGCCGCCGTTGGCCGCGTCGAACAGCCCGGCACGGTCGCGGTCGGCGCCGGTGAAGGCACCTTTGCGGTAGCCGAACAGCTCGCTTTCCAGCAGGTTCTCGGGGAACGCCGCGCAGTTCTGCACGATGAACGCCTGGGAACGCCGCGGGCCGCAATCGTGGATCGCCCGCGCAACCACTTCCTTGCCAGTGCCGGTCTCACCGCGCAGCAGCACGGTGTACGGGCTGTGCAAAACTTTGCTGATCAGCGAATAGGTCTGGCGCATGGCTGCGCTCTTGCCAATCAAGCCATAACCGCTGGCGCTCGGGACGTTGACCGGCGCCGGTCGTGTATCGCCGGTCGGCTGACGCAAACGTTGCAGCAAGTGCAATTGGCCGAGCACGAACGAGCCCAGTTGACCGAGAGAATCGGCAAAGCCTTGCAGGTCGATGTGCCGGCGACTGGCGCACAGCAGCAAACCTTCGACAGCCTTCTGCCGATTGACCAACGGCACGCACAACAGTGACTGCCAGGGTGTGGCCTGGAGCGGCAGGAAACTGGTTTCGTGCAGGCTGCCGCTCAACTCGCTGAGGCATACCACGCGGTTCTGGCACAGTGCGAATTGCAGCAGTTGTTCACCGTTGTAATCCGCCGGCAGGCTCGCCGCTTCCCGGGGTTGCAGGATGCCGTTCAGGCACTCGGCGTTCATCCCCAGGCAAGTGTGGGTCGCATCCAGCAGGTACAACTGCGTCAGCTCGCAACCGCTGAGCTCGGCCAATCCACGCACGAAGTCACCCAGCAGCGCAGCGCCATCTGCCGCCCGCGACAGGCTGGCGAACTGCGCCAGCAAGGCTTCGGCATAGATCAGCGGTTGCGGCACTTGAGTGAACATCACACCCACCTCAGGCGAACTCGCACATCACGCTGGCGTCACCGTCGAGCGTCGCATGCACACGCTTGAGGCTTTCACCGGTGGCCATTGCGTCGAGCAAACGGTCAGCCACCAACGGCAGCACATGCAGGTCGAGCAAATGGTCGATCAGGCGGGCGCCGCTGTCGCTTTGGGTGCAGCGTTCGGCCAAGTGATCGACGAGATCCTGGGAGTAAGTGAAATCGAGCTGACGACGGTTCAGGCGCTCGCCCAAACGGCCGAGTTTGATTTCGATCAGCTCGCGCAGCACCGGGCCACCGACCGGGTAGTAAGGCACCACACGCATGCGCGCCAGCAGTGCCGGCTTGAAGTGCTTGCTGAGCACCGGGCGAATGGTTTCTTCAAGCACTTCGGCAGTCGGCCGCGCGCCGTTTTCGCAAAGTTCGCTGATGCGGTCGCTGCCCAGGTTCGAGGTCATCAGGATCAGCGTGTTGCGGAAATCGATCTCGCGCCCTTCCCCGTCGTTGGCCACGCCTTTATCGAAGATTTGGTAGAACAGGTTGAGCACGTCCGGGTCGGCTTTCTCGACTTCATCGAGCAACACCACCGAGTACGGCTTCTGGCGCACGGCTTCGGTGAGCATACCGCCCTCGCCGTAACCGACGTAGCCCGGCGGCGCACCGATCAGGCGCGAGACGGTGTGCTTCTCCTGGAACTCGGACATGTTGATGGTGGTGATGAAACGATCACCGCCGTAGAGCAAATCGGCGAGGGCCAGGGCGGTTTCGGTCTTGCCGACGCCGCTTGGGCCGACCAGCAGGAACACGCCGACCGGTGCATCAGGTTTGTTCAGGCCGGCAGCGGTGGCGCGCATCGAGCGGTCCAGTGCGTGAACGGCTTGTTCCTGACCACGGATGCGGGTGCGCAGGTCGGTGGCGAAGCTCGCGACCTTGGCGTTGTGCTCGCGGGCCAGTTGCGCCAATGGCACACCGGTCCAGGCGCTGATCACTTCGGCCACCAGACGCGGGCAGACTTCGAAGCTCACCAGACGTTCTTTGAGTTGCAGTTCAGTCAGGGTTTTGTGCGTTTCGTTGAGCGCGGCTTCCAGGGTTTCGACGCTTTGCGCTTCGTCCACTGGCGCTTCAAGAGTTTCGATCACGGTGCCTTCGGCGTCTTCCTCAACCGTCACGGTTGGCTCGACGGCAGCGGCTTCACGGGCCTTGGCCAATTGCTGACGCAGCTCCAACAGGCGCTCGGCCAGTTCTTTCTGCTCGGTCCACAGGGTTTCCAGAGCGCCCCTTTCGTCTTCGGCGTCGGCCAGGCGATCTTCCAGAGCGTCCAGCGCTTCGTGATCGATCAGCAGACCGGCCTCGGCGTCACGACGCAGGGCCTGACGCTGACGACCACCCTCGGCCAGTTCGCCACGCAGGCGCTCCAGGCTTTCCGGGGCGGCGGCGAGGCTGATGCGCACACGAGCGCAGGCGGTGTCGAGCACGTCGACGGCTTTGTCCGGCAACTGACGACCCGCCAGGTAACGGGCGGACAATTCGGCTGCTGCAACCACCGCGTCATCGCGCAGGTAAATGCCGTGGCTCTTCTCGTAGACCTGAGCCAGGCCACGCAGGATGGTCACCGCTTCGCTGACGGTCGGTTCGTGCAGTTGCACCGGCTGGAAGCGACGAGCCAGGGCCGGGTCTTTCTCGAAGTATTTTTTGTACTCCGCCCACGTGGTGGCGGCGATGGTACGCAACTCGCCACGGGCCAGAGCCGGTTTCAACAGGTTGGCCGCGTCGGAACCGCCAGCGTTGCCGCCCGCGCCGATCAGGGTATGGGCTTCGTCGATAAACAGAATGATTGGTTTCGGCGAGGCTTTGACTTCGTCGATCACGCCTTTGAGGCGACGCTCGAATTCACCTTTGACGCTGGCGCCGGCCTGCAACAGGCCCATGTCCAGGGACAGTAGCTCGACGCCTTTCAAGACTTGCGGCACTTCACCGGCGGCGATGCGCGAGGCCAGGCCTTCGACGATGGCGGTTTTACCGACGCCGGCTTCACCGACCACGATCGGGTTGTTCTTGCGCCGACGGGCGAGGATGTCGACCATCTGCCGGATCGCGCCATCGCGGCACAGCACCGGGTCGAGTTTGCCGTCGCGGGCCTGTTGGGTCAGGTTGTGGGTGAAACGCTCCAACAGCGATTCGCCGGGCACGGCGGGTTTACCGGTGGCCGGTTGTTCTTTCTGCGACAGAGCGAATTCTTTCAGGCGCTCGATGTTCAGCTTGACCAGCAACGACTGATAACGACTGCCGGCGTAACGCATCGGGTTGCGCAGCAGTGCGAGGATCAACGCGGCTTGCTCGACCTGGCTTTGGCCCAACTCGAGATTGGCCACCAGCAAGGCGTCTTGCAGCCACTGCACCAGTTCCGGGGCGAACACCGGGTTGCGCGAGGCGCTGTGCTCGACCCGCGATTGCAGCGCGGCGCTCAGTTCGCCGGCATCCACTTCGGCGTCTTGCAACGCGCGGGCAAGCAAGCCTTGCGGGCGCTCCAGCAGGCCCAGCAGCAAGTCTTCGACGAGGATCTTGCTGCCGCCACGGGCGACGCAGCGTTCGGCAGAACTTTCCAGATCACGACGGGTTTCGGCGTCCAGCGCCTGGATAAGTTGTTGCAGGTCTACGTTGATCATGTGTCATCTGTCCTTAATGAATTTTGCTGCCCAAGGTCACCACGCCATCCGCTTTTTCGCGGCCCAGCCAACTGGTCCACCCCAGGCGACAGGCGTTCTGCTCACCGATGCGCAGTTCGCGGATTTCTTCCTGGCGTAACACCAGGCGAATGTCGTAATCGAGCGGGTCACGCAGGGTGAACCGCACCAGCGCGCACAGCGGCTGATAGCCGAAACCGATCGGCAGGAATTCGTGAAAGCGTTGCCAGTCGAGCTCGCGGATGTGAATGCGGAATTTGCCGCTGCGATCACGCACGTGTTCGCCCAGCACCAGGTCTTCGCCGAGCAGGCTGTTGGCGCGACCCAAGCGATTGCGCTGCTCGTCGAGGATCTCGACGCGGCGCTCGATACATTGCTCGATGGTCAGCTCGGCGTGCTTGAAGTAGTAGCGCAGTACCGCTTCGATCAACGCCGCCGAGTGCGCCCGCAAGCTGAGCAGGCCGAGGTACGGCAGCAGGCGTTTCCAGTTCAGCTCCTGGGCCTTGCGGATCTCTTCGCCACCCAGACCGATCAATGCAAACAGCTGCGACGAAAACGGGTCGAGGGCACCACTCTGGAAGCTGGCGCGGTAGCGGTATTTTTTCCAGATCGGCAGCATCAGCCGTTGCAGGCGATGGTGGAACAGGTCGAGGAAGTTGCGGGTCGGATTACCGTCTTCGCTGTCGCCCAGGGCCTGTTCGCCATAGAACGCCGGTAGCGGCGAACCGGAACCGACCAGGCCGATCAGGTTGAAACGCAGGCGCGCACGCATCTGCCCGTGCTCTTTGAAAAACTCCACGCGATCGACGTCGCTGCCAGGGAAACCCAGGCTCGGGTTGGCCTGGAATTCCAGCTGGTCGTAGAGGTCGTCTTCGCTCAGGTGCGGGTGTGCATCGCGCAGCCGGTCGATCACCAGCAGCACGGCCTGAAACAGCGAGTACTCGCGTATTACCCGGGTCAGCCCGCTTAAAGCAGGGGCTGCAGGCCCATACGTGGTGTCCATTGGTACACCTCTCCCTGTGTGCTTTTTACCCGCAGCTCGTGGAACGAATTGAGACTGGCGTAAAGCGCGAAAAACTCGTTAAGAACCGAAGCGAACACGAACAGGTCGCCCTCGCCGATATACCCTTCCGGGTCGATAGTCAGCTCGGTGCGCAACCCGCGAACCGGCAACCCTCGGTGCAATCTGTCGACATGCTGGTGCTTGATCGATTTGAGCCCGCCCAGCAGGCGCTTGCTGACTTTTTCCGCGTGCTGGTCGTAGTAGCGCGGCAGGTCGTAGGTTTCGAGAATCACCTTCAACGCATTGACGTCGGCCAGCGACAGGTAGTTGAGCGACATGTTGCTGATCAGCTTCCAGAGGAAGTCGCGGTTCAGCGGCGGCGCGAAACTCGAGGTGGCCGGGGTGATGTTGCGGAAGCTCAGAAACTCCGGCGTCTCTTCACAGGCCATGCAGATGTCGCCGAGCTTGAGCTTGCGCGGCAGGTTCTGGTTGGTGCACATCAGCTCGATCGACAAGGTTTCGTGGGCTTCGGTATGGCGGATGCCGAAGCTCAAGTAGGTGTCGAGGCCGTCGTGCAGCAAGGACGAACGCTGGCGGATGCTGTAATGCGGACGGCTGGTGGGCACGTCGAAACTCGGGTCGTGCTCGAAGGATTCGAACGGCACGTACTCCTGATAACCGAGGCCGCCGGGCTTCCAGCCAGTCACGGTTTCCACCGAAAACACGCCGCAGTTTTCCAGGTCGTATTCGGCCGGCAGCAGCAGGTACTCGTCCTGTTTGCCGTCGAGGCGAATCGGCAGCGCATCGTGCTCGAACAGGTTGACGATCGGCGTGCAGTAGAGCTTCACGTTGTCCAGGGTCGGACGCATACGCATGATGCCGCTCTTGCGAATATCGAAGCGCAACTCCAGGCCACGCATCTGCTTGAGCGTGTCTTCCGGCAGCGCCTTGAGCAGGTCCAGACCGTTGATATCAACGAACAGGAATTTGTCCTGGAAGGCGAAATATTCCTGCAGGTAGCGATAGCCACGGAAGGTGTTCAGCGGATACGGGATCAACGCTTCTTCTTCGGCAAAACCCACCGGCTGCACGCGGTCGCCGGGCATCTTGAACGCCATCGGCTGACCGCTTACGCCGTTGATGGGCTTGCCGGCGCCATCCAGCGGGATCAGCTCGATGCCTTCGAGGTTGCGCAACAGGCTCAGGTACAGCATCTGGCTGATGTAGCGCTCACCGGCAAAGTGCAGACGCAGACGGCTCAGCTCCAACTCGCCGAGGTGACCATCCGCGCTCATCTCCAGCCGCAGGCTCAACAGCGAACCGTCACCCTTCACCGAGTAATTCAGCGCGGCCAGATCCAGCGGCAACACCTCGGTCGGGTAGCACGTGCGGAAACGGCAGCGCACCTCATCGACCGGCACACTCTCCACCGGCGTATCACGCTCGACCCTCAACGCTGGCCCGGAACGTTTCAACGGGTCGAACTGCAAAATGCTGAACGCCGGCAGCGGTCGCATGTAGTTCGGCCACAGCAGCTGCATCAGCGAGTGGCTGAGCTCCGGCAGCTCGTCGTCGAGCTTCTGGCGCAGGCGCCCGGTCAGAAAGGCAAAGCCCTCCAGCAACCGCTCCACATCCGGATCCCGCCCGGCCTGACCGAGAAAAGGCGCCAACGCCGGGCTACGCTCGGCGAAACGACGACCTAACTGGCGAAGTGCGGTGAGTTCGCTTTGGTAGTAGTGGTTAAAGGACACGAGGTACCTTCCTGGTAGTGGATCTCATCAAAAAAATATCCTGTAGAGCACGACCGTCACGCCGGCACAGAAATAACCGACGATCAGGAGGTACGGCACGATCAGGATCCAGCCGTAGGCCATGTAAGAGTCACTGAGCTGCCCGGCGACCAGACTGAACAAGCCATAAAGCATCCATGGCACGGCGTAGAACGGAATGAACTTCAACGGCGCCAACCAGACCATCCGCAACGCTTGTTGCTCGTTTCGGCTCTTGGCGGATCGAGAAGTCCACAGCGAAAACATCAACAACCCGGGGATGCCCCACCACAACAGGTACACCCAATGGGTCTCGGATGAATCGAACGTGGAGTACTCGCCAATCCACAGGCCATAGGAAAAAATCGCCAGCACCGCCAGCAATGGCCACCACAAGGCAGCCATGAAGAAACCAAGCTGCGCGCGGCTAAGCGTGGGCATCTCGTCCGCTGCGTCGATCATTGGCAAGCCCCTATCCTCAGCTTGGCGACCCGGTAACACCGTTGTCTGGCAAGAGCGAAATTTCACTGGCTCTGCCCTCCCTTGCTCGCAGTGATCGGCACGTACGAGTCGATGAAGAGGTACTCGCTGTCGGCCCCGCTTACACGATTCATCGTGAGCGGCTTGCCGTCGGGAATGCTGAAACGAGTCCAGCCTTCTGTCACCAAACTGCCGCCCTCCGCGCGCACCTGGACGAAATAGTCCGGCGGCGTGGATTGGCTGATCTCGATGAAGTAGCCACCGTCCTGCGCGCCGCGCCATACCGCATCGGGATGCTCGGGCAATACCGGCTTCGCGTTGCCCCGACTCGAGCCGATCCAGAACGTCGCGACCACGATGATGGACAATGCACCGATCAGGCTCAGCAGGTGATTGAGCCATTTCCATACGCGAATCCATGGCGTCATTGCGCGCACCATGTTCGGGTTTTGCGCATGCGAGTTCTTCTGGCGATCAGGCGCATTCCGGCACCCACCAGTATTCATAACCATGCGTGCCGGGATAGAGCACTGTCGAGCCGCTGAACTCAGGGGGAACACCGAAAATTTCAGTCACCCGAAAATTCCATTCGGACGATTCGAGCAGCGCGCCTTCCGTGGTGTACACCCGAAAAAAGTACTCACTACTGAACAACCCGAACACTTGTCCGATCAATTCAAGCTTGTGATAGCCGGGCGCGTATGTGACGAGATAGCACTCACCCGAATCGTTCGAGTGTCGAGTCACGGCCTCTGCCGTTACACCACCGAAAATCTTCATCCCAAGCAAAACGGTACACATGCACACACCGATCAGCGCCGTGATCAGCAGCAGACGCGGTGTTGCCTGGCGGTCGTGAGTCGCCAGCGGCTGCACTTGCGCAAGCCTGCGCCAGCGGCTGTAGGCATTGTCGATGGCGTTGCTCAGCAGGATGGCGCCAACCGTCAAGCCACCCGTGAGTGCGCAGTACGCCAAACCCCGGATGGGATACTGCGGCAGCAGGTAAAACAAAATCGCCAGCATCATGAAAATCACCAGGCCAAACTGGATGGCCTGGCGCTGGATGAAGACCAGAATCAAATTCAGGGAAACGAAAAAGTAGAAAATCAGGTACATCGCCATGCCGATGGCGACACCGCGCGAGGTCAGCCCACCGACCAGTTGTTTGTAGGCGGGCACGGCATAGCCATTCATGACGATATAAACCACGCAGGCCAGCGCATGCACGGCCAGACCGATGACCCGACGGCTATTCATATACAACTCCGGCCATGGCTTTATCAGCGCTCAGAATCTGGCTTTGCTGAAGGTAAATAACTCCTTCGCCGGCGAAGAACATCACACTGTCGGCAGTCAACGGCTGGCTATTTTCATCTCCGAACTTCAGCCAACCCTGATCCCACAATGACCCATCATCATTGCGGATCTCCACGAAATAATAGGGTGGTTCTGATTTGCTGATTTCTACGAACTGGCCACCATCGGCACCACCGCGCCACTTCGCATTCGGGTACTCGCTCAGCACATGAGGCTGTGCTTTAGAGAAATCCATGTAGCAAACAATCACCCCGAGCGCCACGCAGGCGAGCGCACCCATCGCCATGAGGAAGCGCTGTAGCCAAATCATTTTGAGGCGACCCGAGCTGGTCATGCGACCACCTCCTGCGCAGGACTCGCAGGCAACGCCTGCCGCATCAGCGCGCGTTTTTCCCAACGCAGCTCAATGACCTGCGTGACTAGAATCGCCAACAACGTGACGCCACCTTGGGCCACGGTGTAGAAGAGCGCACGCAACGGGTTGTCGGGCACCATCATGAACAAAATCCAGGCAACCATCAGCGCGAGCAAACCGAGTTTGGCCCATAGGTTCGGGAAAACTGCGACCAGTGCGTTCACCCCGAAAAAAATATAAATGAACATGTAATGAGCAATGCCGATTCCCACGCCACGCGTTGTGAACCCGCCGTTGAACGCTTTATAGGCAACGACGACTGCATCGTTCAGGAACGCGTAAGCAACGCATCCAGCAGCGTGGAAAGCGAGGCACATGGCAAAGCGGACGTAGATGTTCATGCTGGACTCAAATTCGCATAGTAGGAACCGGTGAGCTCCATCACGACGACGGTCATTAACACTACGAACGTCAGTGCACGATGGAGCAGCGACTCTCGGAATCCACGACGAAGCCCGGTCAGAATCAGCACAAGACACAGCAATGCCAGAACGCCAAACAAATTGCTGTCGGCAACAACCGCCAAGTAGCCTTCCATTTCACCTATCCCGTGCATGTCGTTCAGTTTTCCAAGTGGGTTGCTTCGAGCCAAGCCTAAAACAACTCACTGAACACCCACTTATTAAAACTATAAAGAGCAACAACACCTACAGCGGCGGCGACCAAGGGATGAAATCCATCTTGTAAGCGTTGCCCTCTAAAAATAACTGCCACTGCCTTTGCAAAATAATAAAAAACAAATACCATCATCGGAATATAAAGCGCAGCACAAAAAACAAATAAACTGCTGTAAACATCAATACCACTCACTGACCATTTAGTCTTGGGGTCAGTGAGTGACATCAACAGAAAAAACGCAGACATAGAAAAATAAAAACAACTCACCATTTTAGAAATTTTCGGACCCGCCCCACTTTTCGAACATAGCAGCCCAAACACAATTTTCGGAGCTGGCCTTACTTCACAACTAATCACGACATCGGCCCATTCGAAAAAAACTTTGGAAGTACAAATAGCACCAACAAGCTGATGACCCAAAGTACAATCAAATAGTAGTTACCCGGCATTCTGCAGGTTGCCCACCCTTTAACCACCCCATAACCAATAGCGAACTGCAACAGCAAGAACGAGATAACCCCCAACGGAACGGAAAGCAAATAGCTATAAGGCTCAGCAAATCCAAACCGGACAACCGCATAAATTTCGAACATTGCAAACGGTGCGACCAAAGCAATTGCGATGATGATCATTGCTCTGACTTTTTTTGCGCTACTCATCAACGCAAGCCCTCGGCATAAAGGAATTGGGCCAAGTCAAGCCGACGCTGTTCACCAGATGGTCCATCAATACCGTAGTAGAAATGTCCCACACCTTCCTTACGCTCACTGGACTCTGTCATCTGCGAACCGAGCAAGGGGGCGTGTTCAGCCAGGTCGAATAATGACATGCCCGCATGGATCGGGTCGCCATGCTCCTTCAGATCGAGAACAACAACATGCTTAATAAGCGATTGCTGTTTAACCTCTCTCAACATTTCTTCAGAAATGGGAGAACCAATCAAAACTAAATAATCAACTGCCTGCCCCTTATCAGCGTAGTAAAGAGCTGACTGTGCGGCCACCAGCGACCCGAAAGAATAACCAATAAGATTAAACTGCCCTCCGACTGAAACGGAACGACTCACTCCTAGCGCATTCAAACTCCAGTCTGCTTCAACACTGTATGGCCCGGCGTCAGACATACCATTAATTGTCTTAAGCCTATAACGGTGCTTGTTGACCCCAGCGACCGCATCGACGTATTGGCCTTCAGTATTTCGCCCTACTACTGCGCCACTAATACCGACCATACGTAGAGACTTAACCTGATCATCAATATATCCACCGGTCATGCCAGCGCCGCCGAGATAAACAGTCAGACCTTCTTCCACCACGATATTTTTCGGTGCCCTGTCCGCAGTAGCAGTGCTGCTGGTCGAGGCAATCTTTTTAAATATGCCTGTTGGTGTTTCCAATACGTCAGTCGTCATTGCATCAATCCTCTGATGCAACGTAGATATCGACTTTTTCCGCACTATTGTGCCGCGCCACTCGATGAGTCAGACCTGTATCACTGGTAACACCTTCTTCTTGTAGGCCATTTTCTCGGATCAACAGATATCGACGGTTTGCCATAGGAGTTCCGCTCTTATCAGTCAAGACAAACTGCTCATCAAACCCAGGAATAATCACAGGCAACGGCGCCACAAACGGCGCCGGCGAATGCGAGTTCCCGATAATCACCGTCGAAGACCCAGCCGTGACTTTGTTGCCATGAGTACCGACTGAGTCGACGGTGGCCGCCGGTTTACCGTTGATCAAAACGGTCGTTGCTAAATCGCCAACCATCGCACCACCACACGCCGAGGCATCGCCTTGGCGGGCGGCCGCGAGGCCGTCGAAGAACACGTCGCCCGAACCGGCGGCGATCGGGTTGGTGCCGTGGCCGGGGAGCGGGCAAGCGGTGGGGTCGGATACGCGTGCTGCGGGTTTGCCGGACATCGGAGTCTCCTTAGTTGACCTTTACTTGACCGCTGCCATCCAGGCGCGCGGCGAAACTGACCTGACGCTTGAAGCCATCAACTTCCAGCAAGCCTTCAATGCTGAAGGACAGGCGAAGCTGATCGTTGTCACGCGGCAGGGAAATGACACGCACATTGCTCAGGCGTGGCTCGTAGGCTTCGATGAAATTTTCGATGGCCAGACGGGCCTGACTCAGGGAGTCGTGCAGGCTCAGGCGCATGTCATTGAGATCGGGTAGCCCGTAATCGGACAGCGTTTGCACGCTGCCCGCACGGGTGCTGAGCATCTTGGCCAGATGGGCAGCCACGGACGCCATGGCGGAAACCTCGCGGCTCCAGCCGACGCGTTTGTCCGCGTCGCCACCCAGGCGTTCGAAAAGGCTGCCGTATCCAGTCATGAGTTAGGCTCCGCTTACTCTTTGTCCAGCTTGCCAACCAGCGACAAGGTGAAATCGGCACCCATGTACTTGAAGTGCGGGCGCACGTTCAGGCTGACGCGGTACCAGCCCGGCTCGCCTTCAACATCGCTGACGATGATTTGCGCAGCGCGCAGCGGACGACGGCCACGAACTTCGGCGCTCGGGTTTTCCTGGTCGGCCACGTACTGGCGGATCCACTTGTTGAGTTCCAGCTCGAGGTCGGTACGTTCTTTCCACGAACCGAGTTGCTCGCGCTGCAGCACTTTCAAGTAGTGAGCCAGGCGGTTGACGATCATCATGTACGGCAGTTGGGTGCCGAGCTTGTAGTTCAGCTCTGCCGCCTTGCCTTCTGCGCTGATGCCGAAGAACTTCGGCTTCTGCACCGAGCTTGCGGAGAAGAACGCCGCGTTGTCGGAGCCTTTACGCATGGTCAGGGAGATGAAACCTTCCTCGGCCAGTTCGTATTCACGACGGTCGCTAACCAATACCTCGGTAGGAATCTTGGTTTCGATTTCGCCCATGCTTTCGAAGTGGTGCAACGGCAGGTCTTCAACCGCGCCACCGCTCTGCGGGCCGATGATGTTCGGGCACCAGCGGAATTTGGCGAAGCTGTCGGTCAGTTTGGTGCCGAACGCGTAGGCGGTGTTGCCCCACAGGTAGTGCTCGTGGCTGTTGGCGACGGTTTCTTTGTACACGAACGATTTGACCGGGTTTTCTTCCGGGTCGTACGGGTTACGCAGCAGGAAACGCGGCACGGTCAGGCCAACGTAACGGGAGTCTTCCGACTGGCGGAAGCTCTGCCATTTGGCGAACTGCGGGCCTTCGAAGTGATCCTTCAGATCTTTCAGGTCCGGCAGACCAGTGAAGCTTTCCAGGCCGAAGAATTTCGGGCCGGCAGCCGCGATGAACGGCGCGTGCGACATGCAGGCAACGCTGGACACGTACTGCATCAGTTTCACGTCTGGCGAGCTTGGGGACATGAAGTAGTTGGCGATGATTGCGCCGACTGGCTGACCACCGAACTGACCGTATTCAGCGGTGTAGATGTGCTTGTACAGGCCCGACTGCATCACTTCCGGCGAATCTTCAAAATCGTCCAGCAGGTCGTCCTTGGAGACGTTGAGGATTTCGATCTTGATGTTTTCGCGGAAGTTGGTGCGATCGACCAGCAACTGCAGGCCACGCCACGACGATTCCAGGGACTGGAAGTCAGGGTGGTGAAGGATTTCGTCCATCTGACGGCTGAGCTTGGCATCGATCTCGGCGATCATGCGGTCGACCATGGCCTTCTTGACCGGCTCACCGTTGTTCTGCGGCTTGAGCAGTTCTTCGATGAATGCCGACACACCGCGTTTGGCGATGTCGTAGGCTTCGTCATCCGGGGTCAGGCGGGTTTCGGCGATGATGCTGTCGAGAATGCTGTATTCGCTCTCGTTGCTCTTTTGCTGTGCTGCGCTAGTGCTCATTGTGTTGGCTTCCTTGGCTGATGGGGGCTCAGGCGTCCGGGGCTGCGGCGTTCAGGCCCAGCTCACCCAGTACGCGACCGCGGGATTCGTCGTCGGCGAGCACGCCTTCGATGGCTTTGCGGAACGCAGGCGCGTTACCCAGCGGGCCTTTGAGGGCCACCAGCGCGTCGCGCAGTTCCATCAGTTTTTTCAGCTCAGGCACTTGCTCGACCAGCGAGGCCGGGTTGAAGTCTTTCATCGAGTTGACGCGCAGTTGCACGGCCAACTCGTCGGCTTCGCCATCTTCCTGCAGACGGTTCGGCACGCTCAGCGTCAGGCTCAGCTCTTGCTTGGCCAGCACTTCGTCGAACGTCATTTTGTCGATGCTGATCGGCTTGCGATCTTCGACTTTGCGTTCGTCCTTGCGGTGGGTGTAGTCACCGATTGCCAGTAGTTTCAGCGGCAGTTCAATCTCTTCCTGAGCACCGCCGGTGGCGGGTTTGAAGGTGACGTTGATGCGTTCCTTGGGGGCTACCGAGCCTTCTTTGGCCATGGCTTTTCTCCTTGCGGTTGTGGCCCGGGGGCCTATTCGAGTACCACTTCAAGATCGAGGTGGCACAGCCTGCGATAAATCTCTTCCTTGCGTTCACGCACTGCATGGTTCTGCGGTAACAACTCGCAGCAGCTATGCAGCAAATGCAGCACTTCCAGCGCAAGATCGGGCTCCCAGGCGTGCAGGCCTGAGTCCTGTAATGTTTGGTCGAGGGTTTCGAGTTGGGTCTTGGCCAGTTCGTATTTCTTGGCCATGAAGCACAGCCGCGCTAGGGCGAACTGCCAGAAGAAGCGAACCCGCCCGCCATGGGCGCTTTGCAGGCCCTGCTTGAGAATCTGCACGGCGGCCTTGAGGCCGTCCTTGCGCAGAATCGGCATGACTTCTTCCAGGGCCACTTCCCAGGCAGGCTGGGTATCGGCGACTTCGACCTTGCGCGGCGCGCTGGCGCTTTGCAGGTGCGGCATGACGTGGGCGCTGATCCAGGCGCGGGTGGCCGGATCGGCGAACGGCGCGCCGTCGTGGAAACGCAACTCGATGATGCCAGGCAGGCGCTGAACCAAAAGCGCGAAGTGGATTTCCACTTCGCGCATCGCCATCTCGGCGTTCAGCCCTTGAAGGCATTCCCAGACCATTCGCTGGCCATCGAACCAGAACGGCGCCTTCGCCAGGCTCGCCTCCAGTTCTACCAGCAGATCTGCGTATTTCCCCTGGTCGTAGCGGTCCTGATAGGCCTTGAGTTTGTCCGCCGGCAAGCCACGTAGAACGGTGATCTGTTCTGCGTTGCGCTCGGGCACCGCATCGATGGGCAGCCACAGCAGCGTGCGATTGAGGCGCAGGGCGCGCAGGTCGGTGGCTTTCTGTTTGAGCCACCAGGCACACAAAGGACGGGCGTTTTCCTGCTGGGCGCGCAGGGCCTTATGGGCTTCTTTCTCGTTATCGATCGGCGCGCCGGGAGTGAACAGCTGGGTCGCGGCCTGCTTGACCTGCGCCACCGCGGCGCCCACCACACCGGGCTCCGGCTGATTGTCGGCGGCGCGCTGGACCATGTTTTTCAAGCGACGGGAGATCGGCAGCAGCAACGGCGCGTCATCGCCCAGATGCTCGGTGCACGCGGCGTCGAGACCTTCCAGATGCTCGACCAGACGGCGGAACAGCGGCAGCTGCTCTTTGATCGCGACGTTTTCGTTCAACACCTGCTCAAGACGCGGCACCAACCAACTGATGGCAGCGGAGCGAGTGCGGGCCTTGTTCGGGTGGATTTCGGCCCAGTGATTTTCACAAAGGTGGTGCAACAAACCGAGGCCGGCCAGCAGCCCCTGGAAGGATTCACGCTGGTACAGCGCCCAGGTCAGCCACGCAGCAACACGCAAATCCTTGGATTGGGTGCGCAGCAGGTTTTCACTGTTTTCGCGGATTTTCAGCCAGTCGATCTGACCGCTTTCGTGCATGGACGAGGCTTTACCCAGCTCGCTTTCCAACGCCTCATATTCGCTCGAAAAGCGAACATCCTCGCCCGCGAAATGCTCTTTTGAAACAGAGGCTTTTGCGAGTTCAAGGTAATGGGCGGAAAGTTTGCTTGAGTAGGACATCCGTGACCTTTAATTAGGATTACAGTCATGCGGCCAGTGGAGTTGAAATGGCGCGAGACAGTATCAAAGAGCTGCGATGAATCTCATCCAATTGAGTTCGCGCTCTTTCAAGGCGCGCATCCTAATCACAATGATGGCCATTAGCAAGCATCTTATAAAACAATAAAACTGCGTCTTCGTTGTTGCTGTAGGAGATCACCCTATAGGGGACAAGGGATCCCCTGATGCCGGTTTTGCCCCCCTCACCTTCACCACATCACCCCCACAACCATTGACCCAGAGCGGTTTATCAACCACGCCAATCATCACAGGACATTCACGCCCTGAAACGGAACCCAGCATGACAAAAATAAAACTTGAAAAATGTAGGAGCTTTCCGAAAAGTTACAGTCATCCATGGACGTAGCGATAATTGACAATAAGCAATACAAAGCGCCATCAAAATGATGGCACTTTTTATTCACCCATCTTTCTCCAAATACGTACTCAGTCCGCCTCAAACTTCTTACAAAAGAATCGAAAGCCATTCGCGCATTGCTGACGCAACATTCTGAAGCGCGGAAAACTCTGACGTACTTTCTGGACGCGTCCGACATTCATTATTTTGGGTAAGAGAACCATCAACCCAAGAGGCTCTTATGAAGGCAAATCCGGCGGCAAGCAGCGGCCTTTGTCCGAAACATCCAAGGCATACATAGAAAAATTCGGCATCCCTACGGAAGCGGGCAGGACTGAAAATTGGCGCTCAGCAGAATGACGGATGACCTGCAGTTGCCGGTGAAACGAGCGCTGGATCATTGCCAGCGCAGGAGATGACGGCGCATAGCGCCAAGGCGTAGCCAGTACAGAGCATCCCCACGCATCAGGTGGGGATGCTCAAAGCCCTACAAAAACTCAATCAAACATTCGGGCAAGGCACCGGTGCCCAGTCGCCCAGGTCCGGGTTCTTGCACATGCTGTTGACCTGAGTGGTGCCGGCGCTAGCCACTTGCTTGCTTTCTGCCTGTTTGGCTTGTGCGGTCTGCAGGGTTTTCTCGGTGGTGACCGCTTCTTTCGGCACGGTTGGCAGCACCGGTTTTTTCGCCGGTTTCACGGCTTTTTTGCTCTTGGTCGGCGCCACGACTGGCGTGGTGTCGGCGGTTGCCACGGTGACCACGTCGGTGCGCTGCACACCTACTTGCTGCAGGTCTTTTTCGTAAGCCTGGGTGTAGTTGTTCAGGTCTTCGCTGGCTTTACCGTTAACCGCAACGATCAGGTCGTTGGACTCTTTGAGGCCAGAGACGATTTCTGCCAGGCGCTTGCGGCCTTCGGTGTCGTTAACGGTCTTGGCCTTGCGGTCGGCGACCAGTTTGGTGAACGCGTTCTGGTAGCACTGCTGCGACGTCTTGGCGTACGCGGTGCTGCGGTCGATCTCGGCGGCACTTTTGTTGACGTCGGAGGCATAGGACGCGATGCGCTGGTTGTCATCGGCGATCTGCTTCTGGCGCTCGGTGTAGTAGCCGGTCGCGCCGCCCGCCAGGGCACCGCCCGCTGCACCGATGGCGGCGTTGCGACCACGGTTCTCGGAATCGACCAAGGCGCCCAGCAGTGCACCGCCGACAGCGCCGATGGCCGCGCCGGTGACGACCGACTTGGTCATGTTCGAGTCAGTGGCACGCAAGTGCTGCACTGGCTCGTAGCAGTTTGGGTAGTACTCGACCTTGGTGCTCGAGGCGACCTTGGAGGTCGGCGACGTGGCGCAACCGGTCAGTACGGTACTGAAGCCGACAGCCATCAGCAACAAGTGACGCTTGGAAAGCGAAGCAAAAGGTTTACGGGAGGAAAGCATAGTTGTGTTCTCTTTTAAGTTTGACCAGCTCAGCACGGCCCACCGCCGCCTGAGTCCCTTCCAAGCTCGCTGTACAACGAACGATCAAGACCGCTGGGCGTTCGATGCGAGCAATTCCTTCAATATCGCCGCCGGGTTGGCTTGTCGTTGCTGACGATAATCACTGACATGGCGAACGAATAACGTTGCGCGCGTTACCAGGCTCTTGCCCAGTACCGGCTTGCGCTCCAACTCTTCCTTGATGCGTTGAAACTGCGCCTGGATCACGGCATCGGTGTAGCGCGTGCCGGTCGCCAGGTTGTCAATGTAGATCGCCACCGCGCCGTCCAGCGCGCTGCGGCCATTGTCGATGGCGGTAGCGAACAGCTTGGCGCTGGCCTCGTCCTTGGCGTCCAGGGCCTGCTGGCGACTCTTCTGCAAATTGGTCAGGCGAATGTTGTAGTTGTTGACGGTCTCGGCCACCAGGGCCGCCGACTGGATCAGGTTGCCGGCCGCTTCCTCGCGCTGCTGGGCGATGAGCGAGACGTTGCGCTTGAGCTCTTCGTTGACCAGCCCCAACTCGGCTTGCAGGCGCGGATCGACGCTGGCGGCAATGATGCTGTCCAGGCGTTTGGTCGGGTCCTGGGCGTCATCGATGGCATCGGTCAGCGAAGCCAGCCGACCTTCTTTCTGCCATTGGGCAAACAGTTCCTTGTAGCGCGAACGTGGCGCCGACAATGCGCCAATCGCGACCCGGAATCCGGTGGTTTCGTTGTTTTGCTCGGTGCCGTCGGCGGCGAACAGCGGGTACTCGCGACGCATCCCGGTGAACAATGTGCCCTCGCCTTCCAGGTAGTTGCCGCCCTTGACCACGAAGCCGCCGTAGGTGCCTTGGCGGCGTCCGGCATGCACGAGCTGGAAGGACTCCTGGACCATCTCGGCGGCGTTGCCGATCACGTCGAACAGGCCGATGGGGTTTGGCAGTTTGGTACCGATCGGCATCAGCCGCGCAGCCTGGCCGGTGCCACCGGCGACCTGATTGAAGACTGCCCAGTCCGCCAGTGGCCCGTCGCTTTCGCTGCCTTCCAGGCGCCGGGGAAATAGACGCCCTTCCAGGTCCTGACGGCTAATGGCCTGCCCGCCACGGGCAGCAAATTCCCATTCGACCTCGGTCGGCAAACGCACAAAACCCAGCCCGCCCTCTTCCGCCGAGGTGCCACGGCCGCTCACCGGCAGCAGGTCTTTGTGGTATTTCATCAGCCAGGCGCTATACACCGCCGAGAAGCGTTCGGCCTCGAATCGCGACAACTTCACCTTGGGCAAACGCCCGGCCATGCCTTGCGGCGCCTCGGCTTGCAATGCCTCGCAGGCCGGTGCCGGCTCGCCGCTGGCCAACGATTGCGCCTGGGCCATGACCTGGGCGTATTGGCGGGCGGTGACTTCGTATTTGCCGATGAAATAGAGCATCGGTTTGAGCGGGGTCTTGGCGTCCGTCTTGGGCATCAACGGCGTGATGGTTTTGCCCCAATCCTTGGGCAGATCCTTGAGGGTGAACTGGCCGTTGATAAAGTCCCGGCGGTAACCGGAGATGAACGACTGCTGATAACCGGCCTCGCCCTCGCTGAATGGATAGCCGAGGCTGATCTCGCGATCGTCCAGAGCGCCCTGCGCCAGGATGTAGACATAACGGAACACCATCTGCCCTTCGCACGGCAGCGGCAGGCTGACGTCGTCGGGCAACGGCTTGGGGTTGTTCTGTTTGTCGGTGCTTTCATCGGCACCCACCAGACTAGCCATGCCCATGCTGGCCAGGCTCAGCGCCACGGCGGCGCCCAGTAACTTATACATCTCGGATTCCTTCACACGCCTGGATACGCGCCACTCGCCAGCCACCACAGACTGCCGCCACGGCGCTGACGCCGAGCACGGCCGCCAGGGCCAACGCGTAGTGACGCGCCAGCAGATGGCTGGCGTACTCACCCGGCATCTGCGCAAATAAATGGTTTAAACCCGATTGCGCCAGGCCATACAGCCCGACACTCAACAGGGCGGCAAGACCGGCGCTGTACAGCGCCTGCACCACCACAAACAAAAGCAACGCTGCCGTGGAAAACCCCAGCAGGCGCAACACCGACAACGCTCGGCGCTTGCGCTCGACTGCCGCCAGCGCGCCGGCAAAAATCGCCGCGAACGCTCCCGCCAAGGCCAATCCGGCGATGATCCAGAACACGATCGACAGATTGCGGCTCAACGACTGCACCTGGGCGATGGTCTGGGCCTGAGTCGAGACCAGCAGATTCTGTGCAGCGAAGTACTGACGCAGCGGCTCGACATCCTTGAGGCTGCGGGCGTACAGACGAAACGCCGGATACACCCGCTGCTCCGTCACGCCCACCGCATCACCTGGCCAACCGAACGCTGGTACGGCGCGACCGTCCCGATAATCTTCAGCCGCTTCCAGTAACGCCAATGACGCGAACAATCCGTCCCGGGCGAAGGCTTCCAGCGGCAGAACGTGCAGCACCTGGACACGAGTGCGCTGCGCCTCGCCACGACCGGCCACCTGCCGGCCGAAACTGGCCTGCAGCCAATCACCGGTCTTGGCCCCGAGTTTTTCGGCGGCGGTCTGGCTGAGCAGCACCTGATCCAGCCCTTGGGGCACCGGTAGACTGCCGAGCAAGGGATCGTTGGCGGCGGTGGGGATCATTTCGACGGTCACCGTCGACGCGCCAGTGGTCAGATCCGCCGTCGCGGCAATCTGTCGGGTGCGCGGCAGGGCGAAAGCCACGTCGCCGCGCAGGCTCAATTGTTCGATAAACGCGGCACTGAACCGGCCGCCACCCAGGGGAATGATTTCCCGGGTGGCCGGGTCGTTTTCCAAGCGTTCGGTCAAACTGCTGATCAGGCCGAATTTCAAGCCGAACAGCACCAGCAGCGGTGCGACCACCGCCACCAGCGCCAGTACCGAACAAGCCGACAGCCACGCATCGTTGCGGTAATCCTGCCAGGCCAGGGATGCCACCAGCGCGCCGCGCATCAGCAAGCCTCCCCGAGGGTGGCGGTGACACCGCCATCGACGTCGCGATGACAACTGATGCGCCGCACCTGCAAACCGCTGGCGCGGGCCAGTGATTCATCGTGGGTGGCGATGACGCAGCACACGCCATGCTCGCGGGCCTGGCTCACCAGTAACTGCATCACGCGTTCCGCGTTCAGCGGATCGAGGGCGGCGGTCGGTTCATCGGCCAGCAGCAAATGTGGCCCATGGGCCAGGGCGCGGGCGCAACTCACCCGCTGTCGTTGGCCGACGGACAAATCACCCGGCTTTTTGCCCAGTTGATCAGCGATATCCAACGCCCCGGCCAGGCGATCCACACTGCCGTCGTCTTTCAAGCCGAGCAGTTTGCGCGACAGGTCGATGTTGCCGCGCACGTCCAGAAAATCCAGCAGGCCACCGGTTTGCAGCACGTAGCCCAAGTGCCGGCGGCGCAGGTCCGCCAAGGCACTTTGCGCATCTGTGCGCCACAGCCCGGTAATGTCCGTCCTGGTTTGGCCGGGCGCAAAATCAAACTGCCCGGCCTGATCCGGAGCCAGCACCAGCGCCAGCAAATCGAGCAACGTGCTTTTGCCGCAGCCACTGGGGCCGACCACCGCCAGTTGTTCACCGGCACGCAGTTGCAGCCGTGGAATCACCAGGCTGTAGCGCTGGCTGCCGACGCCGCGGTTTTTGTGCACTGCGTTCATGTTCAGCATCACGGCAGCGTCGACAATGGAACGCGGTACAAGGCATCACCCGGTTCGGCATCGCCGAAACGTACCCAGTTAGCCAGGTCGTTGTGGAAGGTTTCGTAGAGGCGGATCTTCGAATCCAGCTCGTCGATAAAGTCCTCCTGCTCGGCCACGCTCAGCGAAAGCCACAAATCCTGGGTCATGTTCAGCGACTTGCTGCGGTAGGGCAGCCCTTCCAGGTACTCACCCAGAACCCCGCCATCGGCCAGGTTGCCGCCCTTGCGCAAGGCCGAGGGATCGCGGCTCATGTAGGCACTGGCGCTGGCGATTTCCTGGAAGAAATTCTTCGGTGAGGTCTGTGTCTTGCGGGCCGCATCGACGATCAGTTTCAGCGATTGCTGCAAGTCGTTGAGCTGCAACTTGGTCAGCATCACGCACACCTGAAACGCCGGCAGTGCCGGGTTGGTCAGGTCGCGATCGGCGGTCCAGGCGCTGACCAGTTGCGGCGCCTGGCTGGCGGCTTTACGCCCCAGGAAATCCATGTGCATCGCGTAGCCGACGGCTGCCGATTTATCGCTCAGGCTCGGCGCGGCGCTCAGCAGCGGCACGGTTTGCGGCTTGTTGCCACGCACCTGATGCACCAGGTCGGCAAACACCGAACCGATCTCGTCCACCCGCTCACCGAACTTGCGCACATCGGCGCCCGGCACCGGAATGTACAGATCGCCAATCTGCGGGTTGGCGTCGGCGGTCAGGGTGCGATACTGGCTTTGCGCACCGCCATGGGTTTTCTTGCCGGCATCGCTGAGCAGGTGCAAGGCGTAAATCTTGATCTGCTTGCCCAGCGCGGCCTGGCGCACTTCGGCCTCGTTCATTTGCGTGGCGGCATACGGGTCGTTCTTGCGCAAGGCACCGGCATCGGTGACCAACAGAATCAAGCGCCCGCCATAGCCGGACCAGTCCATGCCCTCGACCGCTTCCATCACACCGGCAAACGCATCTTCGTTGAACGAATGGCTAGAGACCGTGGACGCCTTGACCTGCCGCGCCAGGTCCATGAAGCGCTGCGGGTCGCGGCCCTGTTCCAGGGTGATCAAGGTTTTGGCGACATATTCCAGGCCCGGGGTTTTCTGGGTGCTGCTTCGAAACCCCACCAGGCCGAAGCTGACACTGTCCTGCTCGCCCCGTTCGGCGATGCGGGTTTGCAGTTGATGTACTACGTCGCGAACCTGATCGATGTAGGGCTGCATGGACACCGTGGTGTCAACGACCAACACCACGGCGGTGCGGAACGCGTCGGCGTTAGCGGTAGTGATTGGCGTGTTGCTGGCAGCGGCCTTCGGAGCATCACCGGGATCGATGGACGCCACGTTCAGCAACTGCACCGACTGACCGTTCTCATCGAAGCTCTCGCGCGAATCGAAAATCGGCAACAGGTAAAACTGATTCTGCGGCACCGCACTGGCGGCCGGTTCCAGAGCCAGTACCTGCTGATTGTCTTCGCGATTCTGCTGGGCCTTGAGCAGCAGGTTTTTTGCCGACGACGGATCTGCCAGCAGCTTCTCCACATCACCGGGCTGACGCAGGAACATCACCGGCGCACGGCCGGAGCGTTCGGTGAATTTAAGTACCAGGCTTTGCTTCCAGTCACTGACTTGCGCGGCCGGCAACCAGCCGTCACTGCGCCCGTCGGTGGCGGCGCCGACACGCAGCCAAGGGCTGCCATCAACCTCTTTGCGCTGATAGACGTAAAGCACCGAGAACGCCGGCAAAGCCTTGTCAGGTGTGGCCCCCGGGTCGCTGGCGACTTTCGCCCCTGGCTTGCTGAGTACTCGCTGGAACAAGGTTTTTTTGCCGGCCATCAGCAGCGGCCGCTGACCGCCATCGACCTCCGTCACCACTGGGGGCTTTACGGGTGGCGCCTCGGTTAGCGGCGCACTGGTCGGCGGTGCTGAAACCACCGGCACCTTGGCCTCGGCTTCGACGTCACCGGACAGCCACCAATAACCCACGCCGCCCAAGGCCAGCGCCACGGCCACCGCGACGGCGGCGAGTGCGAACACCGGCCCCTTGCGCTGCTCCGAGGCTGGGGATTGCGGCGTCGGCTTCACAGTCGGCGGAACAGGATTGGGTCGCGGTTGTGGCTGCGCGGGGCCGGTCGGTATATCGATGGACACCGGCGTCAGTCCCGCCAGGTCATTGCTCACCGCAATCGGCGATACCGGAATTGGCAATGGCCGGATCGTGGTCGCGTCAACCGACTCCCGAGGCAGGTTATCCAGCGCCTGCAACAGCGCCGCTGCGTCCGGGAAACGGTCGGCCGGATCCTTGGCCAACAGCTTGCGCAGCACTTCTTGATAGCGACCGTGATGCACTGGCAGCTCGGGCAACGGTTCTGTCAAATGCGCCAGGGCCGTGGAGAGTGCGTCGTTGCCGGTATACGGCAATTTGCCGACGAGGATTTCGTAGAGCACCACGCCCAGGGCATAAAGATCGGCCCGGCCATCAATATCCTGGCCGCGCGCCTGTTCCGGGCTCATGTAGCTGGGAGTACCGACGGCGAAACCGGCCTGGGTGAACTGGGTGCGGTCGTCCATGGACTTGGCGATGCCGAAGTCCGAAAGCACTGCCGTGCCGTCGGCGCGAAACAGAATGTTCGCCGGTTTGACATCGCGATGAACCAGCCCCAGCCCATGGGCGTAGCCCAGGGCCGAGGCGATCTGACGGATATAGATCAGGCCCTGCTCCGGCGTCAGGCCGGCGGCGATGCGCTCCTTGAGCGTGCCGTTGGGCAGGAATTCCATGGCCATGTAATACAGCTCACCGACATGGCCGATGTCATGGATGGTGACCGTATGCGGGTGAGACAGGCGCGCCAGGGTTTTACCTTCGCGCAGGAAACGCTCGCAGAAACTCGGGTCGGCCGCCAGCGCGGCGGCCATGACCTTCAGCGCCACCTTGCGCTCCAGCGAGCGCTGGGTCGCCAGGTAAACGCTGGCCATGGCGCCTTCGCCGATCTCGCCGTCTATGTCATAGCCGGGGATCTGAATGTTCAGGGTGGAATTCATGACGGCACCTTCACGACGATGACGGTGATGTTGTCCGGAGCGCCGCGCATCAGACCCAAGGACACCAGGCTGCTGGCGATTTCCCCTGGCTCGTCGTGGCTCAGCACCCCGCGGATCTCATCGTCCTCGACGGTTTTGTTCAGACCATCGCTGCACAACAGGTAACTGTCGCCGGGCTTCAACAGCAACTCGACCATTGCCAGCTCCAGCTGTGCCTGGACGCCGATAGCGCGGGTGACAATATTGGACCGCGGGTGCACCCGGGCTTCGGCTTCGCTGAGCAGGCCGCTGTCCTGCAGATCCTGGACGTAACTGTGATCCCGCGAGATGCGCTTGAGCCGGCCGTCACGCAGGCGATACAAGCGGCTGTCACCCGCCCACAGGCACACCCCGCGCAAGTCACGCGCCGCCAGCACCACCACCGTGCTGCCCATCATGGTCACGCCGCGGTTGGCGGTTTCTTCACGCACGGCGGCGTTGACCCGAAGCAAGTCGGTTTTCAGCGCCGCGACGTATTCATCCAGCGAGCGGCCCACGGCAATGCTACGCAGGCTGTCGACAATCAGACTGCTGACATAGTCGCCCGCCGCGTGCCCGCCCATGCCATCGGCGACCACCCACAGGCCGTTTTCCGGCCGGTCCAGGCAAGCATCTTCGTTAACCTGGCGGACCATACCGACATGGCTCTTGCTTGCAGACTTGAACGTCTTTCCAACGCTTGGAGACATCTACACAACACCTTCTTGGCCGAGCAAAAATTGCGCAAAATCAGCGGCGGCCGGCAAACCCTGACACCGCAATAAACCGGGGGCGATACGCTCCGAACCCTGGCCCCACCACACACTGGCCCCTTCGCAGGCCTGTTCGGCAAGGGCCGTCATTCGCGCCTGCGGATCGGTGGCATCAAAGCGGTTCAGGCCGGCAAAACGGCTGCTTGGCGCACGTGGCAGGTACGCCGGGCTGCCCAGCATCTCCAGTCCTGCACCGAAGGCTTCGAAGCTCGCCTCCACGCTCAATGTGCTCAACATCAATTGCTCGACCTGTTCAAACCAGGCGTCCGAACCGCCCACCACCGACGCCGGGTCGGCATCGTGATCCAGCAGCACCGCAACGGTCAGCGGAAAATACCGGCCAACCCGATCGATGCTCGGCATCACCACCCCAACGGCGGCCTGTGGCCCACAGACACCGGGCCCGAGCATAAAACGCCACAGCGGACTGACCAGATAGGCATCCAGCCAACGGTCCCCGAGGCTCTGGCTGGCGAGCAAGCCCGCCGCCAGCCACGAATCCCAGGGGCCGATAAAACTCTGCGGCAAGCCACGACTGACAAAGTCCCCGCGACTGGCCAGCTTTCCATAGAAGCCCGGCGTGCTCATAAACGCTCCGGGAGGCTGAAACCGCTGAGCACACGGCTCTTGAACGGGTTAAAGGCACTGTTGGCCCGCAGCTCATAAGAGACGCTGGCGCCGTCGACCCGCAGCCGCAGATTGAAGCGATCCGGCGAGTTGCCGGCAGTCAGGTCCGATTGCTCCAGCAGGCGGAACCAGGCCCAGGGCCCGTCCAGGGTGATGCCCGAACGACCGCTGGCCGAAGGCGGCATGATCGAGATCCGCACCACACCGATGCTGCCGGGGTTGGGCCATTGCATGGAGGTGGGGCGGCTCGGGCCGTGGTCGTAGCTCAATTGCTGGCCATCAAGGTCGAGCAAGAACTGGGTAATCGTGGCGTCCATCGCCACGGGCTTGAGTTCGAAGCGCACCATCGGCTGGGTGCCGCCGGAACGGAAAAACGCATCCCGGATGGTCGCTGCCCGCTGGAAGGTTTGCAGCACGCCCGGGGCGATGCCGAGCTTCTGTGCGGCGCCCGGTTGCCAGCGCCAGGCCTGGGTCGAGGTATCCACGTACGGCTGCAGGTATTTGCGGAAGTAGTTGTCCATCACCCCGCCTACGCCGAAGAACTGGCCGAAGTCGTCCAGGGTCGCGTCCCGCGCACTGCCCGGCGACATCGGGTAACGCCCGGCCAGGGACTGGCGATAGATGTTTACCACTTCGCTGGTCCAGGCCGCGTTCAGTTGATTGCGTACCCCGCCCATCATGCTGTTGGTGGTGGAGTTGACCACCGACTTGACCAGGCCCTGCACCAGCGGCGGTTGACGTTCGGCGTTGAGGCTGACCCGTGTCGCGGCCGCTGCAGCCTGATTCTTGGCTTCACCAAGCAAGGCGTCGCCGCTGGCGCCGACCATGGCGCTGACCTGCACATACAGGGCATTCATGTCGGCCAGCAGGCCGTCGATGGCCGCCGGCTCGCCTTCGTTCTTGCTGACGATGCGGTTGAGTTCGGCAAAATGCGCGGTGATGGGATCGTCACTGGCCTCGGGTGTGTTTTGCGTCGCCTGCTCCTGGCCGAGCAAAGTGCCCAGGCGTTCCTTGAGCTTGTCGACCCCACCGTCCACCGGCGCACCCTTGGCGGCCAGCAGGCGTTCTTCCTGTTGCAGGTCGGTTTCCTTCGCCACCGCCACCAGCAGTTTTTTCAACGGCGAGGTCGGGCCGGAAATCACCCGCAGCACATCGGCGGCCTGGGCCACGCTGGTGATCGGCACGAAGTCGATATCCGCCAGCAAGGCGTCCCACTGACGCTGGAAATCCTGGAAATACAGGCGGCGCACGTCGGCGGCCAGGCTGGCGACGTTCTGTTGTTCTGCCTGATCGCGACCGAGCACCCACTGCTCCTCGGCCAGGGTACCGGTCTGGTTCAGGCTGGTGAGCAAAAACCCTTGGCGGTAACCCTTGGCCGTGAAGAAGCCGCTCAAGGGTTCGCCCAGCGGCTTGCCGCTCTTGCGGCTGAACACCAGCGCGGCATCACGCCCGGCCGCTTCGTTGAGACGAAAGTCCGGAATGCCGTCCGGCAGTTTCTGCCGCTTGACCCTGTCATAGACACGCTGGGCCACCGGCAGCTGTTGCAACTGGCGGCGCAGGTCGTCGATCAGGCGCGGGTCCAGACGTGCGGTGGGCGGATGGCGCTCGAACAGTGCCTGCAAGTGTTCCTCCAGGGCCAGACGCTGCTCGGCCGGCAAGTCGCGCGGCAGGCTGCGATCCCAGTCCAGGGCGATCCACGCCTTGATGAAGTCGGCATCGTAATGCTCGCTGTCGGCGAGCATCAGGTAGGCCTTCAAGCCTTCGTAAAGGAAATCCGAATTGCCGCCGCCTTGCAGCTGCTCTTCGATGCGTGTGAGCAAGCGTGGCGCAAAAACCGCAATCAGCAGCTTGCGATAAACGCTGCCGGACTCGGCTTCAAGCATGTCGCCCTGATACAGGCCCAGGCCTTCGGCCCAACTCGGTGCGTCATCGGCCAAATGCTTCACTGCGTTGAGCAACGGCAGTACTGCGAGCACATCCCGTTGTGCCGGGCTGAGGTTCTGCACGGCCTGGCCCAGGGGCGCGACTTTCTGATCGACTTGCGCGATATACGCCTGGTTGGCGCGGTAGCTGACCCACCACAAGGTCCCGACGACCAGCACCAGGGCCACGGTCGAGGCCAGCACGCCCCGGGCGATCCACTTGCGCCGACGTTCGACTTTCGGGTTGACGCCCACCAGTCCACGCTCGGCAAAGGCCACGGCGCTGAAGAGTTTTCCGATGAAGTAACTGCGCCCGGTGCCGTTCTGGCGCGCCAGGTGCTGGCGGTCCAGGTTCATGCTCTGGGCCATGGAACCGATCAGCCGGTCAATCGGGCTGCCTTCCTGGGTACCGCTGGTGAAATACACCCCACGCAACAACACACGCTCTTCAAAGGCGTTGGGTTTGAATACGCCCTCAAGGAAGCTTTGCAGGCAATCCTTCAACGCGCCGAACTGTTGCGGGAAGCCGTAGATCAGATCGCGCCGCGCCGGGTCGCGTTCCTGTTGTAAACGCTCCACCAAACGATCGTTGAGGCGCTGTTCCAGGGCGGTGAACTCGCTTTGCAGATGGGCCAGCGGGCTGTCATTGTTTTTACCGTCGTCCAGGGCAAATGTCATACCCCAGACCTGGGCCCGTTCTTCCTTGCTCAGGGTATCGAAATACTCCATGAACCCTGGCACCAGATCGAGCTTGGTCAGCATCAGGTAGATCGGGAAGCGCACGCCGAGTTGCGTGTACAGCTCCTGGATACGCAGGCGGATCGCGGCGGCATGGGCAGCGCGCTCGGCGTCGCTGCCCAGCAGCAGGTCGGAGAGGCTGATGGCGATAAACGCGCCGTCGATCGGACGCCGGGCCCGCTGTTTTTTCAACAGGCCGAGAAAACCCAGCCATGCTGCCTTGTCGACTGTCGCGTCGCTGTCCTGGGTGGTGTAGCGCCCGGCGGTGTCGAGCAACACGGCCTGGTCGGTAAACCACCAATCGCAATTGCGCGTGCCACCGACGCCGCGTACCGCCCCGGCGCCCAGCTGCGCCGCCAACGGAAAATGCAGCCCGGAATTGACCAGCGCCGTGGTCTTGCCCGAACCCGGCGGGCCGATGATCACGTACCACGGGAGCTCGTACAGGTTACGTCGCTCGTCACCGCCCAGCTTGGCCTTCTTCAACAGTGCCAAGGCTTCGTCCATGCGCTGGCGCAGGGTTTCGAGCTCTTCGGCAGTGGCGATGCTGGTCGGGTCCGGCGGAGTTTGCGCCGCCAGGCTGCGCATCACTTCGGCGGCCTGACGGCGAGCCTGGATGATGCGAAACAGCCGATAGGCGATCCACACCGCGAACACCAGAATGATCAGCGCCCAGCGCCGGCCTTCGGGCACCAGGAATTCGAGCAGCGGCCCGACAAACCAGATGATCAGGCTCAGGGCGATCAGCCCCAGCAACGGAATGACCCAGCGGATGATAAAACTGAAAAACGCCTTCACTCGACCCCCTCCGCCAACACTATGATTTCGACCCGACGATTGCGTGCGCGGCCCTCTGTTGTCGCGTTCGAGGCCAGCGGCTCGGTGTCGCTGCGACCTTCGGCGCTGAAGCGTTCGGGCTGGCCGGTTTTGGCCGAAAGGATTTGCAGCACCGAATTGGCCCGCGCCTCGGACAAGGCCCAATTCGATGGAAACCGCAAGGTGGCAATCGGGCGATTGTCACTGTGGCCGGTCACCCGGACCTGGCCCTTGACCTTGCGAACGGCATCGGCGATGCGCAGCATCAGCGGCTGAAAATTGTCGATGATGCTGGCGCTGCCCGAGGCGAACAGCTCATCGCCACGGATGGTCACCACTGAACGGTCAACGGCATCTTCCACGGCGATCCGACCGGCTTTGATTTCATCAGCGAGGAAGCCCGCCAGACGGGGACGCTCGATCAGTTTCGGTTGCACCACCGGACGGTCGATGGCCTGCACCGGGATCTCACCCAGCGCATGGATGTTTTTAAACACCGGCTCGGCATCGGCGGCCAGTTTCAAGCGCAGGCCGAACAGCAGTGCCAGCAGCAACGCCACGCCGATGGCCACGGCGATCCATGGCGGCATGAATTGCGCCAGCCGGTCGCGGGCTACGGTGACGCCGCGCCAATGGGGCGACAGTTCACGCTCATACTCGCCACGGGCGCTGCGGATGACCGCACTGGTGCGCTCACGCAAGGCTTCCAGTTGGCTGCGACCGTCGTTCATGACCCGATAACGCCCTTCGAAACCCAGGCACATGCACAGGTACAACAGCTCCAGCAAATACAAGCGTTCGCGGGGGCTTTGCAGGCAATGTTCCAACAACTGGAACACCTTCTCGCCGCCCCAGGCTTCGTTGTGCACGGTGATCAGCAAGCTCTGTTTGCCCCAGTCGCTGGCACCACCCCACGGCGTACTCAACACCGCTTCATCCAGGGCGGTGCACAAGGCGTAACGTGCCAGCAACACATCGTTGCGCACCACGCCGGCAGCCTCGGCGCGCTCCTCGAACTGGCGCAGGTAGGCCAGTAATTGCGCCCGCAGGCTCGCCGGCGCCGGGTGGGCAATGGTGTTGCGCAAGCGGGTCAGCAAAGCCAACAACGGGCCAGCGGCGCTCTCCAGGGGGTTGAGACCTTCGGCGTTGCCGATCAAAAGCGGCGCGGCCGGCATCGAAAGTGGCGCGGGCTGGGCACGGCCAGCCTCCGGGCGGATCGGGTCGGCGCCACGGCCACCGGGTGTCGGCATGAATTGGGTACGATCGTCGTTGCTCATTGCGGTTTATCCTCGAATCGCCCAGAAAGCCAGGTTCAGCCCCGGGAATTGCCCCGCGATGTAGAACGCAAAACCGCCGGAGTTGGCCAGTTGCTGCCAATGCTCGCTGCCCCGGTCCAGCTCGTAATAAGTGGAGCCGGCGTGATACGGGATCTGCCGTGGCGCCACCGGCAGCGGCAGCAGGCCAATGCCCGGTAATTGCAGGTTGACCAGGTTGCGGATGTGCTCCACCGAGCCGACCTTGCTCTGTTGGCCGAAGTGGCTGCGCAGGGTTTCGGCGGGTACGTCGGCGCGCACCACCAGGATGAAGCTGGCGCTGTCGAGCAGGGACTTGTCGGCCAGCATCGCCACATGGACGCCGTAGGCTTTTTCGACAATCGGAATCGGCGTGGCCTTGCTGTCGATCAGCATCGACAGCGCCTCACGCAGGGCTTGCATCACCGGGGCGAAACTCAGCGCCAAGTCATCGTGCTGGTACTGCGGGTATTCCTGGGGTCGCCGCCCGGAAGCGGTAAAGGTCGAGAACTCGCCGGCCAGACTCACCAGCTCGCTGTAGAACCGCTCGGGGTGCAACGGGCTCAACTGGCTCAAGTGCTGGATCAGCGGTTGGGCACGGTTGACCAGTTGCAGCAGCATGAAATCGGCAATCTCCGAGGCACCGCCGGCACCGGACGCCACCACCCGCCCGGCGAGGGCTTCGCCGCGCTGATGCAGCAGGCCCAGCAGTTCGCTGCGAAACGCGGCCAGGGGTTTGGAGGCGACCACATCCAGCAGCGGCGGGATGTAGGTGTCGTCGAGCACCAAGGCACGGTCGGCGCGCTTCTCCTTGATTCGTACCAGGCCGATGGCGGCGTAGTCGCTGATGCCATCCTGGGCCGTCAATAATCGCAGCGCTCTCGAACCCACAGCCACTGGCGCGCGGTTTTCGAATGGCGCGTTGTCGTCCCGCACTTCGCGCACCTGGCTCACGTAGCGCGCAGCGCCCAGGGTTTCGCCGTCATCAACGGTGTCACGTGCACCGGCGCGCTTGAGCGGCAAAGCCAGGTACACCAGACCATCGCGCAGGTTGTCGTCGATGTTCAGCGGGCTCGGTGCCAGGTCGTCCTGGGGAATGTTGAATGGCGTGCCGTCCGGCAACAGGCCCCGCGCCGAGATGATTGCCAGTTTGCCCTGGGCCAGCAGACCCTGGTCGATCAGCAATTCGGAGAAACCCCAGGCGCCGGCCGACAACGGGCGGCTCCGGGCGTCGATGAGGTTTTCCAGGTATCGGTCATGCTGCTGGAAGTGCTGCGTTCCAATGAACATGCCTTCCGACCAGACCACACGATTGTTCCAGGACATGGGGGGCTCCGAGTGCTTATTGGGCAGGGCTGGATGGGGAAACCACGACGGCGCTGCGCACGGCTCGCACGTCGAGGCTGATCTGGTATTCGGTGTATTGGCGCGGGGGGACATTCATCACTGCGCGCCACAACGACTGATCCAGCTCGCGATACCCCACCAGTACGCCGATATGGCGGGTGGCCGGGTCGAGGTCGCGCTGCAGGCTCAGCTGCTGGCCGGGCTGGATCAGCACTTCGTCCTGGTCGATCAGGTCTGCGCCGAGCGTCGCCTGGGCCCGTTCGGCCAGTGCGAAATAATCGGAACGGCCGAAGGTGGCGGCATTTTTCAATTCGAAAATACGCACCCGGACCGGGGCTGGCTGGCCAGTGGCGCCGGGGTTGAGCCCGGCAATGGCGTGAAAGTGCAACTCGACGGCGGCCGTGTCGGCCTCGGCCTCAACCCCTTCGGGCTGGGGTTTGGCCGCATCCTTGGCACATGCGGTCAGCAGAAGCGCGGTGGCGACTGCGAGTAAAAACCTGGGAGTCATCCTGCGTCCTCAATGACGTTTCAGCTATCCGTTGTTCCGTTCTTTGCTATGAAGGTGTTATGCGATGGCGACGCTCAGCCGCGGCGCTGCCTTGTACTGTGCTCTTCGTAGGCGCGGCTGAATTCACGACCGAACAGGTCCTGGAAATCCTCTTGGGCCTCGCGGGAAATATTGCTGTAGAGCTCGGTGAACTGCTGCCAGTACTGGGCCTGTCGCGAGCCATTGAAAATGCTCGACAGGCCACCGGGCTTGCCCATGCGCTCTTCCAGTTGCGCCGGCTCGAAGCGCGCCAGCAGGTGCTTGATCGCAGCTTCCACACCGGCCATCACCGCCAATTGGTGGGCACGCAAGTCATCGAAACTGTCGCGCACAGCGAGGTCCGGCGCCATGAACGCCTGATTGCTGTGGCGCAACAGCAACAGCAATGCTTCATCGACGTTGGGAGCGAATTTCAGCGGATTGTTTTCCACCGGCTGAATCATCGTCTGCTGAATGCGGAACTCGCCCTTGAGGCTGCTACGGGCGCGCAAGACATCGATCAGGCCTTCGACCATCAGCCGATAACTGCGGCCGATGCTTTCCATCTGCGCTTCGGCCTGGGCCTTGTCCAGGCGCAACTGATCCAGCCCGGCACCGCGCAGAAAGGCTTGCAACAGGTCGGGTTGAGCATTGTCGGCCGGGGCGACCGGGCGTTCGACGATGGCCCCGGGCGGTTCGCGCAGGGGTGCCGACTCGATCGGTATGCTGATGTGAGGTACGGACGGCGGCGCAACCTCTGCAACGGGCAGGGGGGCGACAATCACCGGAGCAGGCTTGTCGCTGAACAGGTCCCAATCTTCCGGAATCAACGGGGCCGACACCGGCGGCACAGGCTCGGCCACGGGCGTTGGGTCTGGGATCGGGGTCGGTGGGCGGAAGTCGTGTTGCTCGGCCGGGACATGGTCGGGCTGGGTGGCCGGCGGGACGCTGGTCGGTGTCAGAAAGTCGAACAGGTCCGGCATCGTGTCCATGGCCGATACGCCCTGAAAATGTGCAGGAGGTGTCACGGGCAACGACGTCGGCGTATTCACGACGGCACCCTGACGCCCCATCAGGGCCTCGAAGCTGCTGGACGAATCGGCGAAAGGGTTGCCGTCGGTCACCGGCAGACTGAAATCGATACGCGCCTGGATTTCATAATCACCGATGCGGATAACTTCGCCATCTTGCAACGGCTCGCTGTTGCCCTTGCGCAGACGAATACCGGCCTTGACCAATTCCACACCGTTAGTGCTGTTATCAGTTAAGTAATACCGGCCATCTTTATATTGAATAACGCAATGTTTTCCGGAAACCAAGCGCTCTGGGTCGGGCAATACCCAGTCATTATCAGAATTGCGGCCTATTGCCATCACACCCTGATCCATGGATTTCTCAGGGCATTGGCCAGGGGTAATTTTGTGATAACTAGTGATAGTCAAACACAGTGACATCTTGCCTCCTTGCTGAACACTTTGCGCGCGGGCGAATCGGGATTTACTCCCGTTAGACTCGGTCCGACTACCTTGCAAACAACCTCGAAAACGGCTTTTTCCCAGCATGATTGCTGATCTTAACCGGCTTGCGTGACAAAAAACCTGCATCAGTGCCCGCCTCGACCAACCAGTCGCGCGGGTTGTTAAGCACCTCACATCTGTCACACAGAGGAAATAGCTTACCTTGACAAGCCATAAGTACTACACCAAAAATGCAGAACTTCTTGAATATAGATGATGGCACTTTAAGATCATTACGTATCCAAAGGGCTATTACACTCAAGGAAGCATGTGAAGTTCCAACTGGAACTAACATGTGAACTGCCCGGCTCTGTCGGTCGGGCGATAGGGAGATCAAATTCAGTGGAAGTGCCTTTGTTGCTCGCCGCCGTTTCCGCGACTTCGCCTTGTGGTGAAGATCTGGAATATGACGCGGATTTTTTGCGCCTGGAACGCGATTCCCTGGGCCAGCCCGAGCGCAGCATGGGCGATTCGATATTGCCTGCCGCCCCCCCCGAATGGCGCAGCATCCAGCAGCAAAGTCTGGAGTTGTTGCAACGCAGCAAAGACCTGCGTATCACCCATTTCCTTTTGCAAAGCTCGCTTGCCCTCGAAGGCGTCACCGGCCTGGCCCGCGTCCTGACACTGATCAGCGAATTGCTCAAGCAATACTGGGCCGACCTGCATCCACGCCTGGATGCCGAAGACAACAACGACCCCACCGTGCGCATCAATGCCCTCGCCGGCCTGACGTCCGATGCCACCATTCGCCTGCTGCGCGAAAGCATCCTGGCCCGTTCGCGAACCTTTGGTGCCGTCAGCCTGCGCGCTGCCGCCAATGCCAGCGGCCTGCAAAGCTTCCCTGACGAAAACCTCGGCGCCGAGCAGCTCGCCGGGGCGTTCCTGGACAGCGATCCCGAACAGTTGGAAATCACCCGCGTAGCGTTGCATGAGGCCCGCAGCGTCGCCGAGGCCATCGAGCAACAGATCAGCGAACACGTCGGTTCCGCCCAGGGCGTTGACCTTGGCCCGTTGAAGCAACCGCTCAAAATGGCCCTGCAGATTCTCGGCCAGTTCGCCCCGCAGAGCGGCGACAGCCCCCTGCCCGATTCCATCAGCGACGACAATGCCGCGCCGGTTGAACACGCCACCGCGCCGAGCACACCGCGCAACACCGGCGCCAGCAGCGGCGAAATCAACAACCGCGACGACGTGCTGCGCAGCCTGGACCGGATTCTTGCGTATTACACCCGTCATGAGCCCTCCAGCCCGCTGCCGGTGCTGTTGAACCGGGCGAAGAATCTGGTGCACGCCGACTTTGCGGCCATCGTGCGCAACCTGATTCCCGACGGCATGAGCCAATTTGAAAACCTGCGCGGACCAGACGGCGAATAAAAGCGAACGGATCACGCAGTCACGTCACCGGTACCGCCGATGACGCCAACACCGTCGCTTGAGCGACCAGGAGCAGCAACGTGGCGAAGCAAAGTTCTCAGAAATTCATCGCGCGCAACCGCGCGCCTCGAGTGCAGATCGAGTACGACGTCGAACTCTACGGCGCCGAGAAAAAGGTCCAGTTGCCCTTCGTCATGGGCGTGATGGCGGATCTCGCCGGCAAGCCCGCCGAGCCTCTGGCGCCTGTGGCCGATCGCAAGTTCCTCGAAGTGGATGTCGATAACTTCGACTCGCGCCTCAAGGCCATGCAGCCACGCGTCGCGTTCCACGTGCCCAACGAGCTGACCGGCGAAGGCAACCTGAGCCTGGACATCACCTTTGAAAGCATGGACGACTTCAGCCCGGCCGCCGTGGCGCGCAAGGTCGACTCGCTGAACAAGTTGCTCGAAGCGCGCACCCAACTGGCCAACCTGCTGACCTACATGGACGGCAAGACCGGTGCCGAAGAAATCATCATGAAGGCCATCAAGGATCCGGCGCTACTCCAGGCGCTTGCCAGTGCGCCAAAGCCAGCCGAGCCTCAGGCTTAATCAGGACGAATGATCATGACCGATTCAGTACGTGCAGACGCTCAGACACTGGGCACCACCGAAGAAGCCAGCGAGTTCGCCTCCCTGCTGCTGCAAGAATTCAAACCCAAGACCGAACGCGCCCGCGAAGCCGTCGAGACCGCCGTGCGCACCCTGGCCGAACAGGCCCTGGCGCAGACCGACCTGGTGTCCAACGACGCCATCAAGTCGATCGAATCAATCATCGCCGCCATCGACGCCAAGCTCACCGCCCAGGTCAATCAGGTCATCCATCACCCGGACTTCCAGCAACTGGAAAGTGCCTGGCGTGGCCTGCACTACCTGGTCAACAACACCGAGAGCGATGAGCAACTGAAGATTCGCGTGCTCAATATCTCCAAGACTGACCTGCACAAGACCCTGAAGAAATTCAAGGGCACCGCGTGGGACCAGAGCCCGATCTTCAAGAAGATGTACGAAGAAGAATACGGCCAGTTCGGCGGTGAACCTTACGGTTGCCTCGTGGGCGATTACTACTTCGACCAGTCGCCGCCGGATGTCGAGTTGCTGGGCGAGTTGTCGAAAGTCTGCGCCGCCATGCACGCGCCGTTCATTGCAGCCGCGTCGCCGACCGTGATGGGCATGGGCTCGTGGCAGGAATTGTCGAACCCGCGCGATCTGACCAAAATCTTCACCACCCCGGAATACGCCGGCTGGCGCTCACTGCGCGAATCGGAAGACTCGCGCTACATCGGCCTGACCATGCCGCGCTTCCTCGCGCGTCTGCCATATGGCGCCAAGACCGATCCGGTGGAGGCCTTCGCCTTCGAAGAAAGCACCGACGGTGCCGACAGCTCCAAGTACACGTGGGCCAACGCCGCTTACGCGATGGCGGTGAACATCAACCGCTCGTTCAAACACTTCGGCTGGTGCTCACGCATTCGTGGCGTGGAGTCTGGCGGTGAAGTGGAAAACCTGCCGGCGCACACCTTCCCGACTGACGATGGTGGCGTGGACATGAAATGCCCGACCGAAATCGCCATTTCGGACCGCCGTGAAGCGGAGCTGGCAAAGAACGGTTTCATGCCGCTGCTGCACAAGAAAAACACTGACTTCGCCGCGTTCATCGGCGCCCAGTCGTTGCAGAAACCGGCCGAATACGACGACCCGGACGCCACCGCCAACGCCAACCTGGCCGCGCGCCTGCCGTACCTGTTCGCCACCTGCCGTTTCGCCCATTACTTGAAGTGCATCGTGCGCGACAAGATCGGGTCCTTCAAAGAGAAGGACGAAATGCAGCGTTGGTTGCAGGACTGGATCCTCAACTACGTCGACGGTGACCCGGCGCACTCCACCGAAACCACCAAGGCCCAACACCCATTGGCGGCGGCCGAAGTAATCGTCGAGGACGTGGAAGGCAACCCGGGGTACTACAACTCCAGGTTCTACCTGCGCCCGCACTATCAGCTCGAAGGGCTGACCGTGTCGCTGCGCCTGGTATCCAAGCTGCCTTCGGCCAAAGGCGCATAAAAACGCCCTTGATGTGATCGTTCCCACGCTCTGCGTGGGAATGCCGCCCGGGACGCAGAGCGTCCCAGTGACGCAGAGCGTCACCCGATGCGTTACCACGCAGAGCGTGGGAACGATCAGCAAAAACACAATGTGGTAGAGACCACACAGGGAGAAAACATGGCTGTTGATATTTTCATCAAGATCGGCGACATCAAGGGCGAGTCCATGGACAAGGCCCACAAGGACGAGATCGACGTCTTGAACTGGAGCTGGGGCATGGCTCAGTCCGGCAACATGCACGTGGGCAGCGGCGGCGGTGCCGGCAAGGTGAATATCCAGGACCTGTCGCTGACCAAATACGTCGACAAGGCCACACCGAACCTGATGATGCATTGCGCCAGCGGCAAGCACATCGACAAGGTCAAGCTGACCGTGCGCAAGGCCGGCGGCGAAAGCCAGGTCGAGTACATGATCATCAACCTGGAAGAAGTGCTGATCACTTCCCTGAGCACCGGCGGCTCGGGCAGCGATGATCGCCTGACCGAAAACGTCACCCTGAACTTCGCCAAGGTGCTGGTGGACTACCAGCCGCAAAAAGCCGATGGCACCAAGGAAGGCGGGCCGGTCAAGTTCGGCTGGAACATCCGCCAGAACGTCAAGGTGTAATCGAAGATGCCCCCGGCGTTATACGCCGGGGGTGTTTTGGTGCTTGCTCGAATCCAATCCCTTTCCCATCCGGTGTCTGAGTCATGGCCAAGCCTTCGTTTATTAATCTGTGGAAAGCGTATTCCGATCTCCTGGTTACGTATCCTGACGCAAAGCCCTGTGATGGCCCTTGGGCAAACCAGTGTGCTATCCGCATGAGCATGACGCTCAATGCAGAGCTGACCATCAAGGTCAACAAGTCCACCTATACCGAACCCAAGTGTGCACATGAGCACGCGCGGGGTGCCGAGTCGCTGGCGAACTGGTTGTGGAAGCATCATCTGGGGCGGCCACTGATTCTTGGTGGAAGTGCCGAAGAACGCCGCAAGCTACAAGACAAGACCGGACTCATCTTCTTCAAGGATTGTTTCCAGCAGACAGGAGAGTCATCGGACAGTCGCACCGGCGACCATATCGACCTGTGGAATCGCGGCCTGACCATCGGCCGGTACAGCGATCCTTCCTACCGATCCCGAGCCATCTGGTTCTGGGAGCTGACATGATCAAGTCCAGCCGAAACGCTGTGCTCCTGTGTTGCGTATTGTCGAGTATATCCGCGTGCGCCGACCAGCAAGCCCCGTCTGCTGCCGCGGACCAGGTAGTCACCCTGGGCGCACAACAGCTGACACTGGAGAACGACCAGCAGCGCTGCGTGTTGCGTAAACCGGATCAGAGCGTGCTGCCGCTCGAAATGCCATGGCCTTGCCAATTTGCGGTCGACCGCCAAGGCAAGCCGCACGTCGAGTCCTTCAACAATGTGCCGATTGCCATCGTGCTGCACATAAGCGTTGACCCTGCCAACAGTCGCGACTGTCGGTCCGAGTACCGCGCCGTACGCCAGATCAAAGGTCAGCTCGAACCTTCGGTGGTTTCTCGCAGTGCCAGTTGCCTGCGCGGTGCAGGCGATCAGAAAGACTACACAGCGCTTTTCACTTGGTAAGCGACTTCGCATGCAATCACTCACGACTCTGCGCATCGCGCAAAACAGGTTGGGCTTTGAGGGTTGAAATGATCAAACGAACCCTGTTGATGCTGCTGTCTGGCTGCCTGCCGTGGAGCCTCGATGCCTGGGCCGGGCAGCAACCACTTGCTGCACCCAGCAATCAAGTCATTGTCGCGGGACAAACGTTGACTCTGGAAAACCACGATCAGCAATGTGCGTTACGCAAACAGGACCAAAGCATCTTGAAACTAGACATGCCATGGCCTTGTTTTCTGAGTGTCGATCGCAAGGGCCAGCCACGGGTCGAAACCTTCAACAACGCCCAAATCATTATCGTGGAGCACTCCACGCCCGAGCCCCTTCCGAGCCGTGATTGTGACGCTCGGTATCAGGCCATCCGCCAAATCAAAGGCCAGCCCATGGAAGTGTCAAAGGTCGCCCATAGTGCTGGCTGTATGACCGGCGTCATGGACCAGAAAAATTTCGTGGCGCATTTCTCGTGGTAACCGAAATCGCCACCCGCGATCGCCTGCAACCGTCCCTGCTGGACCGGTTGACCGACGACGACCCGAGCAACCTCAAGGAAAGCGCCGACAAGCGCGTGCTCTCCCTGACCCAACTCAAAGCCTCGGTGCTGCGTGACCTGGCGTGGCTGCTCAACACCACTTCGTTGCTCAGCGCCGATGCGACGTTGCACACTCCAGCCGGCACGTCGGTGGTCAACTTCGGGCTGCCAGCCCTGGCCGGCAACAGTGCGTCGAACGTCGATATTGCAGCGCTTGAAGCGCTGATCCACCAGGCCATCGCCACGTTCGAACCGCGGATTCTGCGTAACACTTTGCGCGTGCGGGCCCGGGCATCCGCCGAGATGAACCACAACGCCCTGAGTTTCGAGATCGAAGGCGATCTCTGGGCCCAGCCAGTGCCGCTGCGCCTGATGCTGCAAACCGACCTGGACCTGGAATCCGGCCATGTGCGAGTGATCAACGCCGAACAGCGGAGACGCTCATGAACCCGCGCCTGCTGGAACTGTACAACCAGGAATTGCACCACGTGCGCGAAAGCGCGGCGGAGTTCGCCCAGGAATACCCGAAAATCGCCAGTCGGCTGACGTTGTCCGGCATGGACTGCGCCGACCCGTACGTCGAGCGCTTGCTGGAAGGGTTTGCCTACCTGACGGCGCGGGTACAGCTCAAGCTCGATGCCGAATACCCGACCTTCACTCATAACCTGCTGGAAATCGCTTACCCCCATTACCTGGCGCCGACACCGTCGATGACCGTGGTGCAATTGCAGCCCGACCCCGATGAAGGCTCGCTGAGCGGTGGCTTCCCGCTGCCCCGGGATACGGTCCTGCGCGCCGCCCTGGGCCGCGAAACCCAAACCTGCTGCGAGTACCGCACCGCCCATGCGGTGACGTTGTGGCCGTTGCAGGTCAGCCAGGCCGAGTACTTCGGCAACCCGTCTGCCATGCTCGGGCGTCTGGCCGCCAGCGAACCCAAGGCCAAGGCCGGCCTGCGCCTGACCCTGCGCACCGGCGCCGAACTGCCATTCAACAGTCTCGCCCTGGACAACCTGCCGTTGTACCTCAACGGCGCAGACGAGCAGCCCTTCCGCCTCTACGAACAGCTGCTGGGCAATGTCTGCGCCGTGTTCGCCCGTCAGCCCGGTGGTGATTGGGTGGAACGCCTGCCGCAGGACGCACTGCGCTCCCAGGGATTCGACGATACCGACGCCGCGCTGCCAGTGGTCTCGCGGGCCTTCCAGGGCTATCGCCTGTTGCAGGAATATTTCGCCCTGCCCCACCGCTTTCTGTTTGTCGACTTCACGCAATTGAGCCGGGCGGTCAAACGCTGCGACGGCCAGGAACTGGAATTGATCGTGCTGTTCGACCGTCACGATCCGAGCCTGGAAGGCAGCGTCGGAGCCGCGCAGTTCCTGCCGTTCTGCACCCCGGCCATCAACTTGTTTCCCAAGCGCCTGGATCGCATCCACTTGTCGGAACGGGTCAATGAACACCATGTGATCGCCGACCGCACCCGGCCGATGGATTTCGAGATTCATTCCCTGAACACCCTCACCGGCCACGGCACTGGGTCGGAGCAGCCTTTTTTGCCGTTCTATGCGGTACGCGATCCGTCTCGCTACGGCCGCGATCAGGCCTGGTACACCGTGCGACGCGAACCCCGCGTGCTGTCCAGCGGCCAGCGGCGCAACGGCCCGCGTTCGACTTACATCGGCAGCGAAACCTTCGTCAGCCTGGTGGACAGCCAACAGGCGCCTTATCGCCACGACCTGCGCCAACTGGGCGTAACGGCGTTGTGCACCAACCGCGACCTGCCGCTGTTCATGAGCGTGGGCAACAGCAAGACCGATTTCACCCTGGCCGAAAGCGCACCGGTAGCGGCGGTGCGCTGCGTGGCAGGCCCGAGCCGCCCACGCGCCAGTCATGCCCATGACGCCAAGGCGTGGCGGTTGATCAGCCAGCTGTCGCTGAATTACTTGTCCCTCAGTGAGCAAGGCCAGGGCGCCGCCGCCCTGCGCGAACTGCTGCGCCTGTATGGCGACAGCAACGATGCGGCGTTGCAATTGCAGATCGAAGGCCTGCGCGAAGTCAGCAGCAAGGCCTGCACCCGACGCTTGCCAATGCCGGGCCCGATCGTGTTTGGTCGTGGCCTGGAGATCACTTTGGAATTCGATGAAAACGCGTTTCGCGGCACTGGAGTCTTCTTGCTCGGTGCAGTGTTCGAGCGCTTCCTGGCACGCTACGTGTCGATCAACAGTTTTACCGAGACGGTGATCCGTACCACCGAACGCGGCGAGATCATGCGATGGAAAGCCAAGCCCGGACGCCGTCCGACCCTGTGAATACCCTGGATGCGATGCACCAGGAGCCCTGGGAATACGACTTCTTCCAGGCGTTGCGGCGCATCGAGTGCGAATCGCCTGAACTGCCGCGCCTGGGCCATTCGTTGCGCCTGGCCGATGATCCGCTGCGCCTTGGGCAACAGGCCGATTGCACCTTTGCCCCGGCGACCCTGGCGTCGGTACAGCCGGGCGTCGACGGTGCGCCGGCGCGCCTGGAGCAGTTCTTTTTCGGCCTCGGCGGCCCCAACGGCCCATTGCCGCTGCACCTCACCGAATATGTGCGCGAACGCCAGCGCAACAACGCCGACAGCACCAGTAAACGCTTCCTGGATGTGTTCCATCACCGCCTGCTGAGCCTGTTTTATCGGGCCTGGGCCGAAGCGCGGCCGACGGTCAGCCATGACCGCCCGGACGATGACTACTGGTCGGCACGCCTGGCAGCACTGAGCGGCCGGGGCATGCCGAGCCTGCTCAAACAAGGGCTGATCCCCGACACGGCGAAGTTGCATTACAGCGGTCATCTGTCGGCACAAACCCGCTACCCGGACGGTTTGAAGGCCATTCTCAGCGAGTACTTCGGCCTGCCGGTGGAGATCGAAGAATACGTCGGCCAATGGCTGGAGCTGCCGGAACGCAGCCGCGTGGGCGTCAGCGCCCATCAATTGGGCGTGGATTTTTGCCTGGGCCGTTATGTCTGGGATCGCCAGCACAAATTCCGCATTCGCCTGGGGCCACTCAAGCTGGATGACTACATGAGCATGCTGCCCGGTAGCCAACCCTTCAATGAGCTGGTGGCCTGGGTGGCCGAATACCTGGGCCATGAACTGGACTGGGATCTGAACCTAGTTCTGAGACAGCCCGAAGTACCGGCGTTGCAACTTAATCGCCAATTTTGCCTGGGTTTCAATACCTGGCTGGGCCAACCCGAAAAAGATGCCAAGGATTTAATACTGGCCCGGCATTACGCCGAGCAGGCCAACACCTCACAGATCTCAAGGAGCCATGAGCATGGGTGAAATCAGTCGCGCCGCGTTGTTCGGCAAACTCAACAGCGTGGCCTACAAAGCCATCGAAGCCGCCACCGTGTTCTGCAAGCTACGCGGTAACCCTTATGTGGAACTGGCCCACTGGTTTCATCAGTTGCTGCAATTGCAGGACTCGGACCTGCACCGCATCATCCGTCAGTTCAATATCGAGCCGGCGCGCCTGGCTCGTGACCTGACCGAAGCCCTGGACCGTTTGCCACGGGGCTCGACTTCAATCACTGACTTGTCCTCCCATGTGGAAGAAGCTGTGGAACGTGGCTGGGTCTACGGCAGCCTGATGTTCGGCGAAAGCCAGGTGCGTACCGGTTACCTGGTGCTGGGCATCCTCAAGACGCCGAGCCTGCGCCATGGGCTACTGGGGCTGTCGGCAGAGTTCGACAAGATCAAGGTCGAGGCCCTGAGCGAGCGTTTTGATGAGTACGTCGGCGACTCGCCGGAAAATGCGCTCAGCGCCAGCGATGGTTTCAACGCCGGCAGCGTGCCCGGTGAAGCCAGCGGCGCCATGGCCCCAAGCGCCATGGGCAAGCAGGAAGCGCTCAAGCGTTTTACCGTCGACCTCACCGAGCAGGCCCGCAGCGGCAAGCTTGATCCGATTGTCGGGCGTGACGAAGAAATCCGCCAACTGGTGGACATCCTCATGCGCCGCCGGCAGAACAACCCGATTCTGACCGGTGAAGCCGGCGTCGGTAAAACCGCCGTGGTCGAAGGTTTTGCCCTGCGCATCGTCGCCGGTGACGTGCCTCCGGCGCTCAAGGACGTGGAACTGCGCAGCCTCGACGTCGGCTTGTTGCAGGCCGGCGCGAGCATGAAAGGTGAATTCGAACAGCGCCTGCGCCAGGTTATCGAAGACGTCCAGGCCTCGCCAAAACCGATCATCCTGTTTATCGACGAAGCCCACACGCTGGTCGGTGCCGGTGGCGCCGCCGGCACCGGGGACGCGGCCAACCTGCTCAAACCGGCCCTGGCCCGGGGAACCCTGCGCACCGTGGCCGCCACGACCTGGGCCGAGTACAAAAAGCATATCGAGAAAGACCCGGCCCTGACCCGCCGCTTCCAGGTGGTGCAAGTCGCCGAGCCGTCCGAAGACAAGGCGTTGCTGATGATGCGCGGCGTGGCCTCGACCATGGAGAAACACCATCAGGTGCAGATCCTTGACGAAGCCCTGGAAGCCTCGGTCAAGCTGTCCCATCGCTACATCCCCGCGCGCCAGTTGCCGGACAAATCCGTGAGCCTGCTGGACACCGCCTGCGCCCGGGTCGCCATCAGCCTGCACGCCGTGCCGGCCGAAGTGGACGACAGCCGTCGCCGCATCGAGGCGCTGGAAACCGAACTGCAAATCATCGCCCGCGAGCATGCCATCGGCATCGTCATCGGCGCCCGCCAAACCCAAAGCGAAAACCTGCTGAGTGCCGAACGCGAACGCCTCGCCGAGCTGGAAAGTCGCTGGGCCGAAGAGAAAACCCTGGTGGACGAACTGCTCGCCACCCGCGCCACCCTGCGCGAGCGCGTCGGTGTGGTGGACAGCGAGGACGGCAGCGAGACCAGCCACGCCTTGCGCGAAAAACTGGTGGACCTGCAACAGCGTCTCAGTGCTCTGCAAGGGGAAACCCCGTTGATTCTGCCGACGGTCGATTACCAGGCCGTGGCCTCGGTGGTCGCCGACTGGACGGGTATTCCGGTGGGCCGCATGGCCCGTAACGAACTGGAAACCGTGCTCAACCTCGACCTGCACCTGAAGAAACGCATCATCGGCCAGGACCACGCCTTGCAGATGATCGCCAAGCGCATCCAGACCTCCCGCGCCGGCCTCGACAACCCGAGCAAGCCGATTGGCGTGTTCATGCTCGCGGGCACCTCCGGCGTGGGCAAGACCGAAACCGCCCTGGCGCTGGCCGAAGCCATGTACGGCGGTGAACAGAACGTCATCACCATCAACATGAGTGAATTCCAGGAAGCTCACACCGTGTCCACCCTCAAGGGCGCGCCACCGGGCTACATCGGCTATGGCGAAGGCGGCGTGCTGACCGAAGCCGTGCGGCGCAAACCCTACAGCGTGGTGCTGCTGGACGAGGTGGAAAAAGCCCACCCGGACGTGCACGAGATCTTCTTCCAGGTCTTCGACAAAGGCGTGATGGAGGACGGCGAAGGTCGGGTGATCGACTTCAAGAACACCTTGATCCTGCTGACCACCAACGCTGGCACCGAGTTGATTGCCCAGGTCTGCAAAGACCCGCAAAACGTGCCCGAACCCGAAGCGATCGCCAAGGCCCTGCGCCAGCCGCTGCTGGAGATTTTCCCGCCGGCATTGCTGGGCCGCCTGGTGACCATTCCGTACTACCCGCTCAGCGACGAGATGCTCAAGGCCATTACCCGCCTGCAACTCAACCGCATCAAAAAGCGCGTGGAGAACACCCACAAAGTGGCCTTCGATTACGACGACGCGGTGATCGACCTGATCGTCTCCCGCTGCACCGAAACCGAAAGCGGTGGGCGGATGATCGACACCATTCTGACCAACAGCCTGCTGCCGGACATGAGCCGCGAATTCCTCACTCGCATGCTCGAAGGCAAGGCGCTGGCCGGCGTGCGGATCAGCGCCGGGGATAACGAATTGCACTACGACTTCAGCGACGCCGCGTAGCCCCTGGAGGAATGCGGTCAGTGTGGGAGCTGGCTTGCCTGCGATAGCGGTGTATCAATCGGCATCAATGCTGAATGTCACACCGCTATCGCAGGCAAGCCAGCTCCCACATTTGATCCGGTTACGGCAGGGAAAAGCGGCGCGGCGATTACAACGTTTACGGGATAACTGATGCTATTCAAGCAACTCTCACGCCTGGCAAAAATCACCAGCCCCCTGGGGCCGGATGTGCTGTTGCTCAAGGACATGGGCGGCGGCGAAGAGCTGGGGCGGCTGTTCAACTATGAGCTGCAGCTGCACTCGCTGGACAACGCCATCGACCTCAACCAGCTGCTGGGCAAACCCATGTGCCTGAGCCTGCAACTGGACGGCGGTGGCGAGCGCTATTTCCATGGCATCGTTGCCCGTTGCAGCCAGAACGTCGACCAGGGCCAGTTCGCCAGTTACCAGGCCACGCTGCGGCCGTGGCTATGGCTGCTGACCCGTACCTCCGATTGCCGGATTTTCCAGAACCTGACCATCCCGCAGATCATCAAGCAGGTGTTTCGCGACCTGGGTTTTTCCGATTTCGAAGATGCCCTGAGCCGGCCCTATCGCGAGTGGGAATACTGCGTGCAGTATCGCGAAACCAGCTTCGATTTCGTCAGCCGCCTGATGGAGCAGGAAGGGATCTATTACTTCTTCCGCCATGAACAGGGTCGTCATGTGCTGGTGCTGGCCGATGCCTACGGCGCCCACACCAGCGTGCCCGGCTACGCCTCGGTGCCCTACTACCCCAAGAATGAACAGCAGCGCGAACGCGATCACATCCAGGATTGGCACCTGGCCCAGGAAGTCCAGCCAGGTTCGCTGGAACTCAACGACTATGACTTCCAGCGCCCCAGCGCGCGCATTGACGTGCGCTCGGCCATGCCTCGTCCGCACACCGCCGGCGACTATCCGCTGTATGACTATCCCGGCACCTATGTGCAAAGCGCAGACGGCGAACATTACGCCCGCACCCGCATCGAAGCCTTGCAGACCCTGCACGAACAGGTCGAGTTCGCTGGCAACGCCCGGGGTCTGGGGTCGGGTCATTTGTTCAGCCTCACGGGCTTCACCCGCCAGGACCAGAACCGCGAATATCTGATCGCCAGCGCCCGCTACTACATCTCTCAGGAAAGCGGGGAAACCGGTGGCATCGCCGCTTCGGCGCAGTTCGAAAGCAGCCTGACCTGCATCGACGCGCAACAAAGCTACCGGCCCCTGCCCAACACCCACCGCCCCATCGTCAAAGGCCCGCAGACCGCATTGGTGGTCGGCCCCAAGGGCGAGGAAATCTGGACCGACCAGTTCGGCCGGGTAAAGGTGCATTTCTATTGGGATCGTCACGACCAGTCCAACGAAAACAGTTCGTGCTGGATCCGCGTGTCGCAATCCTGGGCCGGTAAAAACTGGGGCTCGATGCAGATCCCACGGATCGGCCAGGAAGTGATCGTCAGCTTTCTCGAAGGCGACCCGGATCGGCCGATCATCACCGGTCGCGTCTACAACGCCGAACAAACCGTGCCCTACGACTTGCCGGAAAACGCTACTCAGAGCGGCATGAAAAGCCGTTCGAGCAAGGGCGGCTCACCGGCCAATTTCAACGAAATCCGCATGGAAGACAAAAAAGGCGCCGAGCAGTTGTACATCCATGCCGAGCGCAATCAGGACATCGTGGTCGAGGTGGATGAAAGCCACTCGGTGGGCCACGACCGCAACAAAAGCATTGGGCATGACGAGACGGTGACCATCGGCAACAACCGCCTGCGCATCGTCAAGCAGGAAGACATTCTGTCGGTGGGTCAGCGCAAGACCGACAGCATCAGCCAGAGCTACGTCATTGAAGTGGGCGAGAACCTGCGGCTGGTCTGTGGTGAAAGCATCCTGGAGCTCAATGCCAGCGGCCAGATCAACCTGACCGGCGTGCAAATCAGCTTCTATGCCAGCGGTGATGCCGAGATCAACACCGGCGGCGTGCTGCACCTGAACAATGGCGGCGGCGCTGGCGCCACGCCTGATGGCCAGGGCGTCAAGGCCAGCATCGACGCCAACATCAATGCCGCGTTTCCCAAGCCCAAGGGCTAATCACGAGATCTGTGTTCCATGACTTACCGAATCAATGAATTCCAGTTCCAACTGCCGGCAAGCGAACTGCAAGACGCGTCGATCAACATCCTCAAGTTCCCTGAACTGGGCACTTCGCTGATTGTCAGCCGCAGCTTGCTGGCCGAGGGCGAAACCTTGCAAAGCAACTTCGACGACCAGCTCAAGCGCCTGGAAAAACAAGTGCAAGACTTGCGTTTTCAACCGGGCGTCGCCGTGCGTCTGGGCGCCAGCCAGGAAGTCGAAGGCATCGAGTTGCGCAGCCAGTTCAACAAGGGCAATGACAAAGTCTTCCAGTACCAGTTGGCACTGGTGTTGCCCGGCACCCGCAAAATGCTCGCCCTGAGCTACGTGAAGGCCGAAAAACTCGGCGATGCCGAAGCTGCGCATTGGGCGACCATCAAGAGTTCGCTGTTGTTCGACGTTCCGGCCTGATGAGCACCTTGCATGTCTGACGCGCTCTGGGCCGCCCGGCTGGGCGATGCACTCAACCACACCTCGATGATGGCCGACATCCTCGGCGGCGTGCTGGAAGTAGCGGCCAACATCGCGATTACCGCGCTGGCCACTGCCGCCGTGGTGGCGGCCACGGGCATCACGGTCGTCACCGGGGGGTTGGGTTGCGTCGTGCTCGGCTTGGTGGTGGGCACGATCGTCGGCCTCGCCATGAGCAAGACCGGGGCCGACAAGGGCCTGAGCAATTTATGCGAGAGCTTCAGTAACGCGCTGTTTCCGCCCACGGTGCAGGCGAACATTCTCACCGGCTCCACCAACACCCTGACCAATAACATCCCTGCCGCCCGCGCCGCCGGGGCGATCCCGTCCCATGTCGCGCCGGCCGGCACCGAGCTGGAGGCACCCGAGCCGGAAGCCGAGCCCAGTTACCTGGACATGGCCGAGAGCTTCTTCTCCCAGATGTGGCGCCCCACCGTCGCCACCCCGGCGCCCGGCGCCGTACCCAAGCCGCTGGACCTGGTCACCTGCATGAAGCATCCGCCGATGCCGCCGCAGTTTCTGGCCGAGGGCTCGGACAAAGTCACCATCAACGGCCAGCCCGCCGTGCGCAGCGGCGACCGCACCACCTGCGACGCCAAGGTCGTATCGTCCGGGCTGATCTCATCCACCGTGACCATTGGTGGCGGTTCGGTGGTAGTGCGTGAGGTCCGCAGCGGCAAGACCCCGGGCGTGGGGCTGGCGGTCACCGCGTTGCTGATGCTCAAGGGCGGCAAAGGCAAGTTCTTCAGCAAACTGCCGTGCATGCTGATCGGTGGCGCGACGTCGATGGCTGTCAGCAGCGCCATGGGCGCCATGGCCAACGCCGCCATGGGTTCGTCGAACCCGGTGCATGCTGCGACCGGGGCCAAGGTGCTGGGTGGGGACGAAGAGCTGGATTTCGTGCTGCCGGGCATCTTGCCGATCGATTGGCAGCGCTTCTACAACAGCCGCGACGAACGCCGCGACAGCTTGTTCGGCGCGGGTTGGAGCGTGTCCTACGAGGTGCGGGTTGAAATCCTGCCTCACCCGGAGGGCGGGGAAACGCTGGTCTACACCGACGAACAGGGCCGGCGCATCGACATGGGGTCGATCCCCTTGGGTGGCGCGGTGTTCAGTGCCGGTGAAGGGCTGAGTGTCCGGCGCCACGTTAATGGGCAGCTGTTGATAGAAAGCGACAGCGGACTGTATCGACTGTTCGATACAACACCTGGAAGTTCATCGCTGCTGCGCCTTAGCCAGCTGGGTGATCGTAATGACAACCGGGTTCACCTCCACTATGACGACGCCGGACGCCTTGTAAAACTGCGCGACACCTTTGACTTGGTTCAGGTGGAATTGATCTACCTTCAGACACGAGTCAGTCAGATGGAGCGGGTCTACCCGGACCAGCGCCGCGAAGTGTTGGTGAGTTATGGCTACGATCCCTCAGGCAACCTGATAGAAGTTCGCGATACCGCAGGCCAGGTACAGCGTCGTTTCGTTTACGACAGTGAGCGGCGGATGACTGAGCATCAGTTGCCCACAGGCCTTCGCTGTTTTTATCAGTGGGCTTGCATCGAGGAAAAGGAATGGCGCGTGGTCGGGCACTGGACCGATGAGGGCGACAC
>NZ_JAKWJK010000023.1:0-81279 GCF_031570575.1 Pseudomonas sp. JL3
ATCAGGAAGCAGCCAAACAGCGCGATGGTCCCGGGGATGCGACCCATTTCCTCACGGACCATGTCGCCCAGCGAGCGACCGTTGCGGCGGGTGGACATGAACAGGACCATGAAGTCCTGAACCGCACCGGCCAGCACCACGCCGGCAATCAGCCACAGCGTACCGGGCAGGTAGCCCATCTGCGCCGCCAGTACCGGACCAACCAGCGGCCCCGCGCCAGCGATGGCCGCGAAGTGGTGACCGAAAAGCACGTGTTTGTTGGTCGGCACGTAGTCCAGACCATCATTGTTGAGTACGGCGGGAGTGGCTCGATTGGGATCGAGCTGCATCACCTTGGTGGCGATGAACAGGCTGTAATAGCGGTATGCGACGAGATAAATAGCGACTGCTGCGACTACGATCCAGAGGGCGTTGATGGCTTCGCCGCGGCGCAGGGCCACGACACTTAGCGCAAACGCTCCCAGGACAGCCACGGCAAACCAGGCGAGGTGTTTAGCCAGACGGGGCATAGCGTGTCTCCTGCCGACAGCCAGTGGCTGCGGCGGTAATTATTATAATTGTGTCCGCATTGCGGAGCGGGCCCAATATCCGCCCATGCTGTCGACAAATAAATCCGCGTTACTACGTACGCGTCGTCTACGTAGTTCTACGTAGACAGCTTGTCATTCCGTCCAGCACCGCTACTGGAGGCGCGTATCTTTGGCATATGATGCCGGGCCTTCGCCTTCCCTCCGCCTGGCCAGGAGTAGAGATGCAGCTCAAACACAAAATCGTCGCGCTCGGGATTCTGCCGCTGGTGTTGGCGATCGCGGTCATCTGCGCGCTGGTGATTTCCCTGAACCGCCAACTGGGTGATCAACAGGCGCAACTGATCGAAGACAGCATTCTGGCCAGCAAGCGCGCAGAACTGAAAAACTACGTCGAAATGGCGCAGAGCCTGATCGCGCCGCTGTATGACAACGGCCGAGGGGACGCGCGTGCCCAGCAACAAGTGCTCGAAGAACTGCGCAAACTCAGCTTTGGCATCAACGGCTACTTCTTCGTCTACGACCGCGAGGGTCGCAGTCTGATGCACGCACGCCAGTCAGAGCTGGTGGGCAAATACCTGTGGGACATGACCGATCCTCACGGTTTACCCGTGATCCAGGCGCTGCTCAAAAGTGCGCAATCAGGCGAAGGTTTTCAACGTTACGCCTGGAACAAACCCTCTTCCGGCCAAGTGACCGACAAGCTTGCCTACGTAGTGATGCTGGACCGTTGGGGCTGGATGCTCGGCACCGGCATCTACCTTGAAGACGTTGAACGCGCCACCCAACAAGCGCGTGCCGAGGTGGCCCAGGGCATCCGCAAAACCATGCTGGCGATTGCCGCGGTGGCCCTTGTGGCTGTGCTGTTTGTCTTCGCCACCGGCATGACGCTGAACGTCAGTGAGCATCGCCTGGCCGACAAAAAACTCCAGCGCCTGACCCAACGCATCGTCAGCCTGCAGGAGGAGGAACGATCCCGGGTCTCTCGAGAGCTGCATGACGGCATCAGCCAGCTATTGGTGTCGATCAAGTTTCAGTTCGAACTGGCCAGCCATGTGTTGGAGAATGGGCAAGACAAGGGTTTGAACATTTTAAGAGACGCCACGGAACGGCTGGGGGATGCGATTGGCGAGGTTCGCAGCCTCTCTCACGACCTGCGTTCGTCGCTGCTCGACACACTCGGCTTGCCGGCAGCGATTGGTCAACTGGCCGCAGAATTCGAGCAGCGCAGCGGTCTTGTCGTGACCTTCAACGATAACGAATTCGACTGTCACCTGGTCGATGGCGCTGCCGTCTCGTTGTTTCGCATCGTGCAAGAAGGCCTGACCAATATCGAACGCCACGCCCAGGCAAAACACGTCATCATTACCCTGCACGGCTCTGAAAAGTCCGTACAGTTGACGGTGGTCGATGACGGTATCGGTTTCAACGTCGCCCAGGTCGAACGTCGTCACGCTGGCATTGGCCTGCGCAACATCCGTGAACGAGTCGAGCATTTTGGCGGTCGATTCGACCTGACATCGATGCCGGGAAGAAGTGAGCTGGACGTGCTGCTACCGATGAAACTGCCCGGTACAGAACGCTGACTCAACCCATAACAATTAGAGTGAATGCCTGCGATGAACCTGCCCTACCCGATCCGCGTCGCCCTGGTCGACGATCACTCCCTGGTCCGCGACGGAATCAAATCGCTGCTGGCGGTCATGGCGCAACTGGAAGTGGTGGGAGAAGCCGAGAATGGCGCGGATGCCATTGACATGGTCGGGCGCTGTCAGCCGGATCTGTTGCTGGTCGACATCAGCCTGAAGGACATCAATGGCCTTGAGCTGACGCGGTTGTTACGCAACCAGTACCCGTCTCTCAAGGTGCTGGTGCTGAGCATGTACGACAACTATGAATACGTGAGTGAATCCGTTCGCTCGGGTGCCAGCGGCTATGTACTGAAGAATGCGCCTTCACGGGAAATCATTGCGGCGATCGAAGCCATTGTCAGCGGCGGGACGTTCTACAGTGCCGAGATCGCGCAGCGGCTCATTGCCGATAAAAGTACCGACAACGAGCTGACTCCGCGCGAAAGCCAGGTGCTGTACAAGATGGCTCAGGGGCTGAACAACAAGGAAATGGCTCGCGAACTGGACATCAGCGTCCGGACGGTAGAAACCCATCGCCTGAGCATCCGTCGCAAACTCAACATCGACAAACCCGCCGCCCTCGTAAAGTACGCGATCGATCACGGAATCATTTCGCGTTAGAGGCGATTCACACCGCACTCGTATTAACGACACGTGCCGTGCGAATAAACAACGCGCGTACCTTGTCCCAGAAATTCCCCCCAAGCACGAAAAAGCTGCCGATCAACATGGCATCGCCCAGCGCCTGAAGCTGCCAGATATTGGGTCTCAGTCCCGGCCAAAGAGTGTCTATGTAGGGTTCGAGAAATCCCGAGATCAGCGGCAGGCAAAACATCACGAGGCCAATTCTATGGCGAGCCGAGCCTACTTCCACGTCTGCCGCCGGTGCAAGCGCGGAGACGTAACCAAACATACTGCGCTTGAGTTGCTGAAAGCCGGATTTGCCCATAATGGCAATCGCGAGAATCAACAGAATCTTGTTACTGATAAACAGAACACCAGTCAGCGCCGCGATCTTTGAGCCAGGCACATCCGCTGCGGCAGCGAGAGGCACCATCAGCCACGATCCCAGCATCAAACAGATAATCGCGATGCCCAGTTTGAAGCGCCAACCAGCGGAACTAGGTACGTTGTCATCCTGAGGGTTGCTCATGGTCTTCTTAACCTTCTTTCTGGCCGGGATTAATAGATCTTCAGAAGCGTAGCAGTTGCTCGATCCCATGATCATTCAACATGACCTTGTATTTATCCGAGCTGTACTAACCTAAGCGAACCGGTAACCAACGCCATTTCAATATCAGGTATGTTCGGATGACGTTTTCCCAAGATCTAGTTTCAGTGCACCGATGCTGACGCACTCGGGTCGGCTGCTTCTGCTGGTCGCCCTTGGCCTTGGCGGCTGTGTCCGTCTTGGGCCGGATTTTCAGGCCCCCGGCGAGGCCTGGACAAAACTCTGGAGCAGCCCTGCGCTTGAGCAGGCCAGCCAACGAAGCCTGAATCCCGACCTTCGCCAGTGGTGGCAAGTGTTCGCCGACCCGGTCCTCGACGCGCTGATCGCCGAATCGGATGCGCACAATTCAGACTTGAAAATCGCCGGCCTTCGCGTCATGGAAGCCCGTGCCCGGTTGGGTATTGCGCAAAGCGGGCGCTATCCGCAACTGCAACAGGCCAGCGCCGACAGTCTGTACTTCAACCGCAAGCAGTCCGGCGGTAACAATCCACAAGACAGCCATTTCTGGCAACACAGCGCGGGCTTTGACGTCGGTTGGGAGCTGGACTTCTGGGGGCGTTTCAGTCGAGCCATCGAGTCGTCCGATGCCAGTTATTTCGCGGCTCAAGCCAACTATGAAGACGTACTCGTACTGCTGCGTGCTCAGGTGGCCGACACATACTTTTCGTTGCGCACCACCGAAGCGCGTTTACGCGTGGCCCGAGAAAACGCCGAGCAGCAAAAGCGCAACTTTGAGATCACCGAAAAACTGTTCAACAGTGGCCAGAGCGCCGAACTCGACTTGCAACAAGCCAAGACCCAGTACCTGGGCACCTTGAGCAGCATTCCGGATCTTGAGGCGCAAGTACTGCGCACCCGCAACGCGTTGGCTGTGCTGATCGGGCAGCCACCCAGCGCCCTGCCCCAATTGCTCGAAAGCGAGGGACTGATCCCGCTGGTGGACCGAGCGGTGCTGCAAGACGTGCCGGCCAGCCTGTTGTTGCGTCGCCCGGACGTGCGCGCCGCCGAGCTCAATGTTGCCGCCCAATCGGCACTGATCGGTGTGGCAGAAACCGACTTCTATCCGTCGTTGACCTTGCTGGGCAGCATCGTCTGGACCACCGACACGTTGAGCGGCACCTCCAACAGCCTGGACCTGATCGGCGGCCCCAGTTTGCGCTGGAACCTGTTCGACCACGGCCAGATCAGCAACAACGTGCGTGTACAGGATGCGCGTTTGCAGCAGCTGATTGAGGTTTATCGCGACAAAGTTCGCCAGGCCGCACGGGAGGCCGATGATGCCGCCAGCGGGCTAATCAAATCACTGGAACGCGAGCGCATCCTGCGTGAGGCGGAAGTCGCCGCCAAGCGCTCATTGAGCCTGGCCAACACCCAATACCGCGAAGGTTACTCGGACTTCCAGCGCGTGTTGGATGCTCAACGCGCATTGCTCGAACAGCAGGACAATTACCTGCTCAGCCGCAGCAATGCCGTGAGCAACCTGATCGCCCTGTACAAAGCCCTTGGCGGTGGGTGGTACAGCGCCCAGCCGACAGTCGATCAAGACACTCGCCGGCAAATGGAACAACGCACCGACTGGGGCAACCTGCTGAATGAGCCGGTCCCTTCGCAAGCCTCCTATCCCGTGCCAGAAGGTCAAAGCCGATGACTGAACCCTCGCCGCCCGTCACTGAGGCGCCCTCCCCCAAGGCTCCCGAGCCTGCCGCCGATCCTGCAAAAAAAGGCATCAAATGGGTGATGCTGCTGATCGTATTGAGCCTGGCCTGGTACTTGTTGGCTGACCGTTTCACGCCGTATACGCAACAGGCTCGGGTGGGCGCCTTTGTCATACCGGTGGCATCCGAAGTGGCAGGTCGGGTGACCCGTGTGAATGTGCGCAACAATCAGGACGTCAAAGCGGGCGATGTGCTGTTTGAAGTGGATCAGCAGCCCTATCAAATAGCCGTCGACCGTGCACGCGCTGACCTCGAGTCGACACGCCGACAGATCGGTGCCAGCACCGCCGGCATTGCCTCCGCGCAAGCCTCGTTGCGAGCGGCCCAGGCCAACGAACTCAAGGCCCGACAGGATAACGAACGCCTTGAAGGCTTGTACCGCGAAGACCGGGGAACCATTTCCGTGCGCCTGCTGGAGGTCTCTCGGGCCAACCGTGAACAGGCCGTCAGTCAGGTCGCCGCAGCCCATGCCGAAGTCCAGCGGGCACGGGAACAGGAAGGCGGCAGCGAGGAAGACAACGCGCTGTTGCGCAGCGCCGCCACGGCGTTGTCAAAAGCCGAACTGGACTTGTCCAACACGCAGATACGTGCACGGTCGGCAGGACTGATCACCGATCTGCGCACCGATGTCGGACAGTTCGCCACTGCCGGCAGCCCGGTCATGACCCTGATTGCCATCCACGATGTGTGGATCAGCGCGGACATGACCGAAAACAACCTCGGCCTGGTGGAGGTCGGCACCCCTGTTTCGATCGTTCTGGATGCCCTGCCGGGGAAGGTTTTCCAAGGGCGTGTGCGCAGTGTCGGTTACGGTGTCAGCGTCGGCCAGCCCCCTGCGCCCGGCAGCCTCCCCAGTGTGCAGAACAGTCGTGACTGGCTGCGTCCGGCCCAGCGTTTCCCGGTGATTATCGAGTTTTCGGAAGACTCAAGGAAAACGCTGTTCGACAGTCGCGCCATCCGTGCCGGTGGACAGGCTGAAGTCATGGCGTTTCCTACCGAAGACAATCCGCTGAACCCGCTTGGGCGTCTGTTTGTAGGGCTAATGAGCTGGCTGAGCTATGCCTATTAAGGGCGCGCCTGCTCAGCGCACGCCTCGTGTCCAGCGGGCGTTGCGCCTGGCCACCGGCACGGCGCTATGCCTGGCCATCAGCTTCGGCCTGGCGCTGCCGATCCCCTTTATTTCGCCAGTGCTCGCCGTGTTGTTACTGGCCTCGCTCAATCGGCCTTTGCCGTTCAAGGCCGCACTGGTGCTTGCGGTGGCTGCGATGCTGACCACCGGCATCGGCCTGTTGCTGATCCCCGTCCTGCGTTATTACCCTTTCTGCGGTGTGCTGCTGATTGGAGTCAGTCTGTTCCTGGCGTTTGGCTTTGGCCTGCGCGGCGGCAATACCTTGATCATGACCTTCCTGATCATTGGCCTGACCATGATTCCCTCGGCCGGCGTCGCCGAGTTCGATCTGGCAATGATGGTCATCGGCGCCTTGGTCAAGGGCTTGATCCTCGCCGTCATCGTCGTGGCGATCAGTCACTGGCTGTTTCCTGATCCCGCCAATGCACCCTCCCCACCCGCCGCCAGCACACTGCCGGCGCAAGAGGTGAGCAGGGTTGCGTTGCGTGCGACCCTGATTGTCATACCGGCGTTCCTGTTGGCACTGATTGACCCGGCGAGCTATCTGCCGATCATTTTGAAAGCGGTCAGTCTTGGCCAACAGAGTTCGACGACAACGGCGCGCAATGCGGCTCATGAACTGCTCGGCTCAACCTTCATGGGGGGGCTGTTGGCTATTATGTTCTGGTGCGCGCTCAGCCTGTTTGTGCACCTGTGGATGTTCTTCCTGTGGATGCTCCTGTTCGGCTTGCTGTTGGCGCGCAAGCTCTATGCCCTGAGCCCGACCCGACAAACCCCGGGGTTCTGGCTCAACAGCCTGGTCACACTGATCATCCTGTTGGGCCAGTCGGTTCAGGACAGCCTCGCCGGGAAAGACGTCTATACCGCCTTCGTCGTGCGCATGGGATTGTTTATCGCGCTCACGCTCTATGCCTTGCTGATGGTTCATCTACTGGATCGGCGGCAGGGCAATCCAGGCGTCACTCAGGCTCACGGGGTTACCTGATAACCCCGCCCTTGCAGGCAACCGTGATGGGGCTGTTTCACATCGTCCTCGACCGGCTCATAAAACTCGTCATATTGACGTCCTCGTTCCTCCGCCTTCCTCGTCCCGGCAGCAGCATCCACCGCAGCACCCTCCGAGGGTGGCGGGTTTGAGGTGCTCTGGATGGCCACGAGGTTGCTGCAATCGTCGATGTCCAGCTGGACTTGTTGCGAGGTCTGCCCGTTCAAGGGCACGACCGTTTCGGCCTGAACCTGCGAATAGACCATCGACATTACGACGCACAGGCTGAGCGACGATAACCGACTCATGATGACCTCCGACACGGTCCACTGTGTTTGCGGGTCAGCGTTTGGCTGGGAAGTTCCTGGAACAACGCCCGATAACTGCTGGAAAACCGTCCTAAATGCCAGAACGACCAATTCATCGCCACTTGCGCGACCGTCGTCTCCCCAGCCGTTCGCCTGAGCAATTCGCGGCGCGCGCTGTTGAGCCGACGCAAGCGCAACCAATGCGTGGGTGTCATTCCGGTATACGCCTTGAACGCATGCTGCAACTGACGCAGCGAAACCCCGGCCACCTGGGACAGCTCCAGCAAATTGAGGGTTTCTTCCGGTGTATCGGCGGCCCATTCGGCGACGCGCTTCATGATCGTTCGCTCTTCCGCCCGACGCTGCAAACCTGCGCGATCAAGGCACACACAGGCGTTATCGAGGATGTACAAACAGTCCTCTAATAGTTGCTGCGTCAACGCTTCTTTGCTCGGCGGATCCAGCGTCTGCGTCAGCCGCGTCAACGTCCCGCTCAACCAGCGGCTGAACAGCACGTTCTGGCCTGAGTTGAGCGGCGACATGAACAAGCCTTCGAGCCGCGCCACATCCAGCCCATGCCGCTGAACGAATTGCGGACCGAACACCACGGCGATTTCCTGGTAGTTCTCCGGGGTGATCCAGATGTTGCGGCTTTCACCGTTCAACACGTACAGCGAGTTGTCGTTGCGATCGAAACAGAACGCCAGCGCGCCTTCGGGGGCGCTGAAATTCTGCTCGACGCGGGTGTTCATCTGTTCTTCGTAAATCTCTACGCCCTGCAAATCCAGATAGCGTACCCGCCCGGCGAAATGTCCCGGAGACATCTGCTGATAGTGCTGCACCCAACCCGGCGTGGCGCGGATTTGCTCGGCCACGTCGGCGGTGTTGAACGCTTGAACCTGTAACGGATTACACGCTGTCATGGGACGCCTTGCGCACTCTTTTGGTGCGCTTTGTGCTGTTTAAAGTGGATAGATGGAACGGCAAGGCTCACCCAAGATAGTCGTCAACGCGCCACAGGGGAAGTGTCCGGTGGATGAAGCCGCTTTCCCCGGCGTAACAAAAACCAACAACGAGGTCTTTATGAATGTCCCTTTCGATCAGCTGCTCACGTGGCTGAAAGATCACAAGATTACCGAGGTCGAGTGTGTGGTCAGCGACTTGACCGGCATTGCTCGCGGCAAGATTGCACCCACCAACAAGTTCCTGCATGAGCGAGGCATGCGCCTGCCGGAAAGTGTGCTGTTGCAAACGGTAACCGGGGACTTTGTCGACGATGACATCTACTACGACCTGCTTGACCCGGCCGACATCGACATGGTCTGCAAGCCCGTCGCCGACGCGGTTTACGTCATTCCATGGGCCATCGAGCCGACCGCCATCGTGATCCATGACACGTTCGACAAGTTCGGCAATCCCATCGAACTGTCGCCACGCAACGTGCTGAAAAAAGTCCTGAAACTCTACACCGACAAAGGCTGGAAGCCGATTGTCGCGCCGGAAATGGAGTTCTACCTGACCCAGCGTTGCGAAGACCCGGACTTGCCGCTCAAGGCGCCACTGGGACGCTCGGGCCGTGCGGAAAGCGGTCGTCAGTCGTTTTCCATCGACGCCGCCAACGAGTTCGATCCACTGTTTGAAGACGTCTACGACTGGTGCGAACTCCAGGGCCTGGACCTCGACACGCTGATCCATGAAGACGGCCCGGCGCAGATGGAAATCAACTTCCGTCACGGCGATGCGCTGGACCTGGCGGACCAGATCACTGTGTTCAAACGCACCCTGCGCGAAGCGGCACTCAAGCACAACGTCACCGCGACCTTCATGGCCAAGCCCATTGGTGACGAACCCGGCAGTGCCATGCATATCCATCAAAGCGTGGTGGACATTGCCACCGGCCAGCCGATTTTCGCCGATGCCGACGGGCAGATGAGCGAGTTGTTCCTGCACCACATCGGAGGCTTGCAAAAGTACATTCCCAAAGTACTGCCGATGTTCGCGCCCAACGTCAATTCGTTCCGCCGCTTCCTGCCCGACACCTCGGCACCGGTCAACGTTGAATGGGGCGAAGAAAACCGCACCGTCGGCCTGCGCGTGCCGACCTCGACGCCGGATGCCATGCGCGTGGAAAACCGCTTGCCGGGCGCTGATGCCAACCCATATCTGGCGATTGCCGCGAGCCTGTTGTGCGGTTATCTGGGCATGGTCGAAAAGGTCGAACCGAGCGCCGCGGTGCAGGGGCGTGCCTACGAGCGACGCAATCTGCGCCTGCCGATCACCATCGAAGACGCACTGACCCGCATGGAAGAGTGCGAAACCATCGAGCGCTATCTGGGCAGCAAATTCGTCCGGGGTTACGTCGCAGTCAAGCGTGCCGAACACGAAAACTTCAAGCGCGTGATCAGCTCCTGGGAGCGCGAGTTCCTGCTGCTCAGCGTCTAACTCCCCTGACGATCGTTCCCACGCTTTGCGTGGGAATGCAGCCCGGGACGCTCTGCGTCCCATTGGAACGCGGAGCGTCCCTTGAGGCATTCCCACGCAGAGCGTGGGAACGATCAGCCTGAAGAATCCAATAACTAAAAAAGGTGTCGATATGCGTCTATTGAAATCCGTGGTTCCGGTCTCGCTGGCATTGCTGTTCAGCGCCACTGCACAAGCTCAGCCAAGTGTGAGCGTCTACAACTGGACCGATTACATCGGCGAGACCACCCTCGCCGACTTCCAGGCGAAAACCGGGACCAAAGTGATCTACGACGTATTCGACTCCAACGAAACCCTGGAGGGCAAACTGCTCGCCGGCCGCACGGGTTATGACGTGGTGGTGCCCTCCAACCATTTCCTCGCGCGTCAGGTCAAGGCCGGCGCGTTCCTCAAACTGGATCGCTCGCAGTTGCCCAATTGGAAAAACCTCGACCCGAAACTGTTGGCCTTGCTGGAAAAAAACGATCCGGGCAATGAACATTCGGTGCCGTACCTGTGGGGCACCAACGGCATTGGCTACAACGTCGACAAGGTCAAGCAGGTGCTGGGCATCGATCGCATCGATTCCTGGGCGGTGTTTTTCGAACCGGAGAACCTGAAGAAGCTCAGTCAGTGCGGCGTGTCGATGATGGATTCGGCGGATGAAGTGTTCCCGGCGGTCCTGAACTACATGGGCATGGACCCACGCAGCGAAAATCCCGCGGACTTTAAAAAGGCCGAAGCCAAGCTGATGACCATCCGGCCTTACATCACCTATTTCCATTCGTCCAAGTACGTGTCGGACCTGGCCAATGGCGACATTTGCGTCGCGTTCGGCTATTCGGGCGATGTGTTCCAGGCGGCGAACCGTGCCAAAGAAGCGAAGAATGGCGTGAACATCGCCTACTCGATCCCGAAGGAAGGCAGCAACCTGTGGTTCGACCTGTTGGCGATTCCTGCCGACGCCAGCAACCCGAAAGAGGCCCACTCGTTCGTCAACAATCTGCTGGATCCGCAGGTGATCGCCAAGGTCAGCGCCTCGGTCGGTTATGCCAATCCGAACCCGGCGGCCAAACAATACCCGAGCTGGTCAATAATCCAGAGGTCTATCCTCCTCAGGAAGTCCTCGACAAGCTCTACATCTCCACCACCCCGCCCCAACCGATCATGCGTCTGATGACCCGCTCCTGGAGCAAAGTGAAGTCCAACCAATGAATCAGTACGACACCGAACACGCTCATTCTTATTACGCCGCGTCGGCCAACAGCCTGGCGCCCTACCCCGTGCTGGCTTGCGACCTCACGGCCGATGTCTGCGTGGTGGGCGGCGGTTTTACCGGCGTCAACACCGCGATCGAACTGGCGCAGCGTGGGCTCTCGGTCATTCTGCTGGAAGGCCGGCGGATCGGCTGGGGCGCCAGCGGGCGTAATGGCGGGCAGCTGATCCGCGGCATTGGCCATGACGTCGAAGGTTTCGCCCGATATGTCGGTCAGGACGGCGTGCGCTATTTGGAGCGTGCAGGCATCGAGTCAGTGGAACTGGTGGGCAACCGCATCCGCGAGCATGGGATCGATTGCGACCTGCGCTGGGGCTTCTGCGAGCTGGCCAACACCCCGGCGCAGTTCGCCGCGTTCAAGACTGAACTGCAAAGCCTCACCGAACTGGGTTACACCCATGAAACCCGACTTGTCGGCTCCGAGCAGATCCGCCAGCAAGTGGTGGGCTCCGATGTTTATGCCGGCGGCCTGATCGACATGGGTTCGGGGCATTTGCATCCGCTGAATCTGGTGCTTGGCGAAGCGCGCGTTGCCGAATCCCTCGGGGTACGAATATTCGAACAGAGCCCGGTGCTGGAGTTGATCCACGGCAGCACCGTGCAGGTTCGCTGCGCCGGCGGCACGGTACGCGCCGGCAGTCTGGTGCTGGCCTGCAACGCGCACCTGGAAGAACTCGAACCACGCCTGAGCGGCAAGGTTTTACCGGCAGGCAGTTACATCATCGCTACCGAACCTTTGACGCCTGAGGTTGCTGCGCAATTGATCCCGCAGAACCTGGCGCTGTGCGACCAGAAAGTCGGCCTCGATTACTACCGGCTCTCGGCGGATCGACGCTTGTTGTTCGGCGGTGCCTGCCATTATTCCGGGCGTGATCCGGCGGACATCGGCGCTTATATGCGGCCGAAAATGCTCAAGGTCTTCCCGCAGTTGGCGGACGTGCGCATCGATTATCAATGGGGCGGCATGATCGGCATCACCGCCAACCGCTTTCCCCAGGCCGGACGCTTGAGCCAGTACCCGAACGTGTTCTACGCCCAGGGCTATTCCGGTCATGGGCTGAACGTGACCCATTGGTGTGCACGGTTGCTGGCTGAAGCGATTCATGCCGGGCATAGCAAAGGGCTGGACGTTTTCAGCGCCGTGCCACACATGACCTTCCCCGGTGGAAAAGTCCTGCGTTCACCGCTGCTGGCCCTCGGCATGTTCTGGTATCGCCTGCGCGAATTGCTCGGCTGACCGCCTCCTACAGGGACCGCTTTGATTCTGAATAGTCTTTTAATTTGCTCAATCGCAAGTCACTTCTATATTGAGGGGGGGCTCTGACTTTCCTGCCTCCTGGCGAGTGCGGCCTATGGCTACGACTGACCAACTGATCATCTGCGAGCACTGCGACTGCGTGTATGAAAAAGTCACGCTCGCCAAACATCAAAAAGCCCTCTGCACACGCTGCGGCGGGGTGCTCCAGCGTTACAACGGTTTGTCGGTGCAACAGCGCCTGGCGCTGAGCTTCACCGCAGCGGTGCTATGGATTTTCGCCAATTTCTATCCGGTCATGAGCATCAGCCTCAAGGGCCTGAAGAACAGTGCGACGCTTTGGGATTCGGTTGTGGCGTTGAGTCAGGGGCCGATCACGTTTATTGCGCTCGTGGCGGCGATCTCCATCATTATCGCGCCGGTGTTCCAATTGCTCCTGCTGATCTGGGTGTTGAGCTTCGCCCTCACCTCTCGACGTTCACCCGGCTTCAAGCTGTGCATGCGCTGGCTGGAAACCCTCAGGCCGTGGAGCATGCTGGAAGTCTGTCTGCTAGGCGCAATGGTTGCAGTGTTCAAACTCGCCGGGATGCTGGATGTACTGCCCGGCATTGGCCTGTTTTCCCTCGCCGTTCTCAGCCTGTTGCTGATCCGCATCGCCGGGCGCGATGTCCGTGAATTGTGGGACATCCTATGAACAGGCCACCGCTCGCCAGCGAACTCAACCTGTGCCTATGCCATAGCTGCGGCCTGGCCTGTGACATAACCGACAACCCTCACGAATGCCCACGCTGTGGCGCGCCCCTGCATGCCCGCAAAGCCAACTCATTAGCTCGCACATGGGCCTACTTGCTAGCCTCACTGGTGTTTTATATCCCGGCCAATCTGCTGCCGGTGATGAACACCAGTCTGTTCGGCAGCGGCTCCGACAGCACCATCATGAGCGGCGTGCTGGAGTTCTGGGCACATGGTGCCTGGGACATTGCCCTGATCATTTTCATCGCCAGCATCGCGGTGCCGGGCGTCAAGTTCGTTGCCCTCTCTCTACTGCTGATCACGGTGCAACGCGGCAGCCTGTGGGCGCGCAAGGAGCGTTCGCAGCTTTACCGTTTCGTCGAGTTGATCGGCTATTGGTCGATGCTCGACGTGATTGTGGTCGCGCTGGTCGCAGCGCTAGTGAAATTCCAGGCCCTGGGCGATATTCAACCGCGTGTGGGCATTCTGTTTTTTGGTCTGGTAGTGGTGTTCACCATGCTGTCGGCAATGAGTTTCGACCCGCGTCTGATCTGGGACAAGGGGCCGGAAAATCCACAAAACGAGGAGGTCATGGATGAAGTCGCAAGCCACTGATGGGCCGCAAGCCCCCGGCCAGGCCAGTATCAAGACCCGTCGCTTCAGCGTTTCGCTGGTATGGATCGTGCCGATCGTTGCGGTGCTGGTGGGGATCTCCCTGGTGATTCACAGCGTGATGCAGGAAGGTCCGACCATTACCGTCACCTTCAAAACCGGTAGCGGCCTTACGGCCAACAAGACCGAGGTCAAGTATCGAAACGTGGTCATCGGCCATGTCTCGGAAGTAAAGCTGAGCAACGACCAGAAGAGCGTCAACGCCACGATCAAACTCGACAAACAGGCTGAAAGCTTCACCCGCGAAGATTCGCAATTCTGGGTCGTGCGACCGCGCATTGGTGCTGGTGGCGTCTCGGGCATCGATACGCTGCTGTCAGGCGATTACATAGGCGCCGATATCGGAGTGGCCAATGCCCGATCCAAACACTTCACGGGCCTGGAAAACCCGCCGCCCATTACCTATGGCGAACCGGGCAAACGCTTCATGCTGCACACCCAGGACCTCGGATCGCTGGATATCGGCTCTCCCGTTTACTACCGCAAGATCCCGGTCGGGCAAGTGGTGGCCTATGCGCTGGATGCGGATGGCAAAGGGGTGAACATCGAAATTTTCGTGCATTCGCCCAATGACGCCTTCGTCACGGAGAACACCCGGTTCTGGAACGCCAGTGGTATCGATGTGAGCGTCGGGGCCAATGGTTTTGCGGTGAAGACTGAATCCCTCTCGTCCCTATTGGTGGGCGGCATCGCGTTTCGCGCGCCGGAATACAGCCCCAATGATCAGCCGGCCAGCGAGAATAAAGCCTTCGACCTGTTCGAAAACCAGCATACCGCCCTCGCTCCTCCCTATGGCAAGGGCCAGTACCTGAGTTTGCGCTTCGATCAGGCCTTGCGCGGGCTGAAGGTCGACGCGCCGGTGGAATTCCTCGGCATCGAATTTGGCAAAGTCGTCTCGGTCAATCTGGATTTCGACGCGAAAAAACGCAGCTTTCCAGTCAATGTCGGCATCGTGATCTACCCACAACGACTCGGCCAGGCCCATGCCAAGATGCTTAAGGCCTTGAATCATGATCCCAATGATGAAGCCGCCAGTATCAAGCTGATGGGCAGTTTCATCGACAACGGCCTGCGCGCTCAGGCCCGTAGCGGCAATCTGTTGACCGGTCAGCTTTACATCGCGCTCGACTTCTACCCCAACGCGGAGAAAGTCGTGTTCGATCCAGCCGCCCGTCCTGTCGTCATTCCCACCATTCCTGGCAGCCTCGAACAGTTGCAGGAGAAACTGGAGAGCATGGTCAACAAAATCAACCAGCTGCCCATCGAACGTATTGCCGGCAATCTCGACAGCAACCTCGTCGAACTGCGCAAAGGGCTCGTGCAGTTCAATGCCAGGACCCTGCCCGGTGTGCATACCACCCTGGCGGACGTCAGCAAGACCTTGCAATCGGCCAGTTCGACCCTGGCCGAGGATTCGCCGCAACGAGAACAGTTGACTCAGACCCTGGACGAACTCGGGCGCATGTCTCGCTCACTGCGTGAGCTCTCGGACTACCTGGGCCGGCATCCGGAATCACTGATTCGCGGCCGTCCCGACAATGCCGCACCGATGGATATGAAGGCGCCCCCGCGCAACTGACCACAGGAGCAACCCCCCATGGCTATCCCACTGAAGATCTCTCTGGTCACTGCACTGTTACTGCTCACCGCTTGTCGCAGCGACCCGATTCAGTTTCACACCCTGACCCCTGCCCAATTGAGTGGCGCAAGCAGCAGCGGCGCGGAGATCCAGATCGAGGGCATCACGGTGCCGCCCCAGGTCGACCGTCCGCAGATTGTCATTCGCCAGGGCAACAGTGGCGTGGCGATCCTCGAAACCGAATGGTGGGCGGCGAGCCTGGTGGACGAGTTGCGCAGCGCCCTGGTCGATCAACTGGTCAACGGCAACCTGCAACGCAGAGTGTCGTTGCGCCTGGACGTGCAGCGCTTTGATTCGATTCCCGGTCAATACGCCTTGATCGACGTCAAATGGCGCCTGCGCAGTCTCGGCGCCGGCGATACCGCACTGATCACCTGTCGCAGCACCTTGCAGACCCCTTCCGGCGTGAGCATCGATGATCTGGTGGTGGCCCATCAGAACAATGTGAAGCGGTTAGCCGCGCTGATCAATCAGGCGATCAGCGCGCAAAAAGGGTGTCCTTCGGCGTCCTGACGGTTCACAAATCAAAGCGGTCAACCGCCCGACGGCGTTCATTGTCGTCGCGCACGTCGTAATTGGCCGTGGTCTGGATGTTGCTGTGGTGGGCCAGTTTCTGCGCGATCGACAGGTCGTGCTCTTCAATCACTCGGGTGATGAACGACCGCCGGAAATCGTGCGGCATGATTTTCACCCCGACCTGTGCGCCGCGTTGCCGGGCAATGTAGTAGATCGCATGCTTGGTGATGCGCTCGCGGGTAATGTGGCTGCCACGGCGGATGCGGTTGAACAGGAATGGATCATCTGTCTCGCCCTCCTTTAACTGCGAACGCCGCAACTCCAGCCACGCATCCAGTTTGGCGAAGGCCCAGGCTGGCGCGTACTTGATCAGCTGTTTGTTGCCCTTGGCGGTGACGCACAGGCTGCGCTCGGTGAAATCCACTTGGGCCAGGTCCAGATTCACCGATTCCGATTTGCGCATCCCCGAACCGTACAGAATCCCGATGATTGCCGCGTCCCGTAGCCCTTGTGGCCGTGGATCGGCGGCGCAGACCTCCATCAAGTCGCGAATCAAGGTGCGCTTGAGGTTGCGCCCCTGGGACAGACGCGTGCCGGCAATGCCTTTGACCGAGCGCATTTTCAGCAGGTGTTCCTGACTGATCAGGCTCATGCGCCACGCTTCGTTCATCACCCCGCGCACCGCGTTAACGTACAGCGACGAGGTGTTCGGCGCGTAACCGTCTTCGCGCAAGGTCGCCACCAGTGCAACGACATCCTCGGGCTGCAGTTGATGCCAGGGAATCTCGTCGATGTTCATGTCTTCGAAGTCCAGACGGTCGGCGGCGTCCTGCAACACATAACGCATGGTCAACTGGCTGGACGGCGCCAGACGCGCCAGATACAGGGTCAACGGGTTGGCTTTGGAAATGCTGGGTTCAGTAGCAACTAAGTCAATCAATGAAACGGCCTTGAAAATGAATAAAGTTCAACACAACAACTAAACAATGAATCTACACCTTCCCTGCATTCGACGAGCCCGAGGGGCCGTCACGCTGCCGATCATGGCCGGGAAAGTCAATTGATGGCTTCTTGGCTTATCGGCTAAGCCTTTGTAAACACGATACTTTCGGCGAATTCGCTGAAGAGCTTCGTTCGCCCGGAGATCAGGTCGGCACAGCTGCGTCAGGATTATCGCAAACCGAGCATCGCCAATGCCAAACGTCTGCTTGACTGGATACCAACGGTGGAGATGAGCGAGACCATCGGCAACACGCTGGTCGTACAGCACGATAGGCGAATTGAAATATGGCCTCCCTATCCTGATTCGGTGAAGCAGCGAGTCGACCTGGACAAGGTGCAACCGTGGATGCAGGTCAAGGGCGATGGCGAGCTGCAAGAAATCGAACGACTGCCCAAGGATGGCAAACGTTATGAACAAGGCAACCTGGTGATTCTGATTTCTCCTCAGGGGGCGTCATGAGCCTGCTGCTCGTATTGGCTGCCTGCCTGCTGACCTGCCTGGGCCAGATCGCCCAGAAGTTCGCTGTGGAAAGTTGGCGCGGCAAGCCGTCGGGCTGGGGCGAGAAACTGCGTTCGCCGTGGCTGTGGCTGGCGCTCGCCTCCCTGGGATTGGGTTTGCTGGTCTGGTTGCTGGTGTTGCAGCGCCTCGAAGTCGGCGTCGCCTATCCCATGCTCAGCCTGAACTTCGTATTGATCACACTGGTCGCCCGCTTCGTCTTTCACGAACCCGTCGACCGCCGTCACTGGCTGGGCGTGGCGCTGGTGATCGCTGGCGTGGCGCTGCTGGGGCAACACGCATGAGCCTGCGTCGCGGACTCGCCTTCGCCCTGGGCAGCGTGCTGCTGGGTAGCGCCGCGCAGTTGGGCATGCGCTGGAGCATGACCCGCTTGCCCCATCCCGAACAATTGATACCCGCCTTGAGTAACGGCAGCGTCGATGTATTTGCCGTGGCCGTCGTGCTCGCCGCCATCCTCGCCTATGCCGTGTCGATGTTCACCTGGCTCGCCGCCCTGCGGGATTTGCCCCTGGGTCGGGCCTATTCGCTGCTGAGCATCAGCTACGCGCTGGTGTATGTGTTGGCCGCCAGCCTGCCGCTGTTCAATGAAACCTTCAGCTTTTCGAAAACCCTGGGGGTGGCGCTGGTCATCCTCGGTGTCATCACCATCAACTCCGGACCTGTTCACGCGCCTACTATCAGGAGAGCTCCATGAAAATCAGTGTATTTGGCAGCGGTTACGTTGGCCTGGTGCAAGCCGCCGTCCTGGCTGAAGTCGGCCACGACGTGGTGTGCATGGACATTGACGAGAAGAAAGTCGAGTTGCTGCAACAAGGCCACGTGAGCATTTTCGAACCAGGGCTGGCCAGCCTGGTGCGCGAAAGCCTGGAAGCCAAACGACTGCAATTCACCACTGACGAAAAGTTTGCGGTGCAGCATGGCCAGGTGCTGTTCATTGCCGTGGGCACGCCGTCCCGGGACGATGGTTCGGCGGACCTGCGCTACGTGCTGTCGGTGGGTGAAGCGGTGGCGCGTCACCGTGAACAACCGGTGATTCTGGTGGAGAAATCCACGGTGCCGGTGGGCACGGGCGATACCCTGCGCGCCCATATTGAAAAGTGCCTGCTCAAGGTCGGTCGGCTGTTGCAGTTCGATATTGTCTCCAACCCCGAGTTTCTCAAGGAAGGTTCGGCCGTGGCCGATTGCCGACGCCCGGACCGCATTATCATCGGCTGTGAACGCGACGACGTGCGCGACGTGATGCGCGACCTCTACGCCCCTTTCAACCGCAACCATGACCGCATCATGTTCATGGACCTGCGCAGCGCCGAGCTGACCAAATACGCCGCCAACTGCATGCTGGCGACCAAGATCAGCTTCATCAACCAGATCGCCGAACTGGCTGAACACCTGGGCGCCGACATCGAGTCGGTGCGGCTGGGGATCGGTGCCGATTCGCGCATTGGTTACCACTTCATTTATCCCGGCTGCGGTTACGGCGGTTCGTGTTTCCCCAAGGACATGCGTGCGCTGATTCACAGTGCCGAACAGGCCCACTGTTCCAGCGATCTGCTGCAAGCGGTTGAAGCCATCAACCAGCGGCAGAAACACAAACTGTTCGAGCGCATCAACGCCTTCTACCAGGGCGATTTGCGCGGCAAGACCTTCGCCGTGTGGGGCCTGGCCTTCAAGCCCAATACCGACGACATGCGCGATGCGCCGAGCCGGGTGCTGCTCGAATCTCTGTGGGCTGCCGGGGCTCATGTGCGGGCGTTCGACCCGGAAGCCATGCAGGAAACCCAACACCTTTACCCCGACGAATCGAAGCTGATGCTCATGGGCACGCCGGAATCGGTGCTCGCCGGGGCCGACGCACTGATCATCTGCACCGAATGGCAGCAGTTCAAGGCGCCGGACTTCAACTTGATCCAGCAACGGCTCAACGCACCGGTGATCTTCGACGGGCGCAACCTGTACGATGCCGAACGCCTGGCCCGCAGCGGCTTCCTGTACTTCCCGATGGGCCGTGGCGAATCGCGCAACCTGCCGATTCCCCATCAGCAATGGCCAGCGACCTCGGTCGTCGCGTGAACACGGTATCGCCCGGCATTCGTCGGCAGTCCCTGTGGATTGGGCTGCTGGCGCTGATGCTGTTCATCGCCGGGGGGTATCAGCAAGCGGCGATCGGTTTCGACTTGCTGGCGACCGTGTTGTTGGCGATGTGTGTCGGTGTGCTGCTATGGCTGGCCGAAACCAGCGGCGGGCCGGCTTTCATGCAAGATGTGGTGCGCATGCAGTTCCTCGGGCGCATGGATGGCAGCGAGGGGGGCAGCGGTTCGCTGTATTACTTCACCCGTTCGCTGGGTAACTATGCGCTCGCTTATCCGCTGCACGTCAATCCCTTGCAGCAGCTGCCGAGCCTGCGAGGCTGCGAGGCTGCGTTCGGCGACGAAGTCGTCGCAAACCCTCAAACCCCGATTCATCTGAAACACCACCGTGCCTGATTTCACGACTGCTGCGCAGCCGAACGCAGCCTCGCAGGCTCGGCAGCTGCTACAGTGGCCCGTATGAATTTCACTGTACGCCGTGCCCAATCTGCCGACGCCTCCGCCCTCCCCGCCATCGAGCGTTCGGCGGCTGCGCTGTTTCGCTGCGACCCTTCATTGGCCTGGCTCGCCGACGCTGCGGTAGCCGATACCGAACACCATCAAATGGCAATTGAGAACGAGCAGGTTTGGGTGGCGCAATCGGCCGACGGTGAACTTATGGGGTTTCTCAGCGCCATTGAAATCGACAGGGAACTGCATATTGAGGAACTGTCCGTCAGCCAACAGTTTCAGGGCCAGGGCGCTGGCCGTAAGTTGCTGTTAACGGCACTCGAACACGCACGCAAACGGAAACTCGACGGTCTGACTTTGACCACGTTCCGCGACTTGCCCTGGAATGAACCGTTTTATCGCAAACTCGACTTTGAAACATTGAGCCCGGCCGAAATAGGCTCGCGTTTAAGGACGGTGTTGAACAACGAAATCAACCACGGTCTGCCTGGGGAACGACGGTGCGCGATGCGCTTGAAGCTGCGTTAGCCTCAAACCGACGCCTTCAGATCCACACCCAGCGCCTGGGCAAACGCCTTCACCAACGGACTGCGCACGGTGTTGTGGCGCAGGATCAGATTGAACGGCGTGACGATGTTGATCAGGTCCGGACGCACCGCTCGAAACTGCCCCTGAGCCACCAGTGTCGCCGCGTAATGCTCGGGTAGAAAACCCACAAAACGGCCGGTCTTGACCAGCAGCGCCACGGCTTCCACTTGAGTCGCCGAGGCGGAAAAGCTGTCGTAGCGGGCAAAATTCAGTTTGTCCCGATGGATCGCGTAGCGGTGATTGATGCACTCGTAATCCAGCAGCACGTTGCTGCCCATGTCCGCCTCTGGCATCGCGAACAGTGGATGGCCAACGGCGCAATACACGTACGAGTGCTCTTCATAAAGCGGGAAGTAATCGAACTCTTCTCTTTTCTGATAAACCGGCACGATTCCGGCCACTAACCGTCCTTCGACTACGCCTCTTTCTACCTCATCTAACTGAGACGCCTGAAGTTGAAATCTTACTTTCGGCGACTCTTCATTTATTTTTCTCAGCGCCGCAACTAACGGCGAATTAGTGTCCATGATCGTATTGTCAATAACACCCACCCCAAGATCGCCAATAAGTTCGTTCTGCGCCGAACTAAGCCGATCACGAAAGTTATCGACCGAAGCAAATAAATCGATTGACGCCTGGTACACCAGACGCCCTTCTTCGGTCAGGTGAAAGCCTTCCCGCCCTCGGGTACACAGGCGCATGCCGATGCGAATCTCAAGGTCCGAGATCTGTTTGCTGATGGCTGCCAGGCCCACATTCAGCTCATTCTGCGCGGCACTGAAGCCGCCAGCCTCGACCACGGCCTTGAATACTTTGAGCAGTTTGAAGTCCAGGCCGCTGAGGGCCAACGGCGCCCGATATACCGTTTTTGGCGGCGGGTTTCCGGAATTGGAAAGTGGGGTTTCCATAATGCTTATTTACCTCTGGCGCCCTATTCAACAATCTGTGCCCAACAACAAAAACATAGCTGGCCAATAATAATGAACACAGAAAACAAGGCTTGGCAACCGTTAATAAATCCCACGGATCAGTGCCAACTCACTGATTTCGAACTATTAAAAGCTGACACTTCGATCAGCTCTCGCCATTTAGCAACTGCGCTTTTCCCCTGCCCTTGAATTTGATTGAGCCGCACCACGCCCGAATGATTTTCGGCGGGTGTTCCGGGCTCGGCATACCGATTTCAATTCGCTTTACGACGAGGAAAACAACAATGTCTCAAACCACCGACCGTCTCTGGGGTGCCCGCTTCAAGAGCGGCCCGTCCGAAGCCCTGGCGGCCCTGTCCCGTTGCCCCGAGCGCTACTTTCGCCTCACCCCGTACGACCTCGCCGGCTCCAGGGCGCATGCCAGGGAATTGCAGCGCGCAGGGCTGTTGAGCGAGCAGGAAACCCAGACCATGCTCGACGCTCTGGAGCGTATCGGTGATGACTTCCGTGCCGGCAGCATCGCGCCGACGCTGGACGACGAAGACGTCCACACCTTCATCGAGCGCCTGCTGACCGAACGCCTCGGCGCACTGGGCGGCAAGCTGCGCGCCGGCCGCTCGCGCAACGACCAGACCGCCAATGACCTGCGGTTGTTCCTGCGTGATCACGTGCGCACCCTGGCCGTCGAAGTGCTGGCCTTGCAACAAGCACTGGTGGATCAAGCCGAGCAACACATCGAGAGCATCTGCCCGGGCTTCACTCACTTGCAACAGGCGCAACCGATCGTTTTCGCTCATCACTTGCTGGCCCACGCCCAATCGATGTTGCGTGACGTGCAGCGCCTGGTGGATTGGGACGTGCGCACCTCGCTGTCGCCACTCGGTGCCGCGGCCATGGCTGGTTCTGCGATTGCTCGCCTGCCGCAGCAGTCGGCCAAGGAAATGGGCTACAGCGGTGTGTGCGAAAACTCCATCGACGCCGTGGCCAGCCGCGATCACGTCGCCGAGTTCCTGTTTATCGCCAGCATGCTCGGGATCAACATTTCCCGCCTCGCTGAAGAATTCTGCCTGTGGTCGTCGCGGCAATTTCGCTGGGTCGCACTGGACGATGCCTACGCCACCGGCAGTTCGATCATGCCGCAGAAGAAAAACCCGGACATCGCCGAACTGGCCCGGGGTAAGGCTGGCCGCCTGATCGGTAACCTGACCGGTCTGCTCTCGACGCTCAAATCCCTGCCGCTGTCATACAACCGCGACCTCAGCGAAGACAAAAATGGCGTGCTCGACAGCGTCGACACCCTGCTGCTGGTGTTGCCGGCCATGGCCGGAATGGTTGCGACCATGAAGGTCAACGTCGAAGAACTGCGCCGTCAGGCACCGCTGGGCTTCACCCTCGCCACCGAAGTGGCCGACTGGCTGGCGGTGCGCGGTGTGCCGTTCAAGGAAGCTCATGAAATCACCGGCGCATTGGTCCAGGCCTGCGAGAAACATGACATCGAATTGTGGGAAGCGTCCCCGGCGCTGTTGGCCGAGATCGATCCACGTCTGACGCCAGAGGTGCGCGACAGCCTGACCCTCGAAGCCGCCATCGCTGCCCGCAGCGGCTGGGGCGGTACTGCGCCGCAACAGGTGCGCGAGCAGATCGGCCGATTGAAAACTGCCCTCGCCGCGCAGCAAGCGTGGACCGAGAACTATCAGGGCTTTCGTCTTTGAAATAGGACGCAAAACCTGTTGGAGCGGGGGGCTTGCCCGCGAAGAGGCCGTATCAGTCGACATCAATGCTGAATGACCCACCGCTTTCGCGGGCAAGCCCGCTCCCACAGGGATTGTGCTGCAACGAATAAACCATACACGCCGCCTGAATCGAGGGCGGCGTACGGAGAAACAACATGAGCCAGACTCAGGCAGAACGACTCCAGGCGGAGCGCAAACTGGCGGAAAACCAGTTCGATATCACCCAGTACCAGCATGTGCCACGGCGTTACTACGGGCGGATTTTCTTCGCCACGGTGATCATGATTGCGATTGTCGGCCTGGTGCGCGCCTTCGCCGAAGGCAAGATCGAATGGTCGTACATCGGCCAGTTTCTCACCTCTCAGGCCATTATGTGGGGCCTGCTCAACACCATCGTCATGGCGGTGCTGGCGATGGCGCTGGGCATCGTATTCGGGGTGATCACGGCGATCATGCGCATGTCGGCCAACCCGATCCTGCGCTATGTGGCGCTGACCTACACGTGGCTGTTTCGCGGCACGCCGCTGATTCTGCAGCTGCTGCTGTGGTTCAACCTGGCGCTGATTTTCCCCACCATCGGCATCCCCGGCCTGTTCGAAATGGACACCGTGAGCCTGATGACGCCGTTCGTGGCCGCCCTCCTCGGCTTGAGCATCAACCAGGGCGCCTACACCGCCGAAGTGGTGCGCGCCGGCCTGCTCTCGGTCGACACCGGGCAGTACGAAGCCGCCAAGTCGATCGGCATGCCGCGCTTGCAAGCCTTGCGCCGGATCATCCTGCCCCAGGCCATGCGGATCATCATTCCGCCGGTGGGTAACGAATTCATCGGCATGGTGAAAATGACCTCGCTGGCGAGCGTCATCCAGTACTCCGAACTGCTCTACAACGCCCAGAACATCTACTACGCCAACGCCCGCGTGATGGAGCTGCTGATCGTCGCCGGTATCTGGTACCTGGCCACCGTCACCGTCCTGTCCTTTGGTCAAAGCCGTCTGGAGCGTCGTTTCGCTCGCGGCGCCGGCAAGCGTTCTTGAGGAGTTCAACATGAGAAGCATCGTCAAGGCCGTGAGCCTGAACAAGTATTACGACCATTTCCACGCGCTCAAGGACATCAACATCGAGGTCGAGCAAGGCGAAGTGCTGTGCATCATCGGCCCGTCCGGTTCCGGCAAAAGCACCTTGCTGCGCTGCGTGAATCAGCTGGAAAAAATCGACAAGGGCGGCCTGTGGGTCGACGGCGAACTGGTGGGTTACCGGATCGTCGGCAACAAACTGCACGAACTCAACGAGTCGCAGATCGCCCGTCAGCGCCTGGCCACCGGCATGGTGTTCCAGCGCTTCAACCTGTTCCCGCACATGACTGTGCTGCAAAACATCATCGAAGGGCCATGCCAGGTGCTCAAGCGTTCGCCCAAGGAAGCGCACGAAGAAGCCTTGGAATTGCTCGCTCGCGTCGGCCTGGCCGACAAGCGCAACAGCTACCCGATCGAACTGTCGGGCGGTCAGCAACAACGGGTGGCGATTGCCCGCGCGTTGGCCATGCGACCCAAGCTGATGCTGTTCGATGAACCCACTTCGGCACTCGACCCGGAACTGGTCGGTGAGGTGCTGTCGGTGATGCGCGATCTGGCGCAGACCGGCATGACCATGATCGTCGTCACCCATGAACTGGGCTTCGCTCGCGAGGTTTCCAACCGCATGGTGTTCATGGACGAAGGACAGATCGTGGAGGCTGGAAGCCCCGAAGAAATACTAATAAGTCCACAAAACCCACGCACCCAAAGCTTCATTTCTGCCGTTCGAACCTAGGCCCTGGCTCGAAAACCAAGAGCGGACCTCACAACACTCATAAGAGAACGACCATGAAGAACTTCGTTATTCCAGCAGTACTCGCAGGCGTTATGGCTTCCAGTTTCACTTGGGCTGCCGAGTTACCGGCCAGCATCAAGGACAAAGGCGAGGTCGTTGTGGCAATCATGCCGAACTACCCGCCTATGGATTTCAAGGACCCGGCCACCAACACCCTCACCGGTCTCGACGTTGACCTGGGCAACGCCCTGGCCGAGCGGCTGGGCGTGAAGATCAAATGGCAGGAAACCGGCTTCGAGCAAATGATCAATGCGCTGACCACCGACCGCGTGGACATGGTGATGTCGGGCATGACCGACACCGCCGAGCGCCAGGCCAGTGTGACCTTCGTCGACTACTTCACCAGCGGTCCGCAGTTCTACACCTTGCAGAAAAACAAGGACACCAACGAGATCATCGACCTGTGCGGCAAGAAAGTCGGTACCAGCCGACGTACCACCTTCCCGGCGGAAATCGCCGAGTGGAGCAAGGCCAACTGTGAAGCTGCCGGCAAGCCTGCGATCAACGTGATCGGCACCGAAGGCTCGGCCGACGCCCGCGCACAACTGCGCCAAAGCCGTATCGACGCAGCCATGCAAGGCAGCGAAACCCTGCCGTACCTCAAGACCCAGGAAAAGGACATGTACAAAACCGTGGGCCTGCCGATTTCCAAGCAGTTCACCGGGTTGGGCGTGAGCAAGAAAAAGCCTGAGCTGAGCGAAGCGGTGAAAGTGGCGATGCAGAGCATGGTCGATGACGGCAGCTACCAGGCGATCTTGAAGAAGTGGGACCTGGAACTGGGTGCGATCAAGACGGTGACCATTAACGCCGGGAAATAATGGATCGGTGTGATGCCTTTGTGGGAGCGGGTTGGCCCGCTCCCACAGCGTCGGCGCTTACTTATAAATAGTTGGAGCACCACATGTCCTCCTCGCTACAACCCACCTGGCCCAATCAGCACGCAGCCTGCCTCGCCCTGGCCTTCGACCTCGATGGTCCCACCGGCGATGCCATGCTCAACGGCTCGATCTGGCGCAAGCCCGAGTACTTTGGTTTCGGTGGTTACGGCCCCTATCGGGCGTTGCCGCGGATTCTCGACGTGCTGGATGAGTACCTGATCCCGACGACATTTTTCGTCCCGGCCTGGGTCGTGGAGAACTGGCCGAAACAGTGCCAGGCGATTGTCGAGCGCGGACATGAAGTGGCGTACCACGGCTACAAACACGAATCCTTTTACGCCCTGACGCTGGATCAGCAGAAGGACGTAATGCACAAATCCCGCGAGGTGTTCTGGAAACACCTGAACATCCGCGCCGAAGGTTTCCGCACGCCGTCCGGTGACTGGCGGGCCGAAACGCCGGCCATGCTGGTGGAAGCCGGCGTGACTTATTCCAGCAGCATGCGCGGCGATGATCGGCCGTACCTGGTCAGCGTGCCGGGCTTCGATACGCCGCTGGTGGAAATCCCCGGTCGTTGGGAAATGGACGACTACGCGTCCCTCGCCTACACCCGCGCGCCGGACTTTCCCTCGGGACTCGACCGCACCGCCAGCTACGCGCTGACCCTCGACAACTGGTGCCGCGAGTTCGACGGCGCCATGGATGAAGGGTTGTGCCTGACCACCCTGTTCCACCCCAAGATCACCGGCAAACCGGGGCGCATCCTGCTCCTGGAAAAACTCTTCGAACACATGCGCCAGCGCGATGACGTCTGGTTCGCCACCTGCCGCGACGTCGCCCATTGGTGGCTGAAGGAGCATCACCATGGCTGATTCCACTGTCTGGCCCAACGGCTACCGCTGCGCCGTGGTGCTGACCGTCGATTACAACGACATCCACGGCATCCTCACCCAGGCGCCGGAAGTCGCCGGGCGCGACAAGACCTTGTCGGTGTGGCGCTACGGTGCCCAACGCGGTGTCGAGCGTTTGCTCGGTTTGTTCGAAGAACTGGGGGTTTCCAGCAGTTGGTGCATCCCCGGCATCGTCGCCGAGGAAAACCCGCAGCACGTCCGGGCGATCCAGGCCGGCGGGCATGAGATTGCCTGCGCCGGGTATCGCCATCAGAACTACGACAACCTGACGCTGGCCGAGCAAAGCGCCGAGGTCGCAAAAGGTTGCGCGGCCTTGAGCGCGCTGACCGGTCAGCGTCCGACAGGCTTTCGCATCCCCGCCGGCAATGGTGCGCCAGGTTTCATCGAGGCGTTGCGCGATCATGGCATCCGCTGGGACTCGTCATGGCGCGGCGATGATTTGCCCTTCGCTCACCCAACGGCGCCCGAAGTGATTGAGCTGCCGTTGCACTACGAACTGGAAGACGAACCCTACTTCGCCTTCAACCTCAGCCCGGCGGTGCCACCGGCGCAATCGCGCATCGCCTCTTACAGCCATACCCTGGGCAACCTGCAAATGGACTTTGCCGGGTTTCACCGATTCGGGTTGTGTTACGTGCTGCGGCTGCACCCGGAGATCATCGCCACGCCCGGACGGATCGGCGTGTTGCGCGAATTGCTGCAAAGCATCCAACAGCATGACGACGTGTGGATCGCCACCGGTGCCGAGGTCGCTCAGTGGTGGGCCGAGTCGGCAGCGTCCGTGAGCGAGGATCACCCGGCGGCGGTGTACGAACGTCATTATCGGGATTACGGCGTATGAAAGATCAAGACGTCGCAACCTTCGGTAGCGCCTACGATGGGGTGATGCGGATGGAGCGGTTGGCGCAGTTTTGTGTGGAGACTCGCTTCGAAGATTTACCACCCGCATTGGTGGCGCAAGCCAGGCGACACATCCTCGACACTTTCGGCGTAACCCTGGCCGGGGCTGGCAGTGATGTGGCCAGACAGGCGCGTCAGGTTTTCGAGGGTGAAGCCGGGAATACGTTGGTCTGGGGCACCGATCAGCGAGTCGGCGCAGCGCAGGCTGCCATGCTCAACGGCATCGCCGCGCATGCCCTGGAGCTGGACGACACGGGCGGTTGCGACCACTCCGGTGCGGTGGTGCTGCCGACGGTGATGGCCGCTGTGTCGATGTCTGAGCTATCGATTTCTGAAACACCGGTAAATGGCCGCGAGTTAATCACCGCTGTAGTGATCGGCTACGAAATCGGCCGTCGGGTACTCGAAGCCTGCGGCAGTTATTCGGCGCACAACGGCGCCGGTTGGCACTCCACGGCGACGTGCGGGGTGTTTGGTGCGGCAGCGGCCAGTGCGCGGATTCTGCGGCTGGATACACAGCAAACCCTGGCGGCATTGGGCATCGCCGGCAGCTTCAGTGGCGGTCTTTGGGCCTTCATCCATGACGGCTCGCAAAGCAAAAAACTCCACAGCGGCCGGGCCGCCGAAGGTGGACTACTGGCGGCGCGGTTTGCTCAACAAGGCATCACCGGGCCGACAAAGCTGTTCGATGATGTCTGGGGCGGTTTTCTCAAGACCCTCGCGGCGGATACCGCTGTACCTGAGGCGCTGGATGCCGAACTGGGCCGGGTATGGAAACTCGCCCGCTGCTCGATCAAGCCCTACGCGGCGTGCCGAGGGACGCATTCGGCGATCGATGCATTGGGCCTGTTGCTGGATCAGTTACAGGTCAGCGCAGATCAGGTCGAAAGCGTTCAGGTTTCGTTGTGCGGATTTCTTCAGGACATGTGTGGCGGTCAGGACATCAATAGCCTGCCAGCGGCGCAAATGAGCCTGCCCTATGCCCTCGCCGCCCGTCTGGTCCACGGGCATTGCAGGCTGGAAGCTTACGACGACGAACAGCGCCACCACCCGCGGATTGCTCACTGGATGTCGCGCATTTGCCTTCAAGTGGACCCGCTACTGTCGGAGGATGGCGAGCCTGTCGTCAGCCTGCAGACCGTGGACGGTCGGCAAGCGAGCCTGTGTGTTGAAGTGCCGTTGGGTGCGCCGGGGAACCCACTGAGTGATGGGGCACTGGAGGAGAAGTTTTTCAGCCTGGCTGGGCGGGTGATGCCGCGACAGCAGGCCAGTCAATTGCTGGAACAGTTGTGGCGTCTGGAAAGTTTGAGTTCTGTCGAATCACTGGAGCAATGGCTGAACACACCGTGATCGTTCCCACGCAGAGCGTGGGAACGATCAACAAACTGAATAAGGACATTTGCCCCACCGTGGCTACTTACTCCCTCGTTATTCGCCGCTTGATGATCGTTTCTCTGACCATCGTCGTCAGCCGCGCCATTACCAGCCCGTTGCTCACCCTGTTTCTGAGCAACAAACTCGGCCTCAACCAACAGGACGTCGGCCTGTTGCTGGGCATCGCGGTGTTCATCGCCACCCTGCTCGCGCTTTACGGCGGCTACATCATCGACCGCCTCGAAAAACGTCGGCTACTGATTCTGACCATGCTCTCCAGCGCCATCGGTTTCGTGCTGCTGACCTTCGCCGAAAACCTCTACCTGACCACCGCCACCCTGGTGATCACCGAAACCGCCTCGGCGCTGTTCCTGATCGGGTCCAAGGCGATCCTCAGCGAAAACCTGCCCGTGGGCCAGCGCGCCAAGGCCTTTTCGCTGCGCTACACGCTGACCAATATCGGCTACGCCACTGGCCCCATGCTCGGCGTGGTGATCGCCGGCGTGTATCCGATTGCGCCGTTCCTGATCGCCGGCGGCATCGCATTCTTCAGTATTTTCCTGATGAGCGGGATTCCCAAAGACCCGGCCCAGACACCCGCCATCGGCCAGCCCCAGAGTTTCCTCAGAACCCTGATCACCCTGAAGAACGACCGCACGCTGATCATGTTCACCTGCGGCTGCCTGCTCAGCACCGTGGTGCACGGGCGCTTTACCCTGTACCTGTCGCAATACCTGCTGGTCACCCAAGACACCAAACGCGCCCTGGAAACCATGGCCGCCCTGCTCGCCTGTAACGCCATCAGCGTGATCCTGCTGCAATACCAGATCGGCCGGTTCCTCAAGCGCGAACAACTGCGTTACTGGATTGCCGGTGGCACCGGCCTGTTCATCCTCGGGTTGATCGGTTTCAGTCTGGCTGACAGCCTGGTGAGTTGGTGCGTGGCGATGTTCATTTTCACCCTCGGCGAAATGATCATTTACCCGGCCGAATTCCTTTTCGTCGACACCCTCGCCCCGGAAGAACTGCGCGGCAGCTACTACGGCGCGCAAAACCTCGCGGCCCTCGGCGGTGCGCTGAGCCCGGTGATCTGTGGCTATCTGCTGTTGCACACGCCCGCGCCCACCATGTTCTATGCCCTGAGCGCGTTGACGGCAATGGGCGGTTTTCTCTGTTTCATGAGCGGTCGGCGGGTGGCGATACTGCAAAAATAATGCACTGAAACTGCATTAATATGAATTTGTCAGCATCAGGATTGATCGGCACACTGTGCGCCGTTCCTCCCCCAATAGTTGGAACTCTTTCAAGGGCTTTCTGGGTATCCCAGCTAAGCCTTTTTTTTGCCTCGATTTTTATACGGACCGTTTGCCTCATGTTTGCTCGCTGGTTACCTGCCGCCATCAATACCCGTCCTTCAGAATGGAGCCGCGCCGCTATCGGCATGGCCCTGGGAACGATGTTCAGCGTCTGGCTCTGCGGCAAGGTGTTCGGCATCGACGTGGCGCTGCATCTGATCGGCCCGCTGGGCGCCTCGGCGGTGCTGTTGTTCGCCGTGTCCTCGGGTGCGCTTGCCCAGCCGTGGTCGATTCTTGGCGGTTACCTCTGCGCGGGAGTGGCCTCACTGCTGGTCGCTCACGTACTCGGACGCACCCTCGGCAGCGCGTGCCTTGCGGCGGGCATGGCACTGATTCTGATGTGCTGGCTGCGTTGCCTGCACCCACCGGCCGGTGCCTTGGCGTTGCTTATGGTGGTGGCAGACCCGGCGACCATCGCCCTGGAGTGGAAAGCCCTCGGCCCGGTGATGCTCAGTGCCTCGACGATGCTGCTCAGCGCACTGGCGTACAACAATCTGACGCGCATTCGTTACCCAAAACGTCCCGCTGAACCGGCGCCGATGATGCCCGCCCCTGACAGCCAGGCGATCACTGCCGCGGATCTGAAACTGGCCCTCGCCGACATGGAGGCCTTCTACGACATCACCCCCGAAGACCTCGAACAACTGATCCATGCCAGTGAATTGCATGCCAGGCGCCGTAGCATCGGGGATGTATTTTCCAGCAAGGGTTGAAGATCTAAAGATCGCTGGCTGCGGCAGCTCCTTTGCACCTTGGGGCGCAGCCAAAGGTTGCGATCTTTTGATATTGCCCTAAGGTAAAAATGCAAACAGCACCTGCACGTATCCCGGTTGTACATCACAAATTTGCACTGATACGATCCAGCATCGCTCGCGCGCGAGCTTCTCTATAAAGAACAATAAAAGCAGGGAGTTAGTGATGACTGCTCAGGTTTCATCCCCGACAACGCAGCCCATGGATGCCACGCAAAACGAAGTGTTGGCCGAGGTTCGCAATCACATTGGTCACCTGACCCTCAATCGCCCCGCCGGCCTCAACGCCATTACCCTGGACATGGTTCGCAGCCTGCAACAGCAGCTCGATGCCTGGGCACGGGATCCGCAGGTGCGCGCGGTGGTGTTGCGCGGCGCAGGCGAGAAAGCGTTCTGTGCCGGCGGCGATATTCGCTCGCTGTATGACAGCTTCAAAAGTGGCGACACCCTGCACGAAGACTTCTTCGTCGAGGAGTACGCCCTTGACCTCGCCATCCATCACTATCGCAAACCGGTCCTGGCCTTGATGGACGGTTTTGTGCTGGGCGGTGGCATGGGGCTGGTGCAAGGCGCCGATTTGCGGGTGGTCACCGAACGCAGCCGTCTGGCGATGCCGGAAGTGGCTATCGGTTATTTCCCAGACGTTGGTGGCAGCCACTTCCTGCCGCGCATTCCCGGTGAGCTGGGCATTTATCTCGGCGTCACGGGTGTGCAGATTCGTGCCGCCGACGCGCTCTATTGCGGCCTGGCCGACTGGTATCTGGAGAGCGCCAACCTGAGCACGCTGGACGAGCAACTCGATCACCTCCAATGGCACGACACGCCGCTCAAGGACCTGCAAGGCGTGCTGGCGAAACTCGCCGTGCAGCAACTGCCGGTAGCGCCCCTGGCAGCGTTGCGGCCGGCCATCGATCACTTCTTCGCCCTGCCCGATGTGCCGAGTATGTTGGAACAACTGCGTGAAGTGACCGTCACCGACAGCCACGAGTGGGCGACGGCCACCGCCGACCTGCTGGAAAGCCGTTCACCGCTGGCCATGGGCGTGACCCTGGAAATGCTGCGACGCGGTCGGCACCTGAGCCTGGAACAGTGCTTCGCCCTCGAACTGCACCTGGATCGCCAGTGGTTCGAACGCGGCGACCTGATCGAAGGCGTGCGCGCCTTGCTGATCGACAAAGACAAGAACCCGCGCTGGAACCCGCCGACCTTGCAGGCGCTGGACGCCGAGCACGTCGCGAGTTTTTTCACCGGGTTCGACCAGAGCGGGAGCTGAGCCATGCACGATATCGAATTGAGCGAAGAACAAGTGATGATCCGCGACATGGCCCGGGATTTTGCCCGCGGCGAAATCGCGCCCCACGCACAAGCCTGGGAAAAGGCCGGCTGGATCGATGACGGTCTGGTGGCGAAGATGGGTGAGCTGGGTCTGCTGGGCATGGTGGTGCCCGAGGAATGGGGCGGCACTTATGTCGACTACGTTGCCTACGCCTTGGCGGTGGAAGAGATTTCTGCCGGTGACGGCGCCACCGGTGCGCTGATGAGCATCCACAATTCCGTGGGCTGCGGGCCGGTGCTCAACTACGGCACCGAAGAACAGAAACAGCAATGGTTGCCGGACCTCGCCAGCGGCCAGGCCATCGGCTGCTTTTGCCTCACCGAACCCCAGGCCGGTTCCGAAGCCCACAACCTGCGCACCCGCGCCGAACTGCGCGACGGCCAGTGGGTGATCAACGGCGCCAAGCAATTCGTCAGCAATGGCAAGCGGGCGAAGCTGGCGATCGTGTTTGCCGTGACCGATCCGGAGCTGGGCAAACGCGGCATTTCGGCGTTCCTGATGCCGACCGAAACCGCGGGGTTCATCGTCGACCGCAGTGAACACAAGATGGGCATCCGCGCTTCCGATACCTGCGCCGTCACCCTTAACAATTGCACCGTTCCCGAGGCCAATCTGCTGGGCGAACGCGGCAAAGGCCTGGCCATCGCCCTCTCCAACCTCGAAGGCGGCCGCATCGGCATCGCCGCGCAAGCCTTGGGCATCGCCCGTGCGGCGTTCGAAGCGGCGCTGGCTTACGCGCGGGATCGGGTACAGTTCGACAAGCCGATCATCGAGCACCAGAGCATCGCCAATATGCTGGCCGACATGCACACCCGACTGAACGCCGCGCGTTTGCTGATCCTGCACGCCGCAAGGTTGCGCAGTGCTGGCAAGCCGTGTCTGTCGGAGGCTTCACAGGCCAAGCTGTTTGCCTCGGAGATGGCCGAGAAGGTCTGCTCCTCGGCGATACAGATTCATGGCGGGTATGGGTATCTGGAGGATTACCCGGTGGAGCGCTACTACCGGGATGCGCGGATCACGCAGATTTATGAAGGGTCGAGCGAGATACAGCGGATGGTGATTGCCCGGGAGTTGAAGCACTACCTGGTCTAGAGAGTCGCCGCAGACATGATCATTCCCACGCTCCGCGTGGGAATGCAGCCCGGGACGCTCCGCGTCCCATCAAAAGCCGAACGCGGAGCGTCCGTTGAGGCATTCCCACGCAGAGCGTGGGAACGATCAGTGTGGGTTACTTGCCGACGAACTCCGCCTCACGCTTGGCAATAAACGCCGCCATCCCTTCCTTCTGATCCTGCGTGGCAAACGCCGCATGGAACACCCGACGCTCAAAGCGCACGCCTTCCGACAGGCTGACTTCAAAGGCGCGATTGACGCTTTCCTTGACCATCATCGCAATCGGCAGCGACTTCTTGGCAATCAGCGCCGCGACTTTCAGCGCTTCTTCCAGTAGTTCATCCGCCGGCACGATGCGCGCAACAATGCCGCAACGCTCCGCTTCCACCGCATCGATCAAACGCCCGCTCAGGCACATTTCCATGGCCTTGGCCTTGCCCACCGCGCGGGTCAGGCGCTGGGTGCCGCCCATGCCTGGCAGCACGCCGAGGTTGATTTCCGGTTGGCCGAATTTTGCGTTATCACCCGCCAGAATGAAGTCGCACATCAGCGCCAGTTCACAACCACCGCCCAAGGCGAAACCGTTGACCGCGGCGATGATCGGCTTGCGGCGGTTGGCCACGCGATCGCTGTCGCTGAACAGGTCGTCGAGGTAGATCTGCGGGTAAGTCAGCTCGGCCATTTCCTTGATGTCGGCGCCGGCGGCGAAGGCTTTTTTCGAGCCGGTCAACACGATGCAACCGATATTCGAATCGGCTTCCAGGCCATCGAGGGCGTGGTTCAGTTCGCTGACGATCTGTGCATTCAACGCGTTCAGCGCTTGCGGACGGTTCAAGGTGATCAGGCCGACGCGGCCGTGGGTTTCCAGCAAAATCGTTTCGTAGTTCAGCTCTTTATTGCTCACAGAGGGGACTCCTTCTCAAAGATTGCGCGAAATGACCATGCGCTGAATGTCGCTGGTGCCTTCGTAGATCTGGCACACCCGCACGTCGCGGTAGATCCGCTCCAGCGGGAAATCGTTCAGGTAACCGTAACCGCCGAGGGTTTGCAACGCCGAGGAGCAGACCTTCTCGGCCATTTCCGAAGCGAACAGCTTGGCCATGGACGCTTCCACCAGCGCCGGTTTGCCGCTGTCGCGCAAGGCCGCCGCGTAATGCACCATCTGCCGGGCGACGGCGATCTGGGTGGCCATGTCCGCCAGCCGGAAGGCTACCGCCTGGTGTTCGATGATCGGCTTGCCGAAGCTCTCGCGTTCACGAGCATAGTCGCGGGCCGCTTCGAACGCGGCGCGGGCCATGCCCACCGATTGCGAGGCGATGCCGACACGGCCGCCTTCGAGGTTGGCCAGGGCGATCTTGTAGCCTTCGCCCTCCTCGCCCAGTCGATTGGCCACCGGGACTTTCACATCCTCAAAGAGGATTTGGCAGGTGTCAGAGGCGTGCTGACCGAGTTTGTCTTCGACCCGCGCGACTTTATAGCCCGGCGAATCGGTCGGCACGATTAGCGCCGTGATCCCCCGCTTGCCGGCACTCGGGTCGGTCACCGCAAACACGATCACCACTCCGGCGTTTTGCCCGGAGGTGATGAACTGCTTGCAGCCGTTGAGCACGTAGTGATCGCCATCCAACCGGGCACGTGTTTTCAAGCTGCTGGCATCGGAGCCGGCTTGTGGTTCGGTCAGAGCAAACGCACCGAGCATCGTGCCGCTGGCGAGTGGCTTGAGGAAGCGTTCTTTCTGGTCGTCATTGCCGAACTTGAGGATCGGCACGCAACCCACCGAGTTGTGCACGCTCATGATGGTCGAGCAGGCGCCGTCGCCCGCAGCGATTTCTTCCAGCGCCATGGCGTAGGCCAGGTAACCGGTGTCGCAACCGCCCCACTGCTCCGGGACCAGCATGCCAAAGAAACCCAGGTCGGCCATTTCGCCAATGGCTTCCTTGGGGAAGCGATGTTCACGGTCCCATTCGGCGGCGAACGGTTTCAGCCGTTCCTGGGCGAACTGCCGGGCCGCGTCGCTGATCTGGAGTTGTTCGTCATTGGGAATCATGCCAAGTCCTTAAAATTCAAGTTGAAACGCAAGCCCGATCCCACAGGGATTAGTGTCAGCCTCAGTACAGGCATTCCACAGCCATGGCCGTGGCTTCGCCGCCGCCGATGCAGATCGCTGCAACACCGCGTTTCAGGCCTTTCTGGCGCAAGGCCGAGAGCAAGGTCACGAGGATCCGTGCGCCAGACGCACCGATCGGGTGACCCAAGGCGCAGGCGCCGCCGTGAACGTTGATCTTCTCGTGGGGGATTTCCAGTTTGGTCATGGTCACCAGACTGACCACCGCAAAGGCTTCGTTGACTTCGAACAACTCAACTTCGTCCAGGGACCAGCCGGTTTTCTTCATCAGCTTCTTGATTGCGCCCACCGGTGCCACCGGGAACAGCCCTGGCGTGTCGGCAAATGCAGCGTGACCATGAATCACCGCCAGCGGTTTCAGGCCTTGTTTCTCTGCTTCGGAACGGCGCATCAGCACCAGTGCCGCCGCGCCATCGGAGATCGAACTGGAGTTCGCCGCGGTCACGGTGCCGCCGTCGCGGAACGCCGGTTTCAGCGAGGCGATCTTGTCCAGTTTGGCTTTCGGCGGTTGTTCGTCGTGGCTGATCAGTACCTGCTCTTTGCCGACGGTCACGGTGAGAGGCACGATCTCGGCGTTGAAACTGCCGTCCTTGATCGCCTGTTGGGCGCGGGTGGTCGAAGCGATGGCAAAGGCGTCCTGAGATTCGCGGGTAAAACCGTTGGTTTCGGCGCAATCCTCGGCAAAGGTGCCCATCAGGCGGCCCTTGTCGTAGGCGTCTTCCAGGCCATCGAGGAACATGTGATCGAGCACCCGGCCATGGCCCATGCGGTAACCGCTGCGGGCGCGGTCCAGCAGGTACGGCGCGTTGGACATGCTTTCCATGCCCCCGGCGACCACCACATCGGCACTGCCGGCGATCAGCATGTCGTGAGCCAGAATCGTGGCTTCCATGCCCGAGCCACACATCTTGTTCAGCGTCGTGCATCGGGTCGATTTATCCAGCCCGGCGCCCAGTGCCGCTTGCCGCGCCGGGGCCTGGCCGAGGCCGGCGGAGAGTACGCAGCCGAACAGCACTTCTTCTACAGATTCAGGAGCGACACCGGCGCGTTCGACGGCAGCACGAATCGCCACGGCGCCCAGCTGCGGCGCGGTCAGGCTTTTCAGTTCGCCCTGGAAACCGCCCATCGGGGTGCGGACGGCGCTGACAATAACAATCGGATCGTTGGAAAGTGTCATGTCTAATCCTCCTTATTTCGCGGCCATGCGCAGGGCACCGTCGAGACGGATCACCTCGCCGTTGAGCATGCTGTTTTCTATGATATGCCTGGCCAGCGCGGCGTACTCGCTCGGCTTACCCAGGCGCGGTGGAAACGGCACGCCAGCAGCCAAGGATTCGCGCACCTCAGGGGTCATGCCAGCCATCATCGGCGTTTCGAAAATGCCCGGGGCGATGGTCATCACGCGGATGCCGAAGCGCGCCAGTTCACGGGCGGCGGGCAAGGTCAGGCTGGCAATGGCTCCTTTCGACGCCGAATACGCGGCCTGACCGATCTGGCCGTCGAAGGCCGCGACCGAGGCGGTGTTGATGATCACGCCGCGCTCGCCATCTTCGTTGGCTTCGGTTTCGGCAATCGCCGCCGCCGCCAGGCGCAACATGTTGAAGCTGCCGATCAGGTTGACGTTGATCACCTGGCTGAAACTGTCCAGTGCATGGGGGCCGTTCTTGCCGAGGATCTTCTCGCCGCGGACGATGCCGGCGCAGTTGACCAGACCATTGAGGCCCCCAAACGCTTTGACCGTCGCCTGGACCGCCGCTTCGGCCGCCGCTTCATTGCTGATGTCGGCGACCACGCTTTGCGCGCCCAGACGTGCAGCCTGCGCCGCGACGGCTTCAGCGTTCATGTCCACCAGCATCACTTTGGCGCCAGCGGCCACCAGCATTTCAGCAGTGGCGGCACCGAGGCCGGAGGCACCGCCGGTGACGAGAAAAACCTTGTTTTCGATCTGCATCATTGTTTCCTTGGATTCAAGCTGAAACGTTCTTCGCGGCGGCCTCTTGAGCCTTGGCGATTTCCTGATTGCGCAAGATAAAGCGTTGCAATTTGCCGCTTGGGGTTTTCGGCAATTCACTGACAAATTCGATTTCACGGGGGTACGCGTGCGCTGCCAGACGCTTGCGCACGTGTTGGCGCAGCTCTTCGGCCAGCGCAGGCTCGGCGCGGTATTGCGGGCTGAGCACAACGAAGGCTTTCACCAGCTCGGTGCGCTCCGGATCGGGCTTGCCGATGACGGCGGCTTCGACCACTGCCGGGTGTTCGATCAGTGCGCTTTCTACATCGAACGGGCCGACGCGGTAGCCGGAGGTGGTGATCACGTCGTCGCTGCGACCGACGAAACTGATGCTGCCGTCCGGGTTCCACTCCACGGTATCGCCGCTCAGGTAATAGTTGCCGACGAAGGCCTTGGTCGGCGCGCCTTCGTAACCACCGAACCAGCACATCGGCGACTGGGTACGGTCGATGGCCAGAATGCCTGGCTGGCCGATGCCCAGTTCTTTGTATTCGTCGTCGAGCACTACGATGCGATGGCCCGGCGAGGCGAAGCCGGCAGCGCCGACGTGTACCGGATGTTCGAGACCGTGGTGATTGCACAAAACCATGCCCAGTTCGGTCTGGCCGTAATGGTCGTGGATCACCACGCCGAGGTTATCGGCGAACCAGCGGATCACTTCCGGGTTCAGCGGCTCGCCGGCGCTGCTGACAATGCGCAGCTTGCCCTTGATCGAACGGGCAAACTCGTCGCCACCGGCAATCAGCAAGCGGTACGCGGTCGGCGAACCGGCGAGGTTGGTGATCCCGTATTTGTTGATCACCCGGCAGGTGCTTTCGAGGGTGAACGGGCCATCGTAAAAGGTGATCGGGTGCCCCATCGCCATCGGCCCGGTGACGCCGAAATAGATGCCATAGGCCCAGCCCGGATCGGCGACGTTCCAGAACGCGTCTTCAGGGCGCAAATCCACCGCGTCGCGGGTGTAACTCTGGAACGCGACGATCGCCTTGAGCGGTACCGACAGCGCTTTCGATGGGCCGGTGGTGCCCGAGGTGAACATCAGCAGGAACGGGTCTTCGCCAGTCAGCAATACCGGTTCACACTCGGAGGAATAATTGGCCAGTTCGGCCCAGAAACTGAAGTCGCCACGCACGATGCCCTGGCCCTTGGGACCGCCAACGGTGACGATGGTCGGGCAGCCGGCCACTTCAGCCAGTTTCGGGCGATTAACCGCATCCGTCACCACCACTTTGGCGCCGGAGCTGTTGAGGCGATGTTCAATGGCTTTCGGGCCGAAGGCGGTAAACAGCGGCTGATAGACCGCGCCGATGCGCCAGGTGGCGAACACGGTGATCAGTAATTCGATGTTGCGTGGCAAGAGGCCGGCGACTTTATCGCCCTTCTTCACGCCCTGGGCCAACAGGAAATTGGCAAACCGCGCGGCTTTGTCCTGCAAGTCGCTGAAGGTGTAGGTCGCGCTGGCGCCGTCGCGGCCTTCCCAGAACAGCGCGATGCGCCCCGGCAAGGCATGCCGGTCGCAACACTCGACGCAGGCATTGAGCGCGCTCAACGACCCTGTGAGCGCGGCATCGACGGTGTGCTGATAATTGAACTGTGACGTGGCAGACAAGTAATCGCGCATTGCCAGAATCCCTCTGTATTTTTATTAGGTTGGGGGAACCGTAATTAACAGGGAAATACTCGCTCTGCGCGGGGAGCGGGACAATGGTCAAAGCTATCAAGTTGTGTGACTGGTTTGGCCAAGGTCACTACCTACCTCATTCCCACGCAGAGCGTGGGAACGATCGATCAGCTGGCCTCGTTAAGAATCAAACTCCGATAATGCCCCGGATTTGACCCCGACCACTTGCGAAACGCCTTGTAGAACGAACTCGCATCGGCAAACCCCAAACGGGTGGCGATTTCAGCGAAGCTGATGGCCGGTTCGGCCAGCCAGACGATGGCCAATTCCTTGCGCACGCTGTCCTTGAGCCCCTGATACGTCTGACCCTCTTCGGCCAGGCGTCGACGCAGGGTCGACGCCGACATGCACAGTTGTTGCGCCAGCGCCTCGGTTTCCGGCCAGTGTTCGGCGGGCAGTTGCCGCAAGTCGTGCTTGATCCGACTGGCCAGGCTTTCGGGATCGCGGTACTTGACCAGAATATTCGCCGGCGCATGGGCCAAAAAACGCTTGAGCTCTTCAGGGCTGCGCTTGATCGGCAAATCCAGGCAATCGGCCGAGAAAATCATCCGCGTGCGCGGCCGGTCGAACCGCAGGTTCTCGGAGAACATCACCCGATAGTCATCACAAAAATCCGGCGCCGGGCAGCGCAACTCAATGGCCAGGATCGGTATCCGCCGCCCCGCCAGCCAACAGGCCACGCCGTGCACGATCATCCAGTAAGTGAAATAGGTGAAGGCGCGGCGCGGGTCTTCGTCCTCCAGCAGGACGATTTCCGCCAGGCTTTGCTGGCGAACCAGCTGCGCGGGCATGCGCTCAAGCATTAACGACAAAAAACTCAGCCCCGAGGTCAGCCCGGCGGCCAGGCTCGGCTGAACCATCGAGCAACGACAGAGAAACTCCAGACTGCCGGACTTGAGCTTGCGCGGGTCCATGCCAAAAAACTCATCGTCACCGCGCCGGGCCAGCAAGCGCCACAGCCGCGCATAGGCGGTGGCCGGAACACGGGCGTCGGTGGTTTCCAGCAACGCCGGATCGATGCCGACCTTGTTCAACACCTCTTCGGTGGCAGCGCCCGGGGCGCAACTTTGCAACAGTGCTTCACGCACCAGTTGAATGGAGATGGTGTCTTTTTCCGACATGGACCGGGGTGAGCCTTGTTATTTGAATGGTGGGCATATTAGCGCAGCCACCAGCCCGGCGCAGATCCCTGTGGGAGCGGGCTTGTACCGCGATGACAATCTCACCGGCAACGCACCCACCCCGCCGTACTAATCCCTACAATATCCGATACAACAACCGCTCGATCCGTACCCGACTCACACGCTTGAGAAACTTGGCCACCCCCGCCGGGTAATCCGGCAGTGTTTCCAGCTCCTGATACCGCTCGATGCGGCTGGTGTGCCGGAAAATCTCCACCAACTCATTGCCACGGGGCTCCAGCAATTCACCTTTCGGATCATCGATCAGCAACGCGTTCTCCAGATCAAGACGAAACGCCCGCGGGTTGAGATTGTTGCCGGTCAGCAAGGTGTAGCGCTGATCGATCCACATGCCCTTCAGGTGATAGGTGTTATCGCCATCCTTCCACAAATGCAGGTTCAACTTGCCACTGTCGATGCTGCGCTGATGACGCTTGGCAAAGCGTCGCAGGCTGATTTCGTAAAGGTATGGCAGCGCCGCAATCACCTTGAACGGCTCGCTGGGCGGAATGTAGAAGTCGTTGGCGGTTTTGTCGCCGACGATGATGTCGATCTTCACGCCCCGTGCCAGCGCCCGATTGATTTCCCGGGTCACTGCCAGCGGCAGGTTGAAGTACGGCGTGCAGATGGTCAGCTGATGTTGGGCGCTGGCGATCAACTCGCAGATCACCCGACTCAACGGGTTGTTCTTGCCCACACCGAGCAATGGACTGACGGATAAACCGCCCTTCGCCGTACTGCCCGCCGTGGTGTCGTACGCCGCGTGCTTGAGACGGCTGCGCAAGTCACCGATGTCGTTGCGCAGGCTGCGAGTGGTCGGCAGGTTCGGCAGATCGAGGCGATGCACCGCTTTGGAGGCGATCAGACCGTGCTGAATCAAGTGCTGCATCGAATCGGCCAGCGCCTGGTTCTGCAGCAGGTGATAGCGGTCGAAGCGGTACTTGTCGAACTTGTGCAGGTAAACGTTGTTCAGGCTCGCGCCGCTGTACAGCACGCAATCGTCGATCACGAAGCCCTTCAAATGCAGCACGCCGAACAGCTCGCGGGTCTGCACCGGCACGCCGTACACCGGCACCACGCTTTCGTGGGTGCGGGTCGTTTCCTGATACCAGGCCGAGTTGCCCGGTTGCTTGCCGGCACCGATCAAACCGCGCTGGGCACGCAGCCAGTCCACGACCACCACCACGTCCAGTTCCGGGCGTGCCCGTTTGGCGGCGTGCAGGGCGTCGAGGATTTCCTGCCCGGCCTCATCCTGTTGCAGGTACAGCGCGACGATATAGATGCGCTGGGTGGCCTGGGCGATTTGTTCCAGCAGGCAACGACGGAACTCGGCGGCGCCAGAGAGGATGGTGACGGCATCGGCGGTCAGCGGAAAACTGCGCAGTTTAGGCAGCAGAGAGCGTTTGAAAAGCGACGGCATAGGGCTCGCAAAAGGGTCGAATCCGAAGAACCCGAGAGCTTACACCATGGATTGCCTTGGGTCTTCCCACCGCACCGATCGTTCCCATGCTCCGCGTGGGAATGCATCTCGTGACGCTCTGCGTCACATTAACGCTGGACGCGGAGCGTCCATGGCAGCATTCCCACGCAGAGCGTGGGAACGATCACTACAAAAAACCGTTGACCAAGGAGAACGATCATTCTACTGTTAGCCACATGAACGAAATCACTAGCAACGACACACGCGACATCATTCTGGACGTCACCGAAAAGTTGATCTACAAAAGTGGCATTGCTGCCACCGGCATGGATCTTCTGGTGAAAACCGCCGGCGTCTCCAGAAAAAGTATTTACCGCTACTTCGCCAACAAGGAGGAGCTCACCGTCGCGGCCCTGCAACGCCGCGATGTGCGCTGGATGAATTGGTATCGAAGCGAAGTCGGCAAGGCGCAAACCCCGGCCGAGCGGCTGCTCAGCCTGTTTACCGTGCTCAAGGCCTGGTTCGCCTCTGAAGGCTTTCGCGGCTGTGCATTCATTAACACCAGTGGCGAAACCGGCGATGCGCAAGACCCGGTTCGCCTGGTTGCCAAAGACCACAAACAGAAGCTGCTCGACTACGTGCGCGAGCTCTGTACCGAACATGGTGCTCAAGACCCGGAGACGTTGGCCAAACAGCTGCTGATCCTGATCGACGGTGCCATTACCGTAGCGCTTGTGATGGGTGATCACAGTGCCGCCGATAATGCGCAATGCATGGCGCGAAAGTTATTGGACCTGTAACACTTCTAATAAGCCCGACAACTTGCTTGAACGTTAATTTGATAGGGAGACTTTATATGTCTACTGCCGAAGTTCGTCCGCCATTGCCGCCGTTTACCCGTGAATCGGCCATCGAAAAAGTTCGCCTGGCCGAGGACGGCTGGAACTCCCGCGACCCGGAACGGGTGTCCCTGGCCTACACCCTGGACACCCAATGGCGTAACCGCGCCGAGTTCGCCCACAACCGCGAAGAAGCCAAAAGTTTTCTGACCCGTAAATGGGCCAAGGAACTGGACTACCGGCTGATCAAGGAACTCTGGGCCCATGGCGACAACCGCATCGCCGTGCGTTATGCCTACGAATGGCATGACGACTCGGGCAACTGGTTCCGTTCCTACGGTAACGAAAACTGGGAGTTCGACGAGAACGGCTTGATGTTCAACCGCTACGCCTGCATCAACGACATGCCGATCAAGGAAAGCGACCGCAAGTTCCACTGGCCGCTGGGCCGCCGGCCGGATGATCACCCGGGCTTGTCCGATCTGGGCCTGTAACTTCACCCTACTGAGCATTCCCACGCTCCCGCGTGGGAATGCATCTCGTGACGCTCTGCGTCACAGCCGACGCGGAGCGTCCGTGGCGGCATTACCACGCAGAGCGTGGGAACGATCGGCTGTACCAGGATAACTTTATGGGTAAGATACCGGCCTTTCCCGCAGCCCACTTCTGCGCCCTGCCGAATAAGCCCATTCCATGCCTTTCGAACTCAGCGTTGACCTCACTACCCTGGCCGTTCTGGCCGTCGTCGCTTTCATTGCCGGTTTCATCGACGCCATCGCCGGCGGTGGCGGTCTATTGACCACGCCGGCGCTGCTGACTGCCGGCCTGCCGCCACATTTGGTGCTGGGCACTAACAAGCTCAGCTCGACCTTCGGCTCGGCCACTGCCAGTTTTACCTTCTACCGACGCAAGCTGTTCCATCCTCGGCAGTGGATGCACGCCATCGTCGGCACACTGGTGGGCGCACTCACCGGCGCCGTGGTCGCGCATTACTTGCCAGCCGAATGGCTGAACAAGATGCTGCCGGTGATCGTTTTCGCCTGCGGCCTTTATCTGTTGTTCGGCGGCACACCGAAGGCGCCGCTGGACAGCAACGCGCCGATCAAGAAAAAGTGGCAATCGAGCCAAGGCTTCAGCCTCGGCTTCTACGACGGCGTGGCTGGTCCGGGAACGGGTGCGTTCTGGACCGTCAGCAGCCTGCTGATGTACCCCATCGACTTGGTCAAGGCCAGCGGCGTGGCGCGCAGCATGAACTTCGTCAGCAACATCGCGGCGCTGTCGGTGTTCATATTTTCCGGGCAGGTGGACTGGATTATCGGCCTGAGCATGGGCCTGTCGGTAATGGTCGGCGCCTTCTTCGGCGCGCGCACCGCCATCAGCGGCGGTGCGAAGTTCATTCGTCCGGTGTTCATCACCGTGGTGCTCGGCTTGACCGTCCGGTTAGCCTGGCAGCACTGGTTCAGCGTGGCCTAAGCGCCGCGCCACATAGACGTCAATCAGGTAACGGGCAATCGAGCGAGACGCCGGCAACGGCGGCAGCTCGTGCACGTTGAACCACTGGGCGTCTTCGATCTCGTCTTCCTGACAGACAATCTCGCCGCCGGCGTACTCGGCGTGGAAACCGAGCATCATCGAATGCGGGAACGGCCAGCATTGACTGCCCATGTACTGGATGTTTTTGACCTCGATCTGCACCTCTTCGCGGACCTCGCGAATCAGGCAGTCTTCGGCCGACTCACCCGGCTCGGCAAACCCCGCCAAGGTGCTGTAGACCCCGGTGACAAAACGCGGCGAGCGGGCCAACAGAACCTCGTCGCCACGGGTCACCAGCACGATCATGCTCGGTGAAATGCGCGGATAGTGGCGTATATCACACGGTTCACAGTACATCGCCCGCTCACGCGGCACTTGGCTCATCACCTGCCCGCAATTACCGCAGAAGCGGTGTTCACGGGCCCAGGTCCCGATTTGCGCGGCATAGCCGAGAACTTTGTAAACGGTGTGATCGCCCTCGAGCATGAACGCCCGCAGGCCTTTCCAGTTGCAGCCAGGCACTTCGCTGTGACTGCGCAACTCCAGCAGGTAGACCGGTTCGCCATCCAGATGACCGATGCCGTGCTCGGCGAGAATCGACAGGTCCTGACGCTTGAGCCATTCCCGTGGAAACAGCGTGCCATTGTCATCGAACAAAAAGCCTTCGGGGCTGCGCGCCACGGCCCAGCCGCCGGGTTGATCGGTGTCCAGTACTGCGGTGGTCCAGCGTGAAGTCATGGTTAATCAATCCAGAAATTCGGGTTTCTGTTTGCTCATATGGGCGGCCATGGCCACGCGCAGATCGGTGGATTGCAGCATGGCGGCGTTCCAGGTGGCGACGTATTCGAGGCCGTCATCGATGCGATGGTCGCGCATGTAGCTGATCATCTCTTTGGTGCCGGTGATAGCAATCGGCGACTTGCCGGCGATCTCGCGGGCAATGCCCATCACGCCTTCAAGCAGGCTGGCAGTATCGCTGTAGACGCGATTGACCAGACCGATGTTGCGCGCTTCGTCGGCACCAAAGGTGCGACCAGTGTAAGCCAGTTCACGCAGCATGCCGTCACCGATTATCCGTGGCAAGCGTTGCAAAGTACCCACATCGGCGGCCATGCCGATGTCGATTTCCTTGATGGAAAATTGCGCGTCCTCGGCGGCGTAACGCATGTCGCAGGCCGAAATCAGGTCAATGGCACCGCCCAGGCAATAGCCCTGAATCGCCGCCAGCACCGGTTTGCGGCAGTTGTCGACGGCATTGAAGGACGCTTGCAGCGTGAGGATCGTTCGTCGTAGCAGCCGTGCATTGCGGCTGACGTCCTTGCCCAACTCATTGAGCATACCGGCCATCATCATCAGGTCGATGCCCGAAGAAAAATGCTTACCGGCGCCACTGAGCACCACCACCCGCACCTCATCAGTGTCGTCGATCCACTGAAAAATCTCGATGATCTCGCTCCAGAACGCGGCGTTCATCGAATTGATTTTTTCCGGACGATTGATCTGCACATGGGCGATGTGATCGGCCAGTTCGACGCTGAAGGCGGTGTATTGAGACATGGCAGTGATCCTTTACCGGGCAGAATATGAGGCCCGAACTATAACAAGGCATCCGTGCCGACAGTAAGGCAGCGGTTCGGCCAAATGCGGGACTGGCTTCAGGTTCTTTAGTGGCTGGACTTGCCCGCAAAGGCCACACCGCCGATCCAACGGCCTCTCTTACACAAGCGCAGCCATTTCATGAAACCGGCTTAGCGCACCAGCAAAGTTGTCACTATGCTTGTCCCTGACTTTCCAAGGAGGAAACCCTATCTATGCCAATTTCTTCACGTGCTGCCTTGCTGGTTATCGACGTACAGAACGACTTCATTCCCGGCGGTCAATTACCGGTGCCGGAGGGCGATCTGATCGTGCCCTTGATTAACCGCCTCGGCCGCCAGTTCAAACAGGTCATCATTGCCCAGGACTGGCACCCGCCCGGTCATGCCTCGTTTGCTTCCAGCCACCCGGGACGCAAACCTTACGACGTGATTCAACTGCCTTACGGCGAGCAGACGCTCTGGCCTGAGCATTGCGTACGCGCCACACCCGGCGCCGAGTTCCACCCGGAACTGGAGCTGCCCCACGTCCAACTGATCATCCGCAAGGGCTGCAATCCGGACATCGACAGTTATTCGGCGTTTCTGGAGGCTGATCGAACCACGACCACAGGCTTGGCCGGGTATCTGAAAGAACGCGGCATCGACACGGTTTATATGGTCGGACTGGCGCTGGATTTTTGCGTGATGTTTTCTGCGCTGGACGCGCGGGCGGCGGGGTTCAATGCGTTTGTGGTGATGGATGCATGTCGCGCGATTGATCTGGACGGCTCGTTGGCGGCAGCGATTGAACAGATGCAAGTGGCGGGGGTTGGGTTGATTCCATCAACCGAAATACTCGGCTGAGCTGCTGATCGCTCCCATGCTCCCGCGTGGTTTGTAGCAGCTGCCGAGCCGCGAGGCTGCGTTCTAGGACGAAGTCCTCGCAATCCCGGCGAACACGGTCTTCTGAAAGAACCGGTTGCCTGATTCTACGACTGCTTCGCAGCCGAACGCAGCCTCGCGAGCTCGGCAGCTGCTACTGTCGGGTTTCACCTTGACCAACCAGATTCAGGCAGGTGTCGGCAACCAAAGTCGGAACCGCGCCCCACCCAGCGGCGACGGTTGCGCGGTGAGTGTGCCACCCTGCGCTTCCAGCGCCCGGCGGCTGATGGCCAGGCCCAACCCAAACCCGCCAGTGGCGCGATCCCGGCTACGATCCAGCCGATAAAACGGCTCAAAAATCCGCTCCCGCTCTTCCTCCGGAATGCCGATGCCATCGTCATCCACCCAGATCTCACAGCCCTTGGCGCACACCTGCACCCCGATCTGAATCCGTTTTTCGCAATAGCGCATGGCGTTGCGCAGCAGATTCTGGATTGCGCGGGCGGTCAGTCGCGGGTCCAGCGAGAAGCGTTCGAGCTGGCCGTGAAGCAGCACATCGATGACGATTTCCGGGGACTCCAGCTCTTCGTCGACACTGCCGAGGATGCTGTCGATGAATTCATCCAGCGACACATCGACCTGTTCCGGCAACCGCGCCGGGTTTTGCAGTCGGCTGTAAGACAGCAGTTCCAGCACCAGCTCATCCAGTTCGCGAATGTGCGCGACCAAGCCTTGCAGACGTTCGCGACTGGTAGCGGGCAAGTCGTCGGACAGCGCCAGGGCCAGGCCGAAATCCAGCCGCGTCAGTGGCGTGCGCAGTTCGTGGGACACGGCGTTGAGCAGGTCGCGCTGCTGGTTGAGCAGGTTTTCGATGTCGCCAGCCATGGTGTCGAACACGTGGGCCAGGCTGCCGATATTGGAGCTGGAGGAAATCTGCGTGCGCTCGCTCAAGTGGCCCTTGCCGAAGCGTTCGGCGGTGCCTTTGAGGCGTTCCAGGTCGCGCCAGTGCGGACGCAACCACAGCAACAGACAGGCGAGCATGGTCGCGCCGATCAGTACGTTGATGCTCCAGTACAACCAACTGACGTCCGTCGGGTCCGGCGGCACGACCATTTCCACGACCATTTGCTCGTTCAAAGGCGTCACGGCCAAGGTGCGCCAGCCCCAATCGCCAATGCGCACAACATTCTCGCCGCGCTGCAAGCGTTGACGCTCATCCGGGGTGAACTCGGCGTCGTCGTTGCGGGCCAGTACAATGTTCAGCGGCTGGAATTCCTTGTCCATTTCGTCTGCCAGCGCCGGCCACTGCTCAATCGGCACCGAGCGAAACTGCTTGACGATCAGCGTTTGCAAACCTCGGGAGTAATCGAGGTTGTAGGTGACAAAACGTTCATGAAAGACCTGGATCACCAGGTCCGGCACCAGGTAGATCGCCGCGCTGAACGAGACGATGGTTACCAGATAGAGGCGAAACAGGATTCTGAACATCGACTCAGCATTCCCACTCGGAGCGACTGAACAGGTAGCCCTTGCCCCACACTGTCTTGATCTTGCGCGCCTCGCCGGCGTGGTCGTCGAACTTGCGTCGCAGCTTGGAAATAGCCACGTCCACCGAGCGGTCGGTGCCGTTGAATTCGATACCGCGCAAGCGTTGCAGAATCTGGTCACGGCTCAGTACTTCGCCGGCATGTCGGGCCAGCACCACCAGCAGGTTGTATTCACCGCTGGACAGTTCGACCAGTTGCTCACCCCAGGTCACGGTGCGCTCGGACAGATCAATGCACAGGTTGCCCATCAGAATACGGTCGTTGGCGGTCATTGGTTCGCTGAGACTGCTGCGGCGCAACAGCGTACGTACGCGGGCCAGCAACACACGGGGCTCGCAGGGTTTGGTGACGTAGTCGTCGGCGCCCATTTCCAGGCCCAGCACCTGATCGTGGCTGTCGTCGCGAGCGGTGAGCATCAGGATCGGCAAAGTCGCCGAATCGGCTCGCAGCAAACGGCAGACCTGCAAACCGTCGAGCCCCGGCAGCATCAGATCGAGAATCACCAGGTCTGGAGGATTGACCCGCGCACGTTCGCGCACATGGTCGCCACGGCTGATCACGCTGACGCAATAGCCGTTGCGTTCCAGGTAGCTGGCAATCAGTTCGGAGAGCGCGGAGTCGTCTTCGACCAGGAGGATGTTGGGCATGGGGTGTTTCCAGAAAGTGCAGTGGCGCCGAATAGATCGTCATCGCGGGCAAGCCCGCTCCCACAGGGATTTGATGTGGACACAGATTTTGTGAACATCACAGACCACTGTGGGAGCGGGCTTGCCCGCGATAGCGGTACATCTGTCGCATTAAATTTCAAGGCGCCAAGGATATACGCCCTCACGCCCGCCTGAGCAAAACCCTTACACAATTTCACACAGCACCTACAAAGCTTCACCGCTACCCTCCTCGCCTCCCCGTAGGATACGGGAGGTCATTATTGGGGTATCTACATGTCAAAGAATCTGCTTGCCACGCTCAGCCTGATCGCACTGGCGTTGACGCTGAGCGCTTGCGACCAGTCCTCGACCGCGGAAGAACAGGCGCCGCTGGCCAGTGTGCGGATCGAAACCATCGAAGCCCGGCCGCTGTCGATCAGTAGCGAGCTGAGCGGGCGGATTGCCGCGCCACGGATTGCCGAAGTGCGCGCCCGAGTCGCCGGCGTAGTGTTGCAGCGGGCCTTCCACGAAGGCAGCGACGTGAAAAAAGGCGACGTTCTGTTCCGTATCGACCCGGCGCCATTCAAGGCCGACCTGGACAGCGCCGAAGCCGCATTGCGCAAGGCCGAGGCCAACGCGTTCCAGGCCAGGCTGCAAGAGCAGCGTTACGCCCAGTTGATCGAAGGCAACGCCATCAGCGGCCAGGATTACGATAACGCCCGCGCCAATGCCCGGCAGACCGCCGCCGACGTCGCTGCCAACAAAGCCGCCGTGGAGCGGGCGAAACTGAACCTGGGTTACGCCACCGTCACCGCGCCGATTTCCGGGCGCATCGGCCGGGCGCTGGTGACTGAAGGCGCGCTGGTCGGGCAGAACGAAACTACACCGCTGGCATTGATTCAGCAGTTGAACCCGATCCACGCCGACTTGACGCAATCGACCCGTGAACTCAACGACCTGCGCCGCGCGTTCCGTTCCGGCCAGTTAAAGGAAGTGGGCCAAGGTCAGGCCAAAGCCACGTTGATTCAGGACGACGGCAGCCTCTACCCGCTGCCGGGCAAGTTGCTGTTCACCGACATCACCGTCGACCCAGGCACCGGTCAGATCATTCTACGTAGCGAATTCCCCAACCCGGACCTCGACTTGCTGCCGGGCAGCTTCGTGCGCGTGCGTCTGGAGCAAGCGTTCAATCAGCAAGGTATCAGCGTGCCGCAACGGGCCATCCAGCGTGACAGCGCCGGCGTCGCCCAGGTGCTGTTGCTCGACGCCGAGCAGCGGGTCGGCCAGCAACCGGTCGAACTGGGCCCGGTGCAGAACGATCGCTGGATCGTCACCCACGGCCTCAAACCCGGCGACCGCATCGTCACTGAAGGCCTGCAACACGCGCGCCCCGGTGAAAAAGTCCAGATCGACGACACCCCTCTTCCACTTGCCCAGGTTTCTGGTCAGTAAGCAGGACGCTTCTTTATGCCGCAGTTCTTTATCGACCGCCCGGTGTTCGCCTGGGTGATCGCCTTGTTCATCCTGCTGGCCGGTGCGCTGGCCATTGTGCAGTTGCCGGTGGCGCAGTACCCGAACGTTGCGCCGCCGAAAGTCGAAATCTACGCCACCTACCCCGGTGCTTCGGCGCAAACCGTGGACGAAAGCGTGGTCAGCCTGATCGAGGAAGAACTCAACGGCGCCGACCATCTGCTGTATTTCGAATCCCAGAGCAGCCTCGGCAGCGCTACCATCACCGCGACGTTCCAGCCGGGCACTGACCCGGAAATGGCGCAGGTCGATGTGCAAAACCGCCTCAAAGCGGTGGAGTCGCGCTTGCCGCAAGCGGTCACCCAGCAGGGCTTGCAGGTGGAGAAAGTCTCCGCCGGTTTCCTGCTGCTGATCACCCTCACCTCCAGCGATGGCAAGCTCGACGACGTGGCGCTCAGTGATTACCTGGCGCGCAACGTGATGAACGAGATCAAGCGCTTGGACGGCGTCGGTAAGGCCCAGCTGTACGGTGCCGAACGGGCGATGCGGATCTGGATCGATCCGCAGAAACTGATTGGCTTCAACCTGACCCCGTCCGATGTCAACGCCGCCATCGTTGCGCAAAATGCTCAGGTTTCCGCGGGCAGCATCGGCGACCTACCGACTCGCACCACGCAGGAAATCACCGCGACCATTCTGGTCAAAGGCCAGCTGTCGACGCCTGAAGAATTCGCCGACATCGTGCTCAAGGCCAATCCTGACGGCTCCACCGTGCGCATCGGCGATGTGGCGCGGGTCGAGATCGGCAGTCAGGAGTATCAGTTCTCCACCCGCCTGAACGGTAAACCGTCCACCGCCGTCAGCGTGCAACTGTCGCCGGGCGCCAATGCCTTGAGCACTGCGACACTGGTGCGGGCGAAGATGGATGAACTGGCGCGCTACTTCCCGGCCGGTGTCGAATACAAGATTCCGTACGACACCTCGCCGTTCGTCAAAGTCTCGATCACCAAAGTGGTCTACACCCTCGTCGAGGCGATGGTGCTGGTGTTTGCGGTGATGTTCCTGTTCCTGCAGAACATCCGCTACACGCTGATTCCGACGCTGGTGGTGCCGGTAGCGCTGATGGGCACGTTTGCAACCATGCTCGCGCTGGGCTTCTCGATCAACGTGCTGACCATGTTCGGCATGGTGCTGGCCATCGGCATTCTGGTGGACGACGCGATTGTGGTGGTGGAGAACGTCGAGCGGATCATGGCCACCGAGGGCCTGTCGCCCAAGGACGCGACGCGCAAGGCGATGAAACAGATCACCGGGGCGATCATCGGCATCACCCTGGTGCTGGTGGCGGTGTTCATTCCGATGGCGTTCATGCAGGGTTCGGTCGGGGTGATTTACCGGCAGTTCTCGCTGTCGATGGCCACTTCGATTCTGTTCTCGGCATTCCTCGCCCTGACCTTGACCCCGGCGCTGTGTGCGACGCTGCTCAAGCCAATTGCCAAGGGCGAGCATCATGCCAAGGGCGGCTTCTTCGGCTGGTTCAACCGACGCTTCGAACAACTGACCGAGCGTTATCAGGGCTGGGTCGCGTATGCGTTGAAACGCACCGGCCGTTACCTGTTGATCTACGGTGTGCTGCTGATCGGTCTGGGGTTGTGCTTCAGTCGTCTGCCATCCTCGTTTCTGCCGGTGGAAGACCAGGGTTACACCATCACCGACATTCAACTGCCACCGGGTGCGAGCAAGAACCGCACGGTGCAGGTGGTCGAGCAGATCGAAGCGCACAACGCCACCGAACCGGGCGTCGGCGACAGCACGGTGATTCTCGGTTTCAGCTTCTCCGGCAGTGGGCAGAACGCCGCGCTGGCGTTTACCACGCTCAAAGATTGGTCGGATCGGGGGAGTGACGATTCGGCGAGTTCGATTGCCGACCGGGCCAACATCGCGCTAAGTCAGATCAAGGATGCCATGGCCTTTGCGGTGTTGCCGCCGCCAGTCGATGGCCTCGGCACTTCCAGTGGTTTCGAGTTCCGCCTGCAAGACCGTGGCGGCCTTGGCCATGCCACGCTGATGCAGGCGCGCAGCCAATTGCTGGCCGCCGCCGAGAAGAGCCCGGTCCTGATCAACGTGCGCGAAAGCGCCCTCGCTGAAGCGCCGCAAGTGCAACTGGAAGTCGACCGCAAGCAAGCCAACGCCTTGGGGATTTCGTTTGCCGACATTGGCAACGTGCTGTCCACCGCCGTGGGTTCGGCCTACATCAACGACTTCCCCAACCAGGGAAGGATGCAACGAGTGGTGGTCCAGGCCGAAGGTGATCAACGCAGTCAGGTCGCCGATCTGCTGAAGATTCACGTGCGCAACAACACCGAGAAAATGGTCCCGTTATCGGCTTTCGTGCGGGCCAACTGGACCCAGGGCCCAGCGCAGCTGACCCGCTACAACGGCTACCCGGCCATCAGCATTTCCGGCGAACCGGCGCCCGGTTACAGCACCGGCGAAGCCATGGCGGAAATCGAACGGCTGGTGGCGCAAGGCCCGACGGGGTTGGGTCAGGAATGGACCGGTCTGTCATTGCAGGAACGCTTGTCCGGCAGCCAGGCACCGATTCTGCTGGGGCTGTCGCTGCTGATCGTATTCTTGTGCCTGGCAGCGCTGTACGAGAGTTGGTCGATTCCGACGTCGGTATTGCTGGTGGTGCCGCTGGGGGTACTCGGTGCAGTATTGGCCGTGACCCTGCGCGGGATGCCCAACGATGTGTTCTTCAAGGTCGGGCTGATTACCATTATTGGCCTGTCGGCGAAGAACGCGATCCTGATCATCGAATTCGCCAAAAGCCTGTACGACGAAGGCCATGACCTGATCGAAGCCACCCTGCAGGCCGCACGTCTGAGACTTCGTCCCATCGTGATGACCTCGCTGGCATTCATCCTCGGCGTGGTACCGCTGGCAATTGCCACCGGTGCCAGCTCGGCGAGCCAGCAAGCCATCGGCACCGGGGTGATCGGCGGGATGATCACCGCTACCCTGGCGGTGGTGTTCGTACCGGTGTTTTTTGTGGTGGTGATGAAACTGGTGCGCAAACGCCATAAGGACATCTAACCAACAAGACATCCCCTGTAGGAGCGAGGCTTGCCCGCGAAAGCGCCGTAACATTCAGCATTTATGTTGACTGACACACCGCCTTCGCGGGCAAGCCTCGCTCCTACAGGGAGTGTGTTTCACAATGGACATCGCTGGGCTACGGTGTTTGAACACCTTGGCCCATCGAGTTCTCATGCCCCTACTCGCCCGCACCCACCCTCGCCTGTCCGCCGCTGCCACACTCGGCGTCGCGGCAGGCATTCTGGCTCCGGCCGATTCAATCATCAGCAAAATCCTCATCGGCTGGAACGCCGGGGTCTGGACCTATCTGCTGCTGATGCTCTGGCTCATCGCGCGCGCCAAGGCCCCGGACGTGAAACGCATTGCCGAGGTCGAAGATGAAAACGCCGGTCTGGTGTTGCTGCTGGTGTGCATCGCGGCACTGGCCAGCCTCGGCACCATCACCTTCGAACTCGCCGGCAGCAGGGACCTGGAAACCGCCCGCAAACTGCTGCGCTATGGTTTCACCGCACTGACGGTGATCGGCTCATGGCTGCTGATCGGGGTGATTTTCAGCGTGCACCATGCCCGGCTGTATTACACCTGGAACGGCAAGGAATCGGCGCTGCGTTTTGCCGAGGGGCTGACAACCCCCAATTACTGGGACTTTCTGTATTTCTCGTTCACCATCGGCGTGGCGGTGCAGACCGCAGATGTAGGCGTGGCCACGCGGGACTTGCGCAAGATCGTGCTGGCGCAGTCGTTGATCGGGTTTGTGTTTAATACCGCGATTTTGGGGTTTTCGATCAATATTGCGGCGGGGTTGTTTGGCTGATCTTACAGGCATGGCCCTAGCTTGGGCGCTAATGGATGTCAGCGCACGCCCATACCTGAACTCACTGAAACGACAGAAAAAATTCTGCCGGCTCATCGATGCTCTGTTATTTTTTCCAGCCTCCCTAAGCTTTATAACTTATTAAACTTTACATCTAACTCAACTTGCACCTTTGTACGGCCAGATGCCCAGGCAACCTCGTCACGCCAAGTTAGAAACTCACAAAAATCTGCGAATGTAAACTGTCAACTATGACAGTTTACATCTGCGCCATATTTAAGCTTCCATACAACATCCAGGATTAGGACTGCTCAGTCTTTGGATGCCTCTAACCATTATGTATGGAGATAAACTCATGAGCTTCGCAGCCCGGGCCTACGCGACAACTCTTCCAGCACAAGCGTACTTGTCCGCCACCATCAATGGCGATTCCGATCCAAAATTCAAACACGTCAAATTTCCCGCATTCAAGGAGTTTCGCTCTACCTCTATCCCTTCAATCGAACTGAAGGATTTCCCCGATGGCCAGCATTACTGGTTAAGAGCTGGTCACACTGAAAATGGCATGACCCAAACGATCGAATTTGTTTTTTTTGCAAGACCTGGAACGGGAACCTTTTCAATATCCAAGGATATCGAAGATATCAGAGTGACCTACAACTCAAATCCTGTGAATGGTGATTTACACGTAGCCGAGAGCGGTAGCATCACGTTTCAATATGATGGTCTCGAAAAAACCCTGACCGCGATGTGGAGCGCTTCATTTGATCATGGTGGGCCAGATGGCAATAGTCTGTTTCCGATCAAAGGAGAATTTCTTGTTAACGTCGATCTGAGCCAAAGCCGAAAATAAATCACCAACAGCCCGTAATAAAAAAGGAAGCTTTCAAGCTTCCTTTTTTACGCCGTCATTCTACTTAAAAGTTAAAACTCAACCCCACGCTCCCCCCCAGCTCCTGGTCAACTTTAGTGCCACGACTGGTTCCGACCTCGGCATACACCTGCCACTTATTGTTCGCCGGTATCCAGTTCAACCCGCCGGTCAACTCCAGGCTGGTACTGGACAAATCGTTGTTGAAGTCAGTCTCGTTCACACTCACACGATTACTGTTGACAAACTCATGACTGACGGCAGCATGCAGTCTGGGCTGAAGCTTTCTGCCGTTGTCTAGAACCAATTCACGGCCAACCGTCATGCCGACTTTGCCGAGCAAAGAGCGGGTCTCATCGCTGTCCACGTGCAATCCATTGTCCAGACGGTAGGTTTTACCTTCCACGGCCGCCGCACCCAATTGTGCAGAAGGCTCGATGAAATAGCCGTTGTTCAAGACGATGTGCTTGCCGACCTCGACAGAACCACTCACGCCCACATTGTCGAAGTTACCCTTTGTACGAGTGTCATCACTCAGCGTGACTTTAACGTCGTTATTGAAACGGTTGACCTTGGCTACGGTATCAACGTAATACCCGCTCTCTTCGTCATACCAGGTCAGGTAAGTACCCAGATAAACGCTGTCAATCGTGCCAGCGCTGCCACGCGCCAGATTCAGGCGAGTGGTGCTGTAACCACCAAAAGCACCGATCAGCCATTGGCCGTCACCCACAGGCAGTGGCGTGTCCACCCCCACGGAGACACCCGTCTGATTTTGTTTATAACCGTCACCGTACGCGTTTTTGACGTTGTACTGATTCCCGTAAGTACGTATCCAGAGACCGGATGTCGAGCCTTGAGTATCCGAGTCCAGGGCAGCAACGGATCGTGCCCGAGGCTGGGTGCTGGCCATCCGGCGGTCCCCGAGACGTGTATTGAGGGTAGTCATTTCAGAATAAATCACTGTGGGAGCAGTGCCGGCAATTGCCATGGCTGTTTTTGAACCTGTGCTCGGACTCGTCGCATCAGGTTGCAGGAACAGCCCTTCGCCTTCTTTCACCAGTTTGTAGGCTAAAGCACCGACATCCACCTGGCCGTTTCTCAAGGAAAACTGCGCATCCCCCGCGGCGATGTTGCCCACCTTGACCGGCGCGCCACTGACCGGTTCGCTGGCGGTAGCAGCCACTACCAGCTCATGCTGGCCGGATGCGGATTGTGTGACATTCAAAAAATCAGTCTCTGCAGTGGCAACGTCTGTGTCCATGAAGAACTGACCATTGCCTGACAGGTTGGCGATGTCCAGGCGGGTGAACTCCTGGGTCGTCCCGAAGCGCACGCTGCCGCCCTGCATGTCGAGGCGGGTGAGAGCGTTGCTACCCACCATGTTCCACTCTGCACCACGACTGACCGACATATTGCTGACGCCGGTGACGGCGCCATGCAAGACCGCGTTATTGTCCAGCGTCACCACGCCGGTTCCGGAACCTTGGATGTTGCCGGTCAGGGAGCTTTGCGTATCAAGCGTGACCGAATCAACGTTGACCAGATTGCCGTCAAGGCTCGCGGCGTTTCGCAACAGTACGCTGACTTCTCCACCCTCAGCGACTTGAATGTTGCCAGACAGCTTGCTGTTGTCGACCTGAAATCGGGCAGCGGCACCATCGATCACCTCCAGGATATTGCCGTTGCCTCCGATCAGGCTGGAACCGTTGTTTACTTCGATCAAGACCGGCTGGCCGGCCGGAGTAGCGAAATTGACACTGATCGCAGCGCCAGTACGTCCTTGCACGGTTGATCCGTCCACCGTCAACCGGCTCTGCCCCATCACATCGCCGGGATTCAGCACTGTGTCCTCCCCGAACATGACACCATTGAGCCCGCCGATGATCTGGCTGTCGGCACTGACATTGGCGTGGCCGCCGAACAGTTCCAGACCGATGCCATCCGGATCCGTCCCTTCCACCCGGGTATCGACCAGGTTCAGAGTGCTGAGCGACGTAACCGCGGCACCGGATATGCCGCCGAGTAAAGTGCTGCTGGTCACGGTTGCTGTTGATCCCACCGGTATTAGCAGATCCCGAGCCAAGGACATTGCCCTGCCTTGACTGGTCAATGTACTGCCTATGACAGTGGCCGAGCTGTCAGTCAATGCGAGTGCGGTATCAAAACCTGTGCTAGTCACCGTGGACCGGGCCAGATTGACGCGGGCATCTGAAGATGCATCTATCTGTGATGTGGCAGCGGTGTCGCCGTTGAGTGTTCCACCACCGACCTGGATATTCAGCGCGCCGGCACCGTTAATGTTTAGAGTAGCCGTTGCGGGGATAAACCACGCTTCAGGCGTTGCACCACTGGAGACGGTTTCCACCTCTCCCGGCAGAAGATTTCGCGAATAGGCGGACTCTGAAACGGCCATTATGGCCACTGCATAAGAGAGCGCACCTGTAAACCTCATAACTGTCAGTCCCAGTATTTTCTCAAACTTCATAGTCACTGCTCTCTGAGTTTTGTCGGGACGGTGGAGATGCGGCTCAAAGAGAAGCTCCATCAGACGTCCGTCGTTGGCGGCGTCGGAGAATACCTACAACTTCGAACCTTCTATGTAGGACTATTCCTTTTATGAGTGGGACTTATTCCCTGCCCGCGAAATACAATCTGTGTTTCTGACGACAGACAGCGATAGCAAGCCGGGAGAGCCTTACTCTCCCGGCGAACGCAACTCTGCACTCTTAAACGATGGTTATGGCGCGGGGGCCCAACCCGGTTCTGACTCACAGTACAAGAAGTCGGCATTGAGCAAGTAAACCGTCATTTCCGTTACCCTCGATGTGGGCACAATCGGTGTCGAATACCAGACTTTCACATAACCAGCGTAAAAATCTGAGGGATCCGGGGTTACCGGTGGAGGCACTGGAACATTGCGAATCACCGGGTCATAAGTCCCAACGTCAAAGATCATCCCGGCCGTCAGCTCGGCAGCGGTAATTTTCCGGGTTTCGGTGAACTCAGTATCAGACGGCGCCTGCTCTGTATAATCATCCGTACGGAACCCACGCCAGTTGAAGGTGATATCCATATCCTGGACGAAATGGATATTTGGCGGAATCCGGAATCTGGCCACGTGATCCACACCGGTCAGACTCTCGCAAATGATGAACGGATCTGCAGTGCCATCTGCGGGCGGCCGTACGAACTCCGGCGGATCAAGTGTAATGACTACGGTGTTAACCGTTACAGGTGTTTTGACCGACGTTTGAGTATTGTTACGGCGGCTGTTTTCATATGTCCACCATACTTGTTTCACCCCCAGACCACCTGGACCGACAACGCTGTAAGGCAAATCAACTGGAATGATTGTATTGATATTTGAATCGTCCAACGTCGTTGAATTTACGACCACCTCGCCCTGATCGCCAAGGTACATCAGGGTTAACAGGTCACCCGCTTCCGGGTCTGGAAATGTAGTGCCACTCACAGGCGAAACATCGATGTATGCCGTAGCCGTTTGATTGGCGTCGTGTGGGCCTAGCACGTTGTCCGTGACAGGTGCCTGTCCCCGCACAATCAATGGCTTGAATTCGGGATTGATCTCAGGAGGCGGATTGAGTGGATCAATGGCATAAGGAGGGTAGGTCGAGAAATCCGTGTTTACCGTCGTATCCACATCGCTGACAGAAATATTGGCACGCATCAAGTCAGCCTTGACCAGAACATCCAGTTCGTAATCCGTGCCTGTCTGATTATCGAAATATTCTTTGCTCAGATCCGCCCAGGGAATGGTGAAAATCAGTTGGGTGGCGGTGCCGAACGGCAAGTCTTGCGCCGACTGGCTTCCCCACGTGACACTCACCTCGTCGTCGTTGAGTGCGTTAACCGGCCGCGTCACTTCCACCGTTACACCTGCACGCGCATCCGTCAGCTCGATCAGACCATCGTTATTTGCCGGGACGACCAATGGACCCAATTTGGGCAGCGGCAGAAAACGAGTGTTTTTGAAACTCACTGACCAAGCGCTTTCGTTGCCTGCATCATCAGTAATAATGAACCAGACGAAAGCCCTGCCGGTGGTTATCTTTCTCAGCTCGGCAGTCGGAATCGCTACCTCGCCATTGGTAGGCATAGCGTTATCGTAGAAGGGCTGAACCTGAGGCGGATTGGTTCGTTGACCTGCCACATACAGTCGCACGCGGTCTGTTGACTGAGCATTGGGGTAAGCGGTGTCAATCACTACCCTCAATCCCATTGAGCTTCCCGGGAGATTCGCCCAGGTGTCGTCCAGGTCGCCCGGGGCGTTGGGAAACGTTACCCGCGGGATGGATTTAACGCCGGGTGTTTGTCCGGGATTGGTGCCCGTCTGCACTGGTTTAGCTTGCCAGGGCGCGGTACGGTCAATCAGGAACGGTACGAAGTCTGAGGTCAGCGAGTTCAAGCCCCGTTCAAAATACACGCATCGGACCCAGATTGTTGTCGGGCCGGCTGGCGTTGCATCTTCTCCCAAAAATTCGGTGGGTACTGGGTATTGGAATTTAACAGGTCTTTGCCCCATGTCAGGGAGGCGAACGCGTGGAAGCCTTGTATAGTCTGTGGGAGTTGGAATGTCAGGTGGCTGGGTTCGCGTGATATCCAGTGCTACCACATCACCATTTTGTTGATTTGTAGGTTCGGTTGTGTCCAGTAAAAGCGTGAGAGTGCCTCCCACAGGAATGGCGGCAATGGGAATAATGTCACCGCTGGGACCGCGGCCATCCGGTAACTCAGGTACAGGGGCTGCCAATATTCCACTGCGCTGCCCCGATGTTCCAGCCTGATAAATTGTCATGTGCTTTCTCCATTATGCTGAAAAAATTAATATCAATCCTTACATCATCGACAACAGCGTTTATCGCCAACATCAGTCGCTTTTCAGTTACAACAACGCTCCTACTTCATCCAACTTGCATCCGAACAGAAATCACTGTTACCCGGAATCACCCTGTCTATTTTCACGTGCCCTGTAAAAGAGCTAAAGATCGGAACCCCATTGCGCAACAGCAAATAACTTGCGGTCGCAGAATCATTGTTACGCATAGGTTCGATATGCGGGACAAACGGGCGTATAACGATTGAAACCGGTTGGTTATTGGTTACATCTGTTACCGTGCCGGTGAACGTAACTGGAGGTGTCAAAGCCGCTCCTGACCCGTTTAAAGAGTCCCATCCCTGCCAGACCAGTTCGATGACATCCAACAGTTGAAAATGATTGTCGAACGGAATGAGGATGCGTATTCCCTCCCAAACATATAAAGAATCAGGGTCTTGAGGGTTGTTTTTAGTGCAGTTGATATAGCCCCAAAAATTTGCATCGGGAAAAGTTGCTTCTTTGAGAACTTGCGGCGGCGCAACAACTGCAAACGTCAGGCGTCGTGTGGGGGACGTCGTATTGTTAACCGAACGAACCGTGTACATGATTTCAAACGTAGACAGGTCCGGAAGTAATGTCGGCCCTATCGGAATGAGAAACTCCGCTGCATCATCGGCAGCGCCATAGTTGCGTGACGCAATCGGAGTTGGGTTTCCGACTATGAAAATTTGGACGCGGTCAATACGCGCGTCTGTCGGGAACGCTGGCCAGCGGAGAATGACGCAAACGATGCCATTTTGTTTCGCATCGTCCGGTAACGTCCCAGCAGAATCCGCTGGGTCGACTCCCTGTACCCGAGGAGGGTCAAGTAGTACGCCCACATCGGAGGTGCTCCTTGCTGCAAGTGGGTCATTAGGTGCTGGCATGAATAATTTCTCGCCTTCTTGTATCGCCCTTCAAGTGCAAGAAATTAAGCGCTCACAGCCGGGCTGTTGGCTACTGTCAGATCTGACAGGTAAAGCTACCGTTTGTCGGATTTTTCCTACGCATTGAGGCTTCGCTGGCTTGACGCGCTCTCATTAATGGTGTTCTCTGAAACCGGTTTCAAAGCCAACTCGGACAAATTCCAATAACAAGGTTAAAAACCGTGAACGACTTCTCCGCCGCCCAACGCAGCCGCGTCACCATGCTCGACGTCGCCGAACACGCGGGCGTCTCCAAGGCCAGCGTCTCGCGTTTCATCGGCGATGACCGCGCCCTGCTCTCTGATGCCATTGCCCTGCGCATCGAGCAGGCGATCAGCGAATTGGGCTATCGCCCGAACCAGATGGCCCGCGGCCTGAAACGTGGGCGCACTCGCCTGATCGGTATGCTGGTGGCCGATATCCGTAATCCTTATTCGATTGCCGTGATGCACGGGGTGGAAACCGCTTGCCGTCAGCACGGCTACAGCCTGGTGGTGTGCAACACCGATCGCGATGACGAACAGGAACGTCAGCACCTGGCGTTGCTGCGCTCGTACAACATCGAAGGCTTGATCGTGAACACCCTCGGCCATCACCGGGATGAGCTGCGCGAATTGCACCGCGAAATGCCCATGGTGCTGGTGGATCGCAAGGTCTCGCAGCTTGAGAGTGATTTGGTCGGGCTGGACAATCCTGCCGCCGTTGAAATGGCCCTCGCCCACCTGGAAGAACGTGGTTATCGCGATGTGCTAATGGTGACGGAACCGTTTGATGGCACCAGTTCACGGATCGAGCGGGTCAGCAGTTTCAAGCTGCAAATTGCGCAGCGCCCAGCGCTCTCTGGCGCGGTGGTCGAAACCGGCGGCGATCTGACCGGCCGCTTGAAATCTTTTCTTGATAACCCTGACCCCGGCCCGAAAGCGCTGTTCTGTGCCAACGGCATCGCTGCGCTGGCCAGTACCCATTCGTTGCGTGAACTGAAGTGCAAGCTGTTCGAGGATGTCGGGCTGATCGCCCTGGATGATCTGGATTGGTATCCACTGGTGGGCAGCGGGATCACCGCCCTCGCCCAGCCGACGGCGGAGATTGGCGCGAGTGCGTTTGAGTGTTTGCTCAAGCGGTTGCGTGGCGATGACGGGCCGGTTCGGACGTTGGATTTTCCGGCGCGGTTGATTGTTCGGGGGTCCACCCTGGGGAATCTTCGGTAAATGTTCGGGCCCCATCGCGGGCAAGCCCGCTCCCACAGGGATCTGTGGCGTTCACAAAACCTGTGGGAGCGGGCTTGCCCGCGAAGAGGCCCTGAAGACCAGCGCATAACTCAACATCAATATTTTTTTGACCAAAAATGAAACCGGTTTCAGAGGTGATAACAATGAACAAACCACCCGTTTCCATCAGTCTGTCCAGCTACGGCGCGGACCTTGTCCGCCAACGCGGCCAGGGCAGTTTTGTCGAGGTGTTGGCCGCTGCTGGCGCCACGCACATCGAATGGCGCGAAGAACTTTTGACTCTGGAAGACCCCGCGCAACTGGCTGCTGCCACGCAATCCCGGGGCCTGGAAAGTGTGTATTCCTCACCGATGGAATTGTGGTTGGCCGGGCAATCGGCCCCCAACCCTGAACTGCTCTCGGCCCTGAAGCGCGCCAAGGCATTCGGCGCCAAGTGGCTGAAAGTCTCCCTGGGGTATTTCACCGACAACAATGAACTGCAAACACTGGCGCTGCAGTTGCAACAGAGCCCGGTGCAGCTGCTGGTGGAAAACGACCAGACCTTGCACGGCGGCCGCATCGAACCGTTCCAGCGTTTCTTCGCCGACGTCGAACAACATCAGCTGCCGATCAAAATGACCTTCGATATCGGCAACTGGCAATGGCAGGACCAATCCGCCGCCAGCGCCGCGCGGTTGCTCGGTCGACATGTCGGTTACGTGCACTGTAAAGCAGTGGCGCGCCGGGCCGACGGCAAACTGGTGGCGGTGCCACCGGCCGCCAGCGACCTGCATCTGTGGGGCCAATTGCTGCGGCACATGGAGCACGGCGTGATGCGCGCGGCGGAGTATCCATTGCAAGGCGATGACTTGGTGCAGTTGACCTCCGAGCATGTCGCCGCCCTCGCCCGCCTCGGTCAATCCCGACTGGAGCCTGCTCATGTCTGAGATCGATATTCTGTCGTTCGGTGAAACCATGGCGATGTTCGTCGCCGAGCAGAACGGTGAGCTGGCTGACGTCGGCCACTTCCACAAGCGCATTGCCGGGGCCGACAGCAATGTCGCCATTGGTTTGTCGCGGTTGGGATTCAACGTCGCCTGGCTGAGCCGGGTTGGCGCGGACTCGCTCGGCAGGTTCGTCATCGATGCGCTTGAGAAAGAAGGCCTGGACTGCAGCCACGTCGACATCGACCCGGCGCACCCCACCGGGTTTCAACTCAAGTCCCGCGCCGATGATGGCAGCGATCCGGTTGTTGAGTATTTCCGTCGTGGCTCGGCAGCCAGTCATTTGTCGGTGCAGTCCATCAAGCCGCAATTGCTCAAGGCTGGGCACTTGCACGCCACGGGCATTCCCCCGGCGTTGTCGGCATCGGCCCGGGAAATATCCTTCGAACTGATGACCCGCATGCGCAATGCCGGACGCAGCGTGTCGTTCGACCCGAACCTGCGCCCGAGTTTGTGGGCCAGCGAGCAGCAGATGATCACCGAAATCAACCGTCTCGCCGCCCTCGCCCATTGGGTGCTGCCGGGTTTGAGCGAAGGACGTTTGCTCACCGGTTTCGAAGACCCCGCCGACATCGCGGCGTTTTACCTCGACCAGGGCGCGGAAGCCGTGGCGATCAAGCTCGGGGCGCACGGCGCGTATTACCGAACCCCTCTGGATGAAGGTTTCATTGCTGGCGTGCCGGTGGAGACGGTGGTCGATACGGTCGGTGCCGGTGACGGGTTTGCCGTCGGTTTGATCAGCGCGTTGCTGGAGAACCATAGCGTTGCCCACGCCGTGCAGCGTGCCAACTGGATCGGCAGCCGCGCGGTGCAGAGCCGTGGAGATATGGAGGGGTTGCCCGATCGGGCCGAGATGTATGCCGAGTTTGAGGGCCCCATTCGCGGGCAAGTCGGATCGCCGCACCGCTCGTTCCTACAGGTCTTGCGCGATCCTGACACTGATCGTTCCCACGCTCCTGCGTGGGAACGCAGCCCGTGACGCTCCGCGTCATAGGGGACGCGGAGCGTCCCTAGAGGCATTCCCACGCGGAGCGTGGGAACGAGATGCCACAACCGTTACCTGCTGCGACAAAAACAACAAGCTCAGGAGCATCACTATGAAAACCGCAACACTGGCCACCCGCCGCTGGTGGTACATCATGCCGATCGTGTTCANGATGCCACAACCGTTACCTGCTGCGACAAAAACAACAAGCTCAGGAGCATCACTATGAAAACCGCAACACTGGCCACCCGCCGCTGGTGGTACATCATGCCGATCGTGTTCATCACCTACAGCCTCGCGTATCTGGACCGCGCCAACTATGGATTTGCCGCCGCCTCCGGGATGGCTGCGGACCTGATGATCACCCCAGGCCTGTCCTCCCTGCTCGGCGCGCTGTTCTTCCTCGGCTATTTCTTCTTCCAGATCCCGGGAGCGATTTACGCCCAGAAGCACAGCGTGAAGAAGCTGATTTTCGTCAGCCTGATCCTCTGGGGTGGCCTGGCGACCTTGACCGGGATCGTCTCCAACGCCTACTGGCTGATCGTGATTCGCTTCATGCTCGGAGTGGTCGAAGCCGCCGTGATGCCGGCAATGCTGGTGTACCTGTGCCACTGGTTCACCCGTGCCGAACGCTCGCGCGCCAACACCTTCCTGATCCTCGGCAACCCGGTGACCATGCTCTGGATGTCGGTGGTCTCGGGCTATCTGATCCAGCATTTCAGCTGGCGCTGGATGTTCATCATCGAAGGATTGCCAGCGGTGCTGTGGGCGTTTATCTGGTGGCGCCTGGCCGATGATCGCCCGGCTCAGGCCAAGTGGCTCAACGACCAGGAGAAACAGGACCTGGAAAGCGCCCTGGCCGCCGAACAGGTGGGCATCAAAGCGGTGAAAAACTACGCCGAAGCCTTTCGCTCGCCGAAGGTGATCATCCTCGCCTTGCAGTTCTTCTGCTGGAGCATCGGTGTCTACGGTTTCGTGTTGTGGCTGCCATCGATCCTCAAGGCCGGCGCGCAGATGGACATGATCGAAGCCGGTTGGCTGTCGTCGTTGCCGTACCTCGCCGCCGTGATCGCCATGCTGCTGGTGTCCTGGGGCTCGGACAAACTGCAAAAGCGCAAACGCTTCGTCTGGCCACCGCTGTTGATCGCCTCGATTGCGTTTTATGGCTCGTACGCGTTGGGCGCGGAACATTTCTGGTGGTCCTACACGCTGCTGGTGATTGCCGGCGCCTGCATGTACGCCCCGTACGGGCCGTTTTTCGCCATCGTCCCGGAGATTCTCCCGGCTAACGTCGCCGGTGGCGCCATGGCGTTGATCAACAGCATGGGCGCACTCGGTTCGTTTGGCGGTTCCTATCTGGTGGGTTACCTGAACAGCTCCACCGGATCGCCCGGTGCATCTTACCTGCTGATGAGCGGCGCCTTGCTGCTGTCGGTGGTGCTGACGATTTTCCTCAAGCCCGGCGCCAGTGACCGGGTGGTGGCCAAGGCCGCTGTGCCCCGGTCGGTGGCGGCTCATTCCTGAATGGATGTTGATATGACGACGATGAAAAAACAGGTGGTGCTGTACAAGAAACTCTCGCCGCTGCTGATGACGCGCCTGCATGAGCAGACCGAGGTGACGCTGATCGATAGCCTCGATGCCGAAGGCCTGGCAAAGCTTCGCCAGGCCCTGCCCCGCGCCCAAGGGTTGCTCGGCGCCAGTCTGAAACTGGACGCCGGGTTACTGGATCTGGCGCCGAACCTCGAAGCCATTGCCAGCGTGTCCGTGGGCGTCGACAACTACGACATCGACTACCTGACCGAACGGCGGATCCTGCTCAGCAACACCCCCGACGTGTTGACCGAGACCACCGCCGACACCGGTTTCGCGCTGATCCTGGCCACCGCCCGGCGCGTGGTGGAACTGGCCAACATGGTTCGCGCCGGCCAATGGAACCGCAACATCGGCCCGGCGCATTTCGGCAGCGATGTGCATGGCAAGACGCTGGGCATTATTGGAATGGGGCGGATCGGTGAGGCGCTGGCGCAACGCGGGCATTTCGGTTTTGGCATGCCGGTTCTGTATCACAGCCATTCGCCGAAACCGGCGGTGGAGCAGCGATTCAACGCGCAATATCGCAGCCTGAACGAATTGTTGCAGCAGGCCGATTTCGTTTGCCTCACGTTGCCCCTGACCGCTGAAACCGAGGGGTTGATTGGTGCTGAACAGTTCGCCTTGATGCGTCCCGAGACGATCTTCATCAACATTTCCCGGGGCAAGGTGGTGGATGAGCCAGCGCTGATCGAGGCGTTGCAGCAGAAGCGGATTCGCGCGGCGGGGCTGGATGTGTTCGAGCGGGAGCCGCTGGGGTATGACTCGCCGTTGTTGCAGTTGAATAACGTGGTGGCGACGCCGCACATCGGGTCGGCGACGCATGAGACGCGGGAGGCGATGGCCCAGTGTGCGGTGGAGAATCTGCTGGCGGCTCTGGCGGGTGAGCGGCCGGTGAATCTGGTGAATGCCGGGGCGTGGCGGGCTTAAGAAATTTAGCGTTTGTCAGGGCCTCGTTCAAAGGCGTGCGGCAGCCCAGTTCGACAGCAACCAATCACAGGGAAACGCCAAGGACGCGAGTAGATGCTCCGTGATTGCCTGCTTGACCGCTAAATATTCTGCCGCATGGTGAATCTTCCGATCGATGAGCGCCAATGCAACGGTGAATGTCATCCTGTCGCCAACCCGCGCCCGAAAGCCTCCTGCAGATTGGGGCCGCCGCTAAAGTCATGGAGCAAGCTCCTCGATGGCTTGTCCAACCAGCTCGGACAGATCGATGGTGTTGCTGGCGTGCGGGATGCTATTGCTAGTGAAGGCCTGAATGCCGGCCGCTTGCAGATCACGTTCGGCGTGTTCTGCATACACACCATGTACCGCCAAGGCCACCGGTGGGCGCATGCCTGCTCGTTGCAGATGACCGGCGGTTTCGATCAGCGTACGCCCCGTCGAGATGATGTCGTCGATCAGCACCGGAGTGTGTTCACGCCAACGCTCGATATCGGGCACGGAGACCGCGACCTTCCGATCGCCGAGTCGCACTTTCTGCAGCACGATGAATGGCGCTTTCGTCAGCCGGGCGACCTCCGACACCCATTGCTCGCTTTCGCTGTCGGGACCGATCAACAACGGCTGCGCGATCTCACTGGCGACCCAGGCGGCCAGGGCCGGCGCGGCATGTACGACTCGATGCGGTACCGGGTATAGAGTGCCCAGATCATGGATACGGTGCAGGTGCGGATCCACCGTCACCAACCAGTCAATGTGCGGAGCCAACAGATCGGCGAACAGGCGCGCGCTGACGGCCTCCCCCGGATGAAAACGTTGGTCCTGACGCATATAGGCCAAATAGGGCGCCACCAGGCCCACGGAGCGGGCACCTAACTCGCGCAGGGTTTCCATGAGCAAGCACAGCGGTATGAACAGAGTGTCCGGTCGGTGCAAACTGCATAAAACCACTGCGTCGCGGCCCTGCACATCGCTCAACACACGCACGTAGCTTTCTTCATCGGGGAACTGCCACCGTTGGCAGGCCGCGGGTTGCAGCCGCGCACGGGCCGCGAGCCCGGTCTGCAAGGCCAGGTTACCGTCGAGACAAAACAGCAGGGAATTCATGGCGCGTCCTCCTCGATGAAGAAGAGTTCCGAGTGCTGCTGCGCATACTCCAACGCATAAGCCAGTTCGCCCGGGCTTTCAGCGTGCACAGTATAGAGCGGCTGATCGGCCTCGACCCGTTGTCCGAGCGCCGTACCGAGTACCAGCCCGGCTGCGGGGGCCGCCGGCGCCCCAGCCAATTTTCCGATGCGCGACAGTACGCGGTTGTCGATGCGGCACACACGGCCGTCGCGGTCGGCCAAAACCGGGTGCCGATAGCGCGCCAGCGGCGGCTCGCGCAGCCCGCCTTGGGCGTTCGCGATGGCCTGGAATTTTCGCCAGGCGCTGCCGCTCGCCAAGGTTGCGGCGGCGAGCGCATAGCCACCGCCAGCCGGCACCTTGCCGGCCATTTCCAGCAACAGGCCGGCAAGGTCGAGGGCACGCTCACGTAAGTCCTGTGGCGCCTGCGCATCGCCGCGCAGCACCGCCAGCACATCGCGTGCTTCCAGAGCCGGGCCAATGCCCCGCCCCACGGGGCCATCGCCGTTCGAGACATGTACCTGGACGTTGAGGCCAAGCAGGCTGCCGACTTCGACCAACAGCGTTTGCAGTTGGATCGCCGCTGGCATGTCGCGTACTTTCGCGGTAGCGCCGACAGGGATGTCGATCAATACATGACTCGCACCGGCCGCCAGTTTCTTCGACAGCACCGAGGCCACCAACTGGCCCTGGCTGTCCAGGTCCAAGGCTCGTTCGACCCGGATCAGGACATCATCGGTCGGGCTCAGTTGCACGGCCCCACCCCAGACGACGCAACCGCCCTCTTGCTCCACGACCCTGCGCATCGTTGGCAAATCGAGATCTACCGGGGCCAGAGTCTCCATGGCGTCGGCCGTACCCGCTGGCGAGGTAATGGCCCGCGAGGAAGTCTTGGGTATGCACAGGCCGTTGGCCGCGACTATGGCCACTACGATGGGCGTGGTCCGATTCCCCGGCAACCCACCGACGCAGTGCTTGTCCAGTATCAGCGGTCGGTCCCAGTGCAGACGCTCGCCGGCTTCAACCATGGCTTCGGTCAGATAGCGGATTTCGGTGAACGACATTTGGTTGCCGGCGCAGCCGGTTAGAAAGGCCGCCAGCTCCACGTCGCTGAATCGGCCGGCATCGATGTCATTCACGATCGCAGCCAGCGCCTCCCGCGACAGCGCACTTCCATGGATCTTCCCGCGCACGGCACTCATCGACTCTACCGGCGCCGGGTGATGCACGGCAACGCTTTCGCCCTCCTGCGCACCGAGCAGCCTCCAGGCCGACTCCGATAGCCCGACCTCACCGCCGCCTATCCACTGTCCATCTACCACCATCAGCGTCGCGATCACCCGGCGCGTGCCTTTGACCAGTTCGATGCGTGACAAGGCGGAAAAACCTTCCGAGCGGCAGACATGGCAATCGCGCGGCATGAACGCCACCGGCTGCTGGTGGGTATCAATGCCGAGCCGGCGCACGCGCAATTCAAGAACAATGGGTATCGGCATGATCACGTTCCCTTCGGTGGCTTGCCGCAGCAAGTCGATTCACTGATGAAGGCGCTGTCCCGGAATTTGTTCGCCATATGGGGGCCCTCACCGCTCGCTGCCAGCATGCGGTATACGGCACGGCCCTCATGCCGGGCGGTCTGGGCGTTGCGTCGCGTCGTCCGGCTGCCTGCCGGGTTCGGGCGCATGGCCTGCGTGATCGTCGCGTTGCTGGTGGCCGCAGCCGCCACCGTGCGCGGCATGCTCACCGCGATCAGCCTGTTCCTGTCCGCCATGCCCCCCGTGTCCATGATGCATAAACAGATGCATCAGCGGACAGGCCAGCAACAGCAGGTATGGCAGATAAGGAACGACGTGAGCCCGGTGCTCGGTCAACAGGAAGTACGCGGCAATGGCAAGGAAGCCGAGGAAGAACCCGTTGACACGGCCGGCGCTGCGAACGGGAACGTAATGGGGTTTCATGGCAGATTCTTCCTTTGCAGTTTGCGACGGGCTTCGGCCATGTCCTTGTCAAATTGACGGACACCGCGAAAAAGTTGCACCCCGACCAAGACCGGGCACAGCAGGAAAATCGCTGCTATAGCGAACGATTTACCCGTCAGCCCCAACAGGTAAACCACCGTTGCAATGCCCACGATACTCACCAGCAGGCAGATAATTAAAACCTCGCGGTTCATGATTTGACCTCCTGACTCAAGCCAATGCGGGCACGCTTCAGCAGTGCGGAGTTGGCGATTACCGACAGGGAACTGAGCGCCATAGCGGCGGCAGCGATGATGGGATTGAGCAGTCCAAAGGCCGCGATTGGAATGCCGATACTGTTGTAGATGAATGCCCAGAACAGGTTTTGTTTGATCTTGACCATCGTTGCGCGCGACAGCTTGATCGCGGTGACCACGTCGCGCACATCGTTCTTGAGCAGGATGATGCCGCCGGTTTCCTTCGCCACATCGGACCCCGAGCCAATGGCGATGCCGATGTCAGCAGTGGCCAGGGCCGGTGCATCGTTGACACCATCGCCAACCATGGCCACGACCTGCCCTTCGCTTTGCAATTGGCGGATCACTGCGACCTTGTCGTCCGGCAAGACCTCGGCAATCACTCGCTCAATGCCAACCTGTCGCGCGACCGCTTCGGCAGTGCGGTGGTTGTCGCCGCTCAGAAGCACGACCTTGATGCCGCTTGCCTTCAACACCGCAACGGCGTCAACCGCTTCAGGTTTAATGGTATCGGCCACAGCAATCACCCCAACCAAACGGTCGTCGACACCGACCAGCATGGCGGTCTTGCCATCGGCTTCCAGGCGAATGAGGTGCTCCTCGGCAACCTCGGCCGCAATGCCTTGGCGGGCGAACAAACGCCGATTGCCCAGCCAGACTTTGCGACTGTCGACACGGCCTTCGATGCCATGACCGGCGATCCCATTGATACCGGTCGCTTTCGGCAGGCTGATGTCGCGATGCCGGGCGGCGCGCACTATTGCTGCGCCAAGCGGATGTTCTGAACCGGACTCCACGGCGGCGGCGAGCATCAAGACCTCGTTTTCGGACACTGTGTCTAGCGAAATCACATCGGTGACATTGGGTTCGCCTCGGGTAATGGTGCCGGTTTTGTCGAACACCACCGTACTCAGTTTTTCTGCCCGCTCCAGTACTTCGCCGCCGCGGATAAGGATGCCGTTATCAGCCCCCTTGCCGACACCGACCATTAACGCAGCGGGCGTCGCCACGCCCAATGCACAAGGGCAGGAAATGATCAGAACCGCGATAAAGGCCAACAGCCCCTGCGGAAAATTCCCCGCAACAGACCAGCCGACCAGGGCCAGCAGCGCAACCGCCACCACCGCCGGCACAAAATAGCCAGTGACCTGATCGGCCAAGCGCTGGATCTGTGCCGTGCTGTTCTGTGCCTCCTCGACCATCTTGATGATCTGCGCCAGGGCGGTATCGGCACCGATCCTGCTCGCCTTGAAAGTGAGCACACCACTGCCATTGAGCGTACCTCCGATCACTGGACTGCCCGGGTGTTTGTCGACCGGCATCGACTCACCCGTCAGCATGGACTCATCTACCGTTGACTGACCTTCACTGACATCGCCATCGGTGGGGATTTTTTCGCCAGGCTTGACTACCAGGAACTCGCCGGCCATGACGTTTTCAGCGGGCAAGTCGACCTCTTGCCCATCACGAATCACATGCGCGATCGCCGGTTTGAGATCAAGTAAGCGCCGTACCGCAGCCGAAGACTTTTTCTTGATGATCTCCTCCATGTACCTACCCAGCAGTACGAAAGCGATGATCACCGCAGACACTTCGAAATAGACGTCGCGCTCGGCCACCTTCACCGGCAGGACGTCCGGGAAGAACAGCACCGCGACACTGTAGAAATAGGCAACCGAGGTGCCGAGGGCGATCAGGAAATCCATGTTGATGTTACGGGTGCGAATGGCATTCCACGCTCCCTTGTAGAAACTCCAGCCACCGATGAACTGCACCGGAGTGACCAACAGGAAAAGCCATATACCCCAGGTGAACCAAGGAAGCGCAGGGATCGGCACCCAAGTCAGCAGCGTGGCACCGGCGGCCAGCGCGATGAAGGCGCCGGCACGCAGAAGCGCCAGGGCCAATACACCAGTGAGGGCAATAGTCACGCGGGTTTTCATCGCCTTCAGTTCTCTTTCTGGCGACTCGAAGGTGCGCAGACAGGTATCGCTGCAAAAGTAATAGCTGCGCCCGCCACGTTCCCGTGACAACGCGGTGGTCTTATCGACCATCATCCCGCAGATCGGATCTTTCGCCATTTTCTCTGATGCAAACACCGGCGGGTGCTGGCTGTGCTGCATGTGTGATTCGTTCATCAGTGTCTCCTGCCTGAAGCGGCTATGAAGACTTGCCATGGAGCTTGCCGGACAGCCAGGCAAACAAGGTGCCGACTATCGCGCCCCATACGGTCAAGACCAGCAGTGGCCCAACGAAAGTCATCACCCCGTAATCTTGCGGGGCTTGAAGACGACCGAAGTCGAGTCCATGGAACAAGGCGTTGAGAAAAGCGATACCTTGCACCGGCCATAGCGCATAAAGCAGCGCACAGACCGTGTAGGAAATGGCCATGGTCAGGGCCAGAGAAATACCGGTTTTCCAGGGAACGTTCATGATTGTTTTCCTGAGCTGGGAGGCGCGTCAGTAGGGATGTCGGGGCTGCGGGGAGTTGACCAGGGCAGGAACGCCGGCGTCTGTTCACAGTAAGTGCGGTAGGCATCGCCGAAGTGCGCAAGCATCTCCCGTTCTTCCCGCTTCGCCAGCTTGGCGTAGACGAACAGGAGGATTGGAAACATCACCAGGGTGATCAATGTCGGCCACTGCAATAGAAAGCCAAACATGATCAGCACGAAGCCAACGTACTGCGGGTGACGGATCCGCGCATAGGGCCCCTCGAGCGCGAGTTGCCCACTACCTTGGGCCTTGTAGAGCACGCGCCACGCGGCTGCCAATAACCAGAAGCCGCCAGCGATCAGCAGGTTGCTGAGAATATGGAAGGGTCCCCAGTGCGGGTTGACCTGCCAGCCCAGAACCATTTCGAGCAAATGCCCTGCATCGTGCGAGAGGAAGTCGATGCCGGGGAAGTTACGAGTGAGCCAGGGCATCAACAGGTAGATCGTCAGCGGGAAACCGTACATCTCGGTAAACAGGGCCACCAGGAACGCCGAGAACATACCGAAGGAACGCCAGTCGCGGCTCGTCTTCGGCCGGGCGAAGCTGAAGGCGAACAAGATAAACACCAATGAGTTGATGATGACCAGCGACCAGAGACCGTAGGCCGATTCGGTAGGGTGCATGGTGGATCCTCTTCTTTGTCGGTGGTTTTGCTGTTCGCCTTTTGGCGAGGAGGTGAACAGGAATAACCGAGTCGCGAAAAAGCGACGCAGCAGGACAGAGCAACCCGTGCTTCGCCACTCTGAGGTAGGGAGGGTTTAATCGTTGAAGCGGAGGAAAGTCAGGCGGACGGGGACTTCCGGCGGTGCGGGGCGCTTCAGTACAAGCGCGGCGAAGGAGAATTTTTCCTGAGGGTCAAGCACCACCCTTATGACTGCCACAGTTAACAGCAAAAGGACGGCCCAGTGGATGGGATCCAACGCAGGAAATTGCGCTGCAGGTTTTATCGCCGTGGCAGTGTCCTCACAGTTCTGAAGGCAGCCATTGGTGTGGAGGGCATGGCCATCCACCACATACAGCTCGGCATTGTGTGGCGCGGCTATATTGTGATTCGGTTGCACCAGACAACCTTGGATAGCCATCACGGTCACAGCTGACACCCACACCACCAGGATAAGGTGCACCAGGCGTCGGTGGTGACGGCGGAACCAGTACATGAAATACAACCTCGACCATTACGTCGTATTGATTTTCAGTCTAGCCAGCAAAGCAATGGAGAGGTTGATCAAAATCAAACTAATGGATGACTCGATCGAGGTCGGCCTGCGAAGAGGCCATCAAACTCAACACAAATCCTTCAGGCCCGCCGCACCTGTAGCAAATCCGCCGCACACGATGCAATCCGCTGGCATGCATCCGCCAGTCTCGCCTGATCCACCACCAGGCCAATGCGAATATGCCCCGCCGCGCTCGGCCCGAAGGCTTCGCCGGCCAGCACCGACACGCCATACACTTCAAGCAGCCGCTCGGCAAAATCTTGCGCACCGAGCCCGGTCTGGCGCACATCGACCATCACGAACATCCCGCCATCGGGTTTGATCGGCCGGATGCCCGGGCAACCGCTTAGACTCGCGCACACCAGATCGCGACGCTGGCGATATTCCTCGCGCATCAGCGCCACTTCCGGCAAGTCTTTATCGAGCGCCACTTGCGCGGCGTTCTGGACGAAATCCGGAAGGCCGAACAGCATGCACAGCGACAGATGCATCAAATGTTCAGCCAACGGTTTCGGGCCGATCATCCAGCCCACCCGCCAGCCGGTCATGGCATGGGATTTGGACAAACTGTTGATCGTCGCGGTGCGCTCGGCCATGCCCGGCAGGCTGGCCGGGCTGATGTGTTCACCCTCATACAACAGGTCGCTGTAGACCTCGTCGCTGATCAGCCAAAGGTCATGCCGCACGCACAACGCTGCCAACGCCTGCCAGCACGTCAACGACAGACTGGCACCGGAGGGATTGTTCGGGCTGTTGAGCAGGATGACGCGGGTTTTTGGGGTGATCAGCGCCGCGACATCCGCCGGTTCAACCCGAAAGCCGTTCTCCGGACGCACCGCCACCGGCACCACTCTGGCTCCGCAGGCGCCGAACACACCTTCATAGGTCACGTACATCGGTTCGGCGACGATCACTTCGTCGCCAGGATCGAGCAGGCATTGGGCAACCGAATACACCGCGCACTGCGCGCCGGGCAGCACGATCACATGGTCGGCATCCACCAACTGGCCGCTGCGCCGCTGATGACGGCTGGCGATGCTGCTGCGCAGTGTGCGGGTGCCGCGTACATCCGAATAATGGGTGTCGCCAGCCAACAGGCTATCGATGGCGGCGTGAATGATCGGCAGCGGCGTGTCGAAATCCGGATCGCCTATCGACAGCAACAGCACGTCGACGCCCTGTTCGCGCAATTCCAGCGCTCGATCGTGAATGTTCCAGGCTGCGGCTCCGTCGCCGGCGATTCGCTGGGTCAAGGCTGAATAGCGCATGTACTTCTCCTAACGCGCGAGGTCCAGTTTCAACCCTATCTCAAATCACGAAACGCGCCACCATTGCATTCAAATCAACTGCCAATCGTGACAGTTCGTGGGTGGCGGCGCTGGTCTGGTTGGCACCGGCGGCGGACTGAGTGGCCAGGTCGCGAATGTTCACCAGATTACGGTCGACTTCACGGGACACCTGAGCCTGTTCTTCCGAGGCGCTGGCGATCACCAGGTTGCGTTCGTTGATCAGTTGAATCGATTGGGTGATCTGCTCCAGGGCGATACCCGCCGCACGAGCCATTTCCAGGGTGCTTTGGGTGCGCTGATTGCTTTGCTGCATCGACGAGACCGCTTCGCCGGTGCCGTTCTGGATGCCGGCAACCATTTTCTCGATTTCCTGGGTCGACTGCGCGGTGCGATGGGCCAACGCCCGAACCTCATCCGCCACCACCGCAAAGCCGCGCCCGGCTTCCCCGGCACGAGCGGCTTCGATCGCGGCGTTGAGAGCCAGCAGGTTGGTCTGCTCGGCAATGGCGCGGATCACGTCCAGCACTTTGCCGATGTCGCGGCCCTGAGTCGCCAGCCCTTCGATCATCAACGCCGTGTTTTGCACGTCATGGGTCATGGTCTGGATCGCATCGACAGTTTCTACCACCCGGTCACGACCTTCGCGGGCGGCCTGGGTCGACTGGTTCGAGGCTTCGGACGTCGACACCGCGTTGCGCGCCACTTCTTCTACGGCGGCAGTCATTTCGTTGACGGCGGTGGCGGCCTGTTCGATTTCGTTGTTTTGCTGTTGCAGACCGCGTGACGCTTCTTGCGTCACGGTGCTGAGTTCTTCCGCGGCGGCCCCCAGTTGCGTTGCGGAGCCGGCGATTTGCTCGATGGTTTTACGCAGGCTGGTCTGCATGGCGGCCAAGGCGCCGAGCAAACGCGCCGGTTCGTCGTTGCCGTCGACTTCGATGACCTTGCTCAGGTTGCCGCCGGCAATGGTTTCGGCGGCGAGCACCGCACGGTTCAGCGGCGTGAGGATGCTGCGGGTCAACAGCCAGGCCAGCAGCACAGTCAGCAACGAAGCACTCACCGCCACTGTCACGATGCCGATAAAGGCTTCGCTGTAGTGCTCGCCCGCCTTGGCCGACGCGGCTTTGGCATCGGCGGCGTTGAGCGCTACCAGTTTGTTCAATTGCTCGCCCATCTGATCGGTGCCTTCCTTGATCCGCGTATTGATCAGGGCGCGCATCTCATCCAGTTTGTTCTGCCGCGACAGGTCCAGCATCTGGCTCTGGGCCTGCATGTAGTTATCGAGGGTAGTCGCGAAGGTTTTGTACAGCGCGGCTTCTTCAGGGCTGGCCGGCAAGGCGGCATAACTGGCTTGGGCGCTGCGCACCTTGTCGACGAGCACACCGATGCGGGTCTGGGCTTCCTGCAACGCCGCCGGGTCACGGTTGACCAGCACGCGGAACGAGAGAATTCGCAGCCGCAGGACGTTTTCCGTCACGTTACCCAGAAACCCGATGCTGGGTAACTGCGTCATTTCCATATCGACAGAGGCCTGACGGATGATCGTCATGCGGTTCACGGCAAACACACCCAACACGATGACCAGCAAGGCAATGAAGGCGAAACCGAGGAAAGCTCGAGGCGCGATTTTCAGATTACGCAGTGACATAGGATGATCTCGGTAATTGAGGCGGCGAGCATCCTTGCGGTGATCACTGTCGGGTGGGCGATGGCGTGCACCTTTCAGCTTGGCGCCACTGTTGTAGTTGGTTTGTGTGCGCCTATACGTTGTATCGGCCGGGGTTGAGGTTTTTTGCAGGGGTTGGAAAAATATTTTCCGAGGGCGGTAGCAGCTGCCTCGCAGGCTCGGCAGCTGCTACAGGGAATTGTGTCAGTCCTGGATTTTTCGGGCCGCCACCCGCCACACCCGCGCAACATCACGAGCGCGCTCACGCAACAATCGCGGCGCCTCGGCGCAGGCCTGCTCCAGTGTCATCGGCCCGCTGGTCAAGGCAAAGGCCGCATCGATGCCATGCTCGTACAGCGCCTGATACCCCTCGCCCAAGGTGCCGGCGATGACGATGACCGGCACGCCGTGCTGGCGTGCAATGCGCGCCACGCCAAACGGGGTTTTGCCGCGCAGCGTCTGGGCATCGAAACGACCTTCGCCCGTGATCACCAGGTCGGCGCCTTTGACCGCCTCGGCCAGCCCCACCAATTCGGCAACCACTTCCACCCCGGCCTGAAATTGCGCGCCGAGAAACGCCTTGGCGGCAAACCCCAAGCCGCCCGCCGCGCCGCTGCCCGGTTCGGCGCGCACGTCGTTGTCCAGAGCTTGCGCGCAAAGTTCGGCAAAGTGCCCGAGGGCGTGGTCCAGTTGCTCGACTTGCTCGGGCGATGCACCTTTCTGCGGGCCGAAAATCGCGGAGGCACCCTGAGGGCCGCACAGCGGGTTATTGACGTCGGCGGCGATGTCGAAGCGCACCTTGGCCAGACGCGGATCAATGTCGCTCAGATCGAGACGAGCCAGTTGCGCCAAGGCCAGACCGCCCGGCACCAGGGTTTGGTCCTGAGCATCCAGCAGTTTCACACCCAAAGCCTGCATAGCCCCGGCGCCGCCGTCGTTGGTGGCACTGCCGCCAATCGCCAGGATCACCCGTTGCGCGCCGGCATCCAACGCGGCGCGGATCAATTCACCGGTGCCGTAGGTGCTGCTGGTACAGGCATCGCGCAGGTTCGGCGGAACCAGTTGCAGGCCACTGGCCTCGGCCATTTCGATGATCGCGGTGTGGCTCTGCGGCAACCAGCCCCACGCGGCATCGACCGTGGCGCCCAGCGGCCCGCGAACATGGGTACGGCGCGGTTCGCCGTCGCACGCGGCCAGAATCGATTCGACCGTGCCTTCCCCGCCGTCAGCCATCGGGCACTTGATCAAGTGTGCATCGGGCCATACTTCGGCCAACCCCAACGCAATGGCCTCGGCCACACCTTGGGCGCTCAGACTGTCCTTGAACGAATCGGGGGCGATGACGATTTTCATGCGAATTCTCCAGTTCCAATGCGTCCATGCTGCCAGCCGCCATGAACAATAACGCCGGTCCGCTGCACAAACGGTCGTGAGGATTATTGTTCAATTTCACAAAACCCGTGGCTGCCCCGCTCGTCGTAGCAGCTGCCGAGCCTGCGAGGCTGCTGCTACGGTGCTACGGTGTGGCGGTTGGCAGTTCGGTTTGGGGCAGGAGTTGGACGCCGAGATAGAGTGCGAGCATCCCATCCAGCTTCAGCGAGTCGACGCCGCTGAGTTCGGCGATTCGCTCCATGCGGTAGCGCAAACTGTTGCGGTGGATGCCCAAGGCATCGGCGCAGGCCTGGCTCTGGCCGTCGTGTTCGCACCAACTGCGCAGAGTCGCCAGCAGTTGACCATTGCCATCCTTGGCGATGACTTTGCGCAACGGTCGCAGCAGTTCATCCAGCGCATCGTCGTCGCGGTGCCGCCAGAGCATCACCGGCAGCCGATAACGGTTCAGGGTCAGCAAGCGCGAATGCGGTAACACATCGCGGCCATAGGCCAGCAAATCACCGACCCGCCGATAGCAACGGCGCAAGCCCGACAATCCATCGGCCTGCCCCCCCCACGGCAATGCGCAAAATGTTCCAGCCGAGGCCATCGAGCTTTTCCAGCAACCGATCGTTCTCGATCGCAGGCGTCGCCGGTCGGCACCACAGCAACGAAGACTTGGCCGAACTCACGCACCAACTGTCCGGATAACGCGACATCAACCAGGCGCTGAGCGCTTCGACGGTCTGCCCCGGGCTGTGTTCCATGCCCAACTCGAACAGGTACGGCACCCGCGTCAATTGCGGTTTGAGCCCCAGTTGCTGCGCTTCGTCCAGCAACCGCGGCGAATCCCCCGCCTCGCTGAGCAGCAACGCCAGCAGATCATCGCAACGCTGACGCCGCCATTGCTGCTCGGCCTGTTGATTACGCTGGCCCACCAGCATCTCGGCGGTCATGCGCACCAGTTCGGCGTAAGTGCGCAATTGCTCGGGTTCGCCGGTAATGCCTAGCACCCCAATCAAACGCTGATCGAGCAACAGCGGCAAATTGATGCCTGGTTGCACGCCTTTGAGGTGAATGGCCGTCTGCGCATCGATCTCCACCACGCGGCCGTTGGCCAACACCAATTGCGCGCCTTCGTGGCGGGTGTTAATGCGCTCCGGTTCGCCGCTGCCGAGAATCAACCCCTGACTGTCCATGACATTGACGTTGTACGGCAGGATGGCCATCGCCCGGTCGACGATGTCCTGGGCCAGGTCGTGATCGAGTTCGAACATAGCGCGGTTCCTTGAAAACGTGATGGAACGGGTTGTTCACCCGCACAGGCCTTGGTTGTAAACCCTGTGCTCAGGCACAAAGACAACCACCCAAGGGGTGGCCGAGACTCACTGGGCGATCAACGTTACCCTTGCGTCGCAAAAAATCATAATAAAGAGAGAGCCCGCCATGTCACAGAGCGCCGCAGCTACCCTGGCCACCGCTGACGACAAGAACGCCGTCTACAAACGCATTACCCTGCGTTTGATCCCCTTCATTTTCATCTGCTACCTGTTCAACTACCTCGACCGGGTGAACGTCGGCTTTGCCAAACTGCAGATGCTCGACGCGCTGAAATTCAGCGAAACCGTGTACGGCCTCGGCGCCGGGATTTTCTTCATCGGCTACGTACTGTGCGGCGTACCGAGCAACCTGGCCTTGACCAAATTCGGCCCGCGCCGCTGGATCGCGCTGATGATGATCACTTGGGGCACGCTGTCGACTTGCCTGCTGTTCGTCACCACCCCGACCGAGTTCTACACCCTGCGCCTGTTTACCGGTGCGGCAGAAGCCGGGTTCTTCCCGGGCGTGGTGCTTTACCTTTCGCAGTGGTTCCCGACGTTCCGTCGTGGTCGCATCATGGCGCTGTTCATGTCGGCGATCCCGGTGTCCGGCCTGCTCGGCAGCCCGTTTTCCGGCTGGATTCTCAATCACTTCGGCGCAGGCCAGGCCGGTTTGGCCGGCTGGCAGTGGATGTTCCTGCTGCAAGGCATTCCGACAGTTATCCTCGGCGCCCTCGCCTACTTTCTGCTCAGCGACAGTTACGCCAACGCCAAGTGGCTGACCCCTTACGAGCGTTCGGTGCTTGAGGCCGATCACGCTGAAGACCTGGCCAGCAAACCGAAAACCGCTACCGATTCGCTGCTGGAGGTGTTCAAGAACCCGGCGATCTGGGCCTTTGGCCTGATTTATTTCTGTATCCAGAGCGGTGTCTACGCGATCAACTTTTGGCTGCCGTCGATCATCAAGAACCTCGGTTTCAGCGATAACCTGGTGATTGGTTGGCTCAGTGCGATTCCGTATCTGCTGGCGGCGGTGTTCATGTTGATGGTCGGTCGTTCGGCGGACTTGCGCAAAGAACGCCGCTGGCACTTGGTGGTGCCGATGCTGATGGGCGCAGTGGGCCTGTTGATCGCGGTGAACTTCGCCGCCAACCCGGCCATCGCCATCCTCGGCCTGACCCTCGCTACCATGGGCGCCCTCACCGGCCTGCCGATGTTCTGGCCGGTGCCGACGGCCATGCTAAGTGCGGGCGCGGCGGCCGGCGGGTTGGCGTTGATCAACTCCATGGGGCAGATGGCGGGTTTCCTCAGCCCGTACCTGGTGGGTTGGGTCAAGGACAGCACCGGGTCGACCGATGCGGCGTTGTATCTGCTGGCGGGTGTGATTGTGTGTGGGAGTTTGCTGGCGTTGCGCATGACCCGGACGTTGCGGGCCTGATCTGCGGATCGAGGTTATCCAGCACTCGGTTGACCGCCAGTT
>NZ_JAKWJK010000024.1:0-77359 GCF_031570575.1 Pseudomonas sp. JL3
GCATAGACGCCTCGGCGTGGGCGAGTCCATTCAATTACAGGCAGGTTCGCTCCCACATTTGTTTGCTCAACGAGCTGGTATTTGTGACTACCTGGACGCCCCCTTTCTCTGCTCTACAGCAAGCTGTTTTCATGACAGTTTTGTTTCAATCATTTCTTTAGCTATGCGATGCTGGCGTCCAGACCGTTAGCCAACTACAGCTTAAGTACAGAACGTAGAAGAACGCGGCACCGTCAACTTGCCCCACTGGGGCGCTACCACCACAGGGGGCCTGCATGCTCACCCTGCTCAATTTGTTATCGGCCGTGGCCTTGTTGATCTGGGGCACGCATATCGTCCGAACCGGCATCCTGCGGGTTTATGGTTCCAACCTGCGCCACGTCATCGCCCATAACATGTCCAGACGCTGGCTGGCGTTTCTCGCCGGGATCATGGTGACCGCCATGGTTCAGAGCAGCAATGCCACCGCCATGCTCGTCACCTCGTTTGTCGGTCAGGGCCTGATGGCGCTGACGCCAGCCTTGGCAACCATGCTCGGTGCCGACGTGGGTACCGCCCTGATGGCGCGGGTACTGACCCTCGACTTGTCGTGGCTGTCGCCGTTGCTGATTTTTCTTGGGGTGATTTTCTTTCTGTCGCGCAAGCAAACCCGGGTCGGGCAGATGGGGCGGGTCAGCATCGGGCTGGGGCTGATCATTCTGGCGCTACAGCTGATCGTCGAAGCGGCCGCGCCGATCACTCAGGCGCAAGGGGTGAAGGTCATCTTCGCCTCTTTGACCGGCGACATTCTGCTCGATGCCTTGGTCGGCGCGCTGTTCGCGATGGTTTCCTACTCCAGCCTGGCCGCCGTTTTGCTGACCGCGACTCTCGCCGGTGCCAGCGTGATCAGTCTGCCAGTGGCCATCGGCCTGGTGATCGGCGCCAACATCGGCAGCGGCATTCTCGCCTTCCTCAGCACCAGCATGCAGAACGCGGCCGGCCGTCAGGTGGCGCTCGGCAGCCTGTTGTACAAACTGATTGGCCTGCTGCTGATCATTCCGGTCCTCGACCCGTTGGTGCACTGGATCGACAGCTTCAACTTCAGTGCTCAGGAAATGGTCATCGGCTTTCACCTGCTCTACAACACCGCGCGCTGCCTGATCCTGTTGCCCAGCGTCGAGCTGATGGCCAGGCTCTGTGCGTGGTTGCTACCGGAGCGGCCGGACATCAATGGCACGGCCAAACCGCGGCATCTTGACCCGACAGCCTTGGTCACACCCAGTCTGGCACTGGCCAATGCCGCCCGGGAAACCCTGCGCATCGGCGATCTGGTCGACAGCATGCTCGAAGCCATGCTCGACGTGCTGCGTGGCAAACAGACCGCCGTTACCCAGGAAATTCGTCGCCTGACCGATGATGTCGAAGCGCTCTACAGCGCCATCAAACTCTATCTGGCGCAAATGCCCCGCGAAGACCTCAGCGAGCAGGACAGCCGGCGCTGGGCGGAAACCATTGAGCTGGCGATCAACCTGAAACTCTCCAGCGACCTGATCGAACGCATGCTGCGCAAGGTTCAGCAGCAGAAAACCTCGCAACGCCGGTCTTTTTCCGAGGTGGGCCTGGAGGAGTTGGCGGGGCTGCACAGTCAGCTGATTGCCAACCTGCGTCTGGGGTTGTCGGTGTTCCTCAGTGCCGACCCGGAAAGTGCTCGCCAGTTACTGCGTGAGAAACGTCGCTTTCGCGCACAGGAACGCCGCCTGGCCCATGCTCATGTCAGCCGTTTAAACCGTAAGATCGTACAAAGTATCGAGACCAGTTCGCTGCACCTGGAACTGATTGCCGACATGAGACGCTTGAATTCGCTGTTCTGCAGCAGCGCTTATGCGGTGTTGGGCACTTCGGATACTGGCGCTCTGGCGGTCGACGATATGACTGACATCACGCATTCACCCTGAACGTCCACAGTTGCCTGAAGTCTGTTGAACTTACGCTGGCCGTACGGAAACTTGTTATGCGTTGTCTGCTGTTCGCTTGTCTGTTGCTCGGTTCACTGCCTTCATTTGCCCTGGATCGCTTTCAGGTCGAGGGCTACACCTTGCGCAACGGCCTGCAATTGGTCCTCAAACCGGGTACTGAGCGCGGGCATGTGGCGATCCGGTTGGTGGTTGGCGTGGGCCTGGATGATTTCAGCTGCGCCGACAAGGAACTCCCGCATCTGCTCGAACACTTGCTGTTCAGCGGCATCGACGCCACCGGCGAAGGCGGTCTGGAAGAGCGCATGCAGGCATTGGGCGGTGAGTGGAATGCCTATACCAGTAATGCCGACACGACCTTCGTCATCGAAGCCCCGGCGAAAAACCAGCGCAAGGTCCTCGACCTGTTGTTGGCGCTGCTGACCCAGACCCGTATCGACGACAATGCGATCAACGTCGCCAAGCAAGTGGTCGAGCGCGAAGACGGTGGCCATTACTCGCACCTGCAGCGCTGGCTGGATCGCCAGGACCTGGGCCATACCGCGAGTAATCAGTTGGCGGTGGAGCTGGGCCTCAAATGCCCCGAGCGCGCGCAAGTCGATCACCTGACCCGCGAGCAATTGGAGAAGGTGCGCGAGGACTGGTACGCGCCCAATAACATGACCCTGATCGTGGTCGGCGATCTCGACCGCCTGCTGCCGGCCTATCTGGAACGGGCCTATGGCGCACTCGAAGCGGTTGAGCCTAGCGCTCACCTGCCGCTGCCAGACATTCAGGCCAGCGCGGCCCACGAGCGCAATTTGAGTAACGGTTTCGTCGGTGGCGGTGCCAAGTTGCACTGGCTGGTGCCGGAACCGGTGCTGGAAGATCAGCACGACGAAACCTTCGACCTGCTCAAGGACTATCTCGATTGGGCGCTCTATCGCCAATTGCGCCTGGCCCATGGGCTGTCCTATGGTCCCTCGGCTGAGCGCGAGGTATTTGGCGGGGTGGGCTTCATGAGCCTGAACGCCGACCTTGATCGCGACGACGTGCTGGCAGCGGAACAGGTGCTGGATGAGCTTAAAGCCGATCTGCTCAAGAACGGTCTCGACGCCGCCACCTTCGCCCGTCTCAAGCAAGCCGCCATCGCTCGCCAGGCCTGGGCCGTGCAAGGTAACAGCGCCCTGGCGGACTATTACTGGAGCGCCCTCGGCGACTACGAGGACGGCCATTTCGTCAACCCGGCCAAGGCACTGCAAGACGTGACACTGGCCGAGGCGAACAAGGCAATGCGTGAGTTGCTGCTGCAGCCGGGGTATCTGCGGATCGAGAAGCCGCTGATGAGTTATGACCAGGTGATGTGGGCGATTGTCGGGGGATTTGGCTTGATGGTGCTTGGATTGCTGAGCTGGCGCTTCCATCGCAGAAAGTAAGCGTTCCCTGTGGCAAGCCTCGCTCCCACAGAATTTTCGTCGCTCAAATTTCTTAACTTACCGGCATTGGGGCAAGCCCCCTCGTCACAGGACCTCTCGGGCGGTACCCTGTCGAGGATTTTTCCCACGACTATTGTGAATCGCCGAATGCCGAATCTGACCCTGTACGTACAGCGCATCCTCGAATTGATGAAGCGCTATCCCGGGGTCATTGCGCTTGGCGGTTTCATCTCCGGGGTCGGCAGTTTCATGCTGGTGGATCGCCAACAAGGTCTGGCGACGTGGATCACCACCATCATGCTGATCAGTTGGGTCTGGCTGATGCTGGAAAACAGCCTCACCAAGCTGTTTGCCAGGGTATTCAAGCGCGAAATACCCCAGCCCCTGCTGCGTTATGCGACGCAGATGATCCATCAGGAAAGCCTGTTCTTCGTCCTGCCGTTCTTTTTAATCACCACCACCTGGAACAGCGGTCAGTTGTTCTTCACGGGATTACTGAGCATGGCGGCGCTGATTTCGATCATCGACCCGCTCTACTACAAATGGCTGGCACCGCGCCGCTGGGCGTTCCTGGCGCTGCACACCCTGACCCTGTTCGCGGCCCTGCTGACCGCCCTGCCCGTCATCCTGCACCTGACCACCGCCCAGAGTTTCAAGCTGGCGTTGGGCATTGCCATGGTGCTGTCGTTCCCGAGCCTGGCCTCGATCTTCCCGATTCGCACCGTGCGCAATGCGTTGGCGATCCTCAGCATCACTGTCGGCATCGGCGCCGCCGGTTGGGTTCTGCGCTCCTGGGTTCCGCCGGCGACCCTGTGGATGACCGATGTGGCGATCAGCACCCAAATGCAGGATCGAACCCCCGGCAAGAGCCTGGAAGAAGTCAGCGCCGAGCAGATTCGCGGCGGTGGGCTGTACGCGTACACCGCAATCAACGCTCCGCGGGGGCTGGCCGAGCGGATCTACCACGTCTGGATATTCAACGGTAAAGAGGTCGACCGTATTCCTCTGGACATCCACGGCGGGCGCAAGGAAGGCTACCGCGCCTGGACCCACAAGCAGAACTTCCCCGGTAACCCCGCGGGCAAATGGCAGGTTCGGGTGCTCACTGAAGACGGCCAACTGATCGGCGTTCTGCGCTTCAAGGTCCTGGACAGCACACCCGTCAAAGAAAAGTAACGCGGTTCGTGCTATTAGTCAGATCTGCGTAATAGCCGAACAAGCACGGAGCTTATGACTAGCAGCACATTGCCCGGCAGTGCCCAACTGGACACCTCCCACAGCCCTGCCCTGTTGCGGGTCACGGGTGACTGGACACTCGCCCATTACGCCGATCTCAGCCGCCTGAGCGAAAAGCTGCGTGGCCAATACGACAACGACACCCACATCGATCTCAATGGCCTCGGCGCGCTCGATACGGCGGGTGCGTCATTGTTGGTGGAGTTGCTGGGGGCCGAGCGTCTGGGCAAATCTGCCGAACACCCCGAGTGCACCCTTTCTTCCGCTGATCGCGCCTTGTTGCAGACGGTGTACTGCTCGCTGACCGATTTCTGCGTGCCGATCAAAGAGCCGGAAATCAGCGTCGGCATTCAACTGCTGACCCGCATCGGCCGTGCGGTCGACGCAATCTGGCAGGACACGCTGCAACTGTTGGGTTTCATCGGCCTGATCCTGGAGACCATCGCTCGCGGGCTGTTTCGGCCCAAGCGCTGGCGTATTACCCCGATGGTCGCGCACATCGAACAGACCGGCCTCGACGCCGCCCCCATCGTCGCCCTGCTGACCTTTCTGGTGGGGGCTGTGGTGGCATTTCTCGGGGCGACGGTGTTGGCGAGTTTCGGCGCGAGTATTTTCACCGTGGACCTGGTGGCGTTCTCTTTTCTGCGGGAGTTCGGCGTGTTGCTCACGGCGATCCTGATGGCGGGCCGTACTGCCAGTGCGTTCACCGCGCAGATCGGTTCGATGAAGGCCAACGAAGAAATCGACGCGATCCGCACCCTCGGCCTCGACCCGATGGAGTTGCTGGTAGTACCCCGCGTCCTGGCGTTGCTGGTGGCGCTGCCGATGCTGACCTTTCTGGCGATGGTGTCAGGGATTGTCGGCGGTGGCGTAGTCTGTGCGCTGTCGCTGGATATCTCGCCGGCGATGTTCCTGTCACTGCTGCAATCGGACATCGGCGTTCAGCACTTTCTGGTGGGGATCGTCAAAGCGCCGATATTTGCGTTCCTGATTGCCGCCATCGGCTGCCTCGAGGGCTTCAAGGTCAGCGGCAGCGCCGAGTCTGTCGGCGCGCACACCACGTCCAGTGTGGTGCAGTCGATTTTCGTGGTGATTGTGCTCGATGCTGTGGCTGCGTTGTTTTTCATGGAGATGGACTGGTGAGTCGTTTACCCCGAGCGCCTTCAGAGGCGGTGATTGAAGTCCGCGGTCTGTGCAATCGCTTCGGCCGCCAGAGCGTGCACGAGAACCTCGACCTGGACTTGTACAAGGGCGAGATTCTGGCGGTGGTCGGCGGTTCCGGCAGCGGCAAATCGGTGCTGCTGCGCAGCATTGTCGGCCTGCGTCAGCCCAGCGAAGGGCTGGTGAAGGTCTTCGGCAAGAACTTGCCGAGTCTGTCGGAACACGAGCGCTCGCTGGTCGAACGGCGGTTTGGTGTGTTGTTCCAGAAAGGTGCCTTGTTCTCTTCGCTCACCGTGACCGAGAACGTCGCCCTGCCCCTGATTGAACACGCCGGCCTGAGCCGTGCCGACGCCGAGCACCTGGCGGCGGTGAAACTGGCGTTGGCCGGGCTGCCGTTGTCGGCGGCCGACAAATACCCGGCTTCGCTGTCCGGTGGCATGATCAAGCGCGCGGCCCTGGCCCGAGCACTGGCGCTGGACCCGGACATCCTGTTTTTGGACGAGCCCACCGCCGGCCTCGATCCGATTGGCGCCGCAGGCTTCGATCAACTGATCCTGACCCTGCGCGATGCCTTGGGCCTGAGTGTGTTTCTGGTGACCCACGACCTCGACACGCTCTACACCATCACCGACCGGGTGGCAGTGCTGGCGCAGAAGAAAGTGCTGGTGGCGGACGCCATCGACAAAGTGTCGGAAACCGATGATGCGTGGATTCACGAATACTTCCATGGCCCTCGCGGCCGCGCGGCCATGACGGCCGCTAACCAGCTCAACGAGGTCTGACATGGAAACCCGAGCCCATCACGTATTGATCGGCCTGTTCACCGTCATAGTGGTGGCAGGCGCCCTGCTCTTCGGTCTGTGGCTGGCCAAGTCCAGCGTCGATACCGAATTCAAGGATTACGAAATCGTCTTCAACGAGGCGGTCAGCGGCCTGTCCAAGGGCAGCGCCGTGCAGTACAGCGGGATCAAGGTCGGCGACGTGGTAACGCTGCGCCTGGACCCGAACGATCCGCGCCGGGTGTTGGCGCGGATTCGCTTGGGCGGAGACACTCCGATCAAAGAAGACACCCAGGCCAAACTGGCGCTGACCGGGATCACCGGGACCTCGATCATCCAGCTCAGCGGCGGCACGCCGCAAAGTCCGACGCTCAAGGGCAAGGATGGTAATTTGCCGACAATCGTTGCATCGCCCTCGCCCATTGCCCGGTTGATGAATGACAGCAACGATCTGATGGCGGGCGTGAACGTGTTGATGCACAACGCCAATCAGTTGTTTTCCTCGGAGAACGTCGCGAGCATCAGCAAGACCCTGGAGCACTTGGAGCAAACCACCGGCACCATCGCCGACCAGCGCGGCGACATTCGTCAGGCGATGCAGCAACTGGCTTCGGTTGGCAAGCAGGCCAGCGCCACCCTGGAACAGACCACCGCGTTGATGCGCAACGCCAACGGCCTGCTCAACGATCAGGGCAAGCAGATGTTCGGCAGTGCCGAGCAAGCCATGAAGTCCCTGGAACAGAGCAGCGCCACCATCAACACGTTGCTCTCCGCCAATCAGGACTCCCTCAACAGCGGCATGCAGGGCTTCAATGGCCTGGCACCGGCGGTGCGTGAGCTGCGCGATACCTTGAGTTCGTTGCGGACCATTTCCCAGCGACTTGAGGCCAACCCCAGCGGTTACCTGCTGGGCAGTGATAAAAACAAGGAGTTCACGCCATGAAGCTGGCTCATCTCGCCCTCCTCGCCGGTTTTGCATTGGTCGCGTCCTGTTCGATTTTCCCCAAGACCGAGCCGTCCGATGTCTATCGACTGCCGTCGGCACAGAGCAACGCACCGGCCCATCACGGCACGCCGCAGCGCTGGTCGTTGCGGGTGGCCAAGCCTCAGGCCAGCGAAGCCTTGAACAACCCGAAAATCGCCGTCATCCCTCAGGGTGACCTGATCAGCAGCTACAAGGCTTCACGCTGGAGCGACCCGGCACCGGTGCTGTTGCGCAATCGTCTGCTCGATGGTTTCCAGCGTGACGGTCGTGTGCCGTTGCTCAGCACCGATGACAGTAATTTCCAGGCGGACCTGGAACTGGGCGGCAACCTGCAAGCATTCCAGACCGAGTACCAGGGCACGGTGGCGAGTGTGGTCGTGCGCATGGATGCGTTGCTGGTGCGTGGGTATGACCAGCGAATCTTCGCCAGCCGGCGCTTTGAAGTGCGTCAGCCGTTGAGCGATGTGAAGGTGCCGGCGGTGGTGACCGGTTTTGGCCTGGCCAGCGACCAATTGACGGCGCAAGTGGTGGCCTGGACGGTGGAGCAAGGTCAGAAGGTTGCGCCGCCGCTGAGGCCTTGAAGACCTACACACATCAATGTGGGGGCGAGCAGGCTCGCTCCCACAGGGTTCTCGGTTAGCCGAAGAACCAGTAACAAACCCCGATCGCGCCAAGAACACCCGCCAACTCCGCCAGCAACGCACACCCCACCGCATGCCGTGCACGCTGAATGCCCACCGCGCCGAAGTACACCGCCAACACATAGAAGGTCGTTTCGGTACTGCCCTGGAGCGTCGCCGCCACCAGTGCCGGGAAGCTGTCGACCCCGGATGTCTTCATGGTTTCGATCAGCATTGCCCGTGCGGCGCTGCCGGAGAAGGGTTTGACCATGGCCGTCGGCAGCGCATCGACGAAGCGCGTGTCCCAACCGGCCCACTCCACCAGATGCCGAATCCCGTCCAGACCGAAATCCAGCGCCCCGGATGCTCGCAGCACGCCTACGGCACACAGCATCGCCACCAGATACGGCAGCAGGTTCTTGGCCACCTCGAAGCCTTCTTTCGCGCCTTCAATGAACGCCTCGTAGACCTTCACTTTGCGTAATGCGCCGATCACCAGAAACAGCATGATCAGCCCGAACAGCGTCAGGTTGCCGAGGATCGATGACAGGCTCGCCAGAGCGGTCGCCGAGAGCGTCGCCAGCAGCGCCATGAAGGCGCCGAGGGCCAGGGCACCGGGAATCAGGTAGGCGAGCACCACCGGGTCCCACAGGCGCAGACGCTGCATGAACGCCACCGACAACAGGCCAACCAGGGTCGAGCAACTGGTCGCGAGCAGAATCGGCAGGAACACCAGGGTCGGATCGGGCGCGCCTTGCTGGGCGCGGTACATGAAGATCGTCACCGGCAGCAGGGTCAGGGAGGAGGCGTTGAGCACCAGAAAGAGGATCTGCGCGTTGCTGGCGATGGTGTCGCTGGGGTTGATGTCTTGCAACGCACGCATGGCCTTGAGGCCGATCGGCGTGGCGGCGTTGTCCAGGCCCAGGCCATTGGCGGCGAAGTTGAGGGTGATCAGACCGATGGCCGGATGCCCGGGCGGCACTTCCGGCATCAGGCGCAGGAACAGCGGGCCCAGCGCCTTGGCCAGCCATTCGACGATTCCTGCCTTTTCCGCGATCCGCAGAAACCCCAGCCAGAGGGTGAGGGTGCCGAACAGCAGGATCATGACCTCGACCGACAATTTAGCCATGGCGAAAATGCTCTCCACCATCGCCGCAAAGATCCCGGCGTTACCGCCGATCAGCCATTGCGCCAGCGCCGAAACGGCCGCCACGATGAAGAAGCCAAGCCACAGGCCATTAAGCATCAGTCAAATCCCCCGGAAGATGCGGCGAATGATAGCGGGGTAGCCAGAAACGACAAACCCCGGATTTCTCCGGGGTTTGTTTGAGGCCCTTTGTGGGAGCGGGCTTGCCTGCTCCCACAGGGTTTCGTATCAGTTACTGGAAATCTCGCCAACCGGCAATTTTTCCTTGCTGCGCCAGTGCGGCAGGGAGTTCCAGTAGCGCTCGCCCTTGGCGTCGTCGTACATACCTTCCCAACGTGCGATGACCAGCACGGCCAAGGCATTACCAATCACGTTCAGCGCGGTACGGGCCATGTCCATGATGCGGTCGACACCGGCGATGAACGCTAAGCCTTCCAGCGGAATACCAACGCTGCCCAAAGTGGCCAGCAGTACCACGAAGGACACACCCGGTACGCCGGCGATGCCTTTGGAGGTGACCATCAGCGTCAGCACCAGCAGCAACTGTTGGCTGATCGACAGGTCGATGCCGTAGAGCTGGGCAATGAAGATCGCCGCGATGCTCTGGTACAGGGTCGAACCGTCGAGGTTGAACGAGTAGCCGGTCGGTACCACGAAACTGCAAATGGCTTTCGGCGCGCCATAGGCTTCCATCTTCTCGATCACGCGCGGCAGCACGGTTTCGGAACTGGCGGTGGAGTAAGCCAGGACCAGCTCATCCTTGAAGATGCGCATCAGCTTGATCACCGAGAAGCCGAACAGGCGAGCGATCAGGCCCAGCACCACAAAGGCGAAGAAGGCGATGGCGAAGTAAACCAGAACGACCAATTTGGCCAGCGGCAGCAGAGAGGCGAAGCCGAAGTTGGCCACGGTCACCGCGATCAATGCGAACACGCCGATCGGGGCGTAGTTCATGATCATGTGGGTGACCTTGAACATGCTTTCCGATACGCCCTGGAACATCTTCACCAGCGGCTCGCGCAGGTCCGATTGCAGGCTCGACAGACCGAGACCGAACAACACAGAGAAGAAGATGATCGGCAGCATCTCGCCGCGGGCCATGGCCGCGAAGATGTTGGACGGGATCAGGTTGAGAATGGTCTGGATGAACGCATGTTCATGCTGGACCTCGGCGGCAGTGGCCTGGTACTTGGAAATATCCACCGTACCCAGGGTGCTCATGTCGATGCCGGTGCCCGGATGGACCACGTTGGCCAACACCAGACCGACCAGAATGGCGATGGTGGTGACGATCTCGAAGTAAATGATGGTCTTCAGACCGATGCGACCGAGTTTCTTCGCGTCGCCCACGCCGGCAATGCCGACGATCAGCGAGGAGATCACGATCGGGATCACGATCATCTTGATCAGACGGATAAAGATATCGCCTGCCGGTTGCAGCACGTTGCTGATCCACCAGGCTTTTTCGGCACTGAAATGGTTGAGCAGTGCACCAATTGCTATCCCCAGAACCAGACCGATGAGGATCTGCCAGGCGAGGCTAAGCTTTGCCTTCTTCATATCTTTACCCTTACTTGCGTTTGACTCAGGCTGATGCATGAACTGAAACGCTCAATGGCGAATACGTCTTGCATTGCCCCCGTATAAGGTCCCCGCGAGCGAGCATTTACAGCTCTCAGGCAGCGAAAAAGGCGCAACTATTCCGATGCGGGGAAGCGCCGTCTAATGCCGTAAACGCCTACCCTATGCCGAATCGGCATGAGATTTTCCAACTGAAACCCACGTCCCAAGCGGTTCGAATACGACATTTACGCGGGCATAAGTGCCGTGAACCGGCCATTTCAGCGCAGGTCGATGTTTTTTAAATAGGCGTAAATTTGGGAAAAGGACTACGTTTGGCGGCGAATTATCTTCTAGATAAGGTCGGAGCTTTCTCGATATACGGTCACGAAGAAACACCGCGAAACGGTTTTGCGGAGAATATGCAGCAAGAACAGATGAGCAGAGTGCTCTAGATCAACGTTTTGCACGCTGAAGCTCTCCGCAAGTCCGTCGAGCCGCCCTGGCCCCGGCGAACTTGCGTCGCAGCTTTACCTGACCTGGCCCTTGCGCAGGTACTCCCTGTACCCGTAGGTCACTCCGACCCTGAAGCAGTCAGAACGTCCCGACCCCTTGGTCATGCGTCTACCGTCCTCGGGTAGCGCAGTGGAAAGAAGCGCTGTTGCCTCTTTCATTCGAAACTCAGTACCAATTCGGATCTTTCTTCAGTTGCTCCATCAACAACTTCTGCATGCCGTCGTCCGCCTTGCCGAGGAAGCGGTAATCGGCATGTCGCGTGGGCGACTTGTCGGCCGGCAGGCCCGCTGGCACTTCGACCAGCATGGCGTAGGCATCCTTTTTGTCGAAGCTGAATGCCACGATCAAGCGTTTGTTCAGACATGTCTGCCGGGTTTCGCAGAGCGGTCCGACCACATACTTGTCGCCATCCTCTTCGACGGCATTCATTTGCTCGGCATCGCCGGACAGGTTCATCACCCATTCCGGCAGGCGTTCTTCTTTCTTCACAACGCCTTGCCAGGTTTCCCGGTACTGCGGGTCTGCAGTGAGCAACTCATTGGCCCGCATCTGGCCATCATTGGCCGCCATTGCCATGGCACTGCCGCCCAGAAGCAGGGCGGCTGCCACTGTCTTTAACGAAATGCTCATGTTCAGCCTCGACCACGGCGGCCAAAGAAGAAGGAAGCAATGAACATCACCAGGAATACGACAAAGAGAATCTTGGCGATACCCGTGGCGGTGCCCGCGATACCACCGAAGCCCAATACTGCAGCGATGATGGCAATGATCAAGAATGTGATTGCCCAGCTCAACATGGTGATACTCCTTACGCTTCTATTTGAAGGTGTTGCTTGTGGTGCTTTTCCCGGCGCGTTGAGCGCGCCAAGTTCGTTTGCTTAAAACACCCAACGCTCCTGAGGTGTCTCGTCCACAGGCTGGGCCTGGTCGACGTCCATCATTCGCATCGAGTCGCTGTCAGCCTGGTTGCTGACGGCGCTGAAGTGGGTTTGGGGGGGAGGTGGAATCGACAGGTGCGGCGTCTCTGGCTGCTGGCTCTGCTCCCAACGCAAGAACTGCTGGCCGCCAATAAAGGTGATCAACAATGCCAGCAGGGCGAACAAGCCTTGCTGAATATGCAATGGCGAAATACGCAATTGGGCGGCACCTTGGCGAGTCATCCTGAAGTCCTCCCACTGTGGGTAGTTGGCGGGCACTGATTTATTAAATGCCCTGATTACTCAGACACTTGCAGCCTGCATGCCACCTTTTTGTCGGGTTTAATACGATTGAAATCAATGAGTTAACTGATATGTGAAAATCGGTTTGGACGCATCCTGCACGATGGCCCATTCAAGGCCGTGCGTAATGCACGATGAATTCGCCGAAACTTTCAATATTTTTGGAATTGAACGAAGGGCGCGGATGTCAGAAAGGGACGCAGGCAATCGCCGAAGAACGGTTCATTAATAAAAAATTAAATAAATCAGTGAGTTATCTTGTGGCGAAGTAGATAGCTCCGCTGATATGGCTGAAATCGGCCACAATCAATCATGCAAGTTGCCCGATTTTTTCGGGCATAACCAAAATTCAACAATTAAAGGAGCGTAGGAACATGGAATCAGCCACTGAGCATCAAGGCCGCATTCTTCTGGTGGACGACGAGTCCGCCATCCTCCGAACCTTTCGCTATTGCCTCGAAGACGAAGGCTATAGCGTGGCCACCGCGACCAGCGCTGCTCAGGCCGAAGCCTTGTTGCAGCGCCAGGTTTTCGATTTGTGCTTCCTCGATTTGCGCCTGGGTGAAGACAATGGGCTCGATGTATTGGCCCAGATGCGCATCCAGGCACCGTGGATGCGGGTGGTGATCGTCACTGCTCACTCGGCCGTGGACACTGCCGTGGATGCGATTCAGGCCGGTGCCGCCGACTATCTGGTCAAGCCTTGCAGCCCCGACCAGTTGCGTCTGGCCACTGCCAAACAGCTGGAAGTACGGCAACTCTCGGCGCGACTGGAAGCCCTCGAAGGCGAAGTGCGCAAACCCAAGGAGGGGCTGGACTCCCACAGTCCGGCCATGAAAGTGGTGCTCGAAACCGCGCGCCAGGTCGCCAGCACCGACGCCAATATCCTGCTTCTCGGCGAATCCGGCACCGGTAAAGGTGAGCTGTCACGGGCGATTCACGGCTGGAGTAAACGCCAGAAGAAATCCTGCGTCACCATCAATTGCCCATCCCTGACTGCCGAATTAATGGACAGCGAGCTTTTCGGCCACAGCCGTGGCGCATTTACCGGTGCCAGCGAAAGCACCTTGGGTCGTGTCAATCAGGCCGACGGCGGGACGTTGTTTCTCGACGAGATCGGCGACTTTCCTTTGACCTTGCAGCCCAAATTGCTGCGTTTCATTCAGGACAAGGAATACGAACGCGTGGGCGACCCGGTGACCCGTCGCGCCGACGTGCGAATCCTCGCAGCCACTAACCTCAACCTGGAAGACATGGTTCGCGAGGGCCGTTTTCGTGAGGACTTGCTCTATCGCCTGAACGTCATCACGTTGCACCTGCCGCCGCTTCGTGAGCGCAGGGAAGATATTCTGAACCTGGCTGACCGTTTCCTGGCGCGCTTCGTCAAGGAGTACTCGCGTCCGGCCCGCTGTTTCAGCGACGAGGCCCGCGAAGCGCTGCTGAGCTACCGCTGGCCGGGCAACATTCGCGAGCTGCGCAACGTGGTGGAGCGCGCGAGCATCATTTGTCCGCAGGAGCGGGTAGAACTCAGCCACTTGGGCATGGCCGAGACCCCGACCAACCACACGCCACGCATTGGTGCTGCGCTGAGCCTGGATGAACTGGAAAAAGCTCACATTGGCGCGGTTCTCGCCACGGCCGACACCCTGGATCAGGCGGCCAAGACCCTGGGTATCGATGCCTCGACCCTGTACCGCAAACGCAAGCAGTACAACCTGTGAGTCGTAACTGATGAAACTGGCGATGACGTTGCGCACCCGGCTGTTTCTGAGTATTTCCGCGCTGATCACCGTGGCGCTGCTTGGGCTTTTGCTCGGACTGGTCAGCGTGATGCAGATGGCAGGGACTCAGGAAGCCTTGATCCGTGACAACTTCGTCAGGCTGGATCTGGGCTTGAAGCTGCGTCAGACCCTGGGTGATCAACTGATCATCGTGCTTGACGAAAACTCTGACCCTGCGGCGTTCGAGGCATCCAGGCAACACGCCCTTGAATTGCTTGACGAAGGCATTGCTCGCGAGCTGTCCAGCGAGGATACCCAGTATGGTTTCAAAAAGGCCAAGGCTGATTATCAGAACTTGTTGCAGGCCTTTGATCTTTCCCGCGCTCCGGTACAGGTAGTCAATGATACCGAGGGTCTCACGGAAAAATTCAACGCGTTGCGTAACGGTTTGATCTCTGAACAGAAGCGCGCACTGGAAAACATCACTGAGATCGAACGCAAGGCCCGGGAGCGGGCACTGTTGATTGCCGGCCTGCTTGGGTTGGTCGGGGTGGCGGTGTTGTTTATCGGGTTCATTACCGCCCATGCGATCGCCCGGCGGTTCGGGGCACCGATCGAGGCCTTGGCCGCGGCGGCCGACAACATCGGCCAGGGTAATTTCGAAGTGACCCTGCCGATTTCCTCCGCGGTGGAAATGAACCAACTGACCCGCCGTTTCGGCATCATGGCCGAGGCACTGCGTGAGCACCAAGCTACCAATATCGACGAGCTGCTCGCCGGTCAGCAACGTTTGCAAGCGGTGCTCGACAGCATCGACGACGGTTTGCTGATCATTGATCGCCAAGGTCATCTCGAGCACCTCAATCCCGTGGCTCAGCGCCAATTAGGCTGGGATACCGAGCGTCTCGGCCAAGGTCTGGGCACGGCGCTTGAGCGTCCCGAGCTGGATGAACAACTGCAACTGGTATTGCGCGGCGGCACGCTGGAACGCGCGCCGGACGACTTGAGCATCGAGGTTGATGGGGAGTCGCGATTGCTGACGTATAGCCTGACGCCGGTCAGCCATACCCAGGGCCATATTCTCGGCGCTGTGATGGTGTTGCATGACGTCACCGAACAGCGCGCCTTCGAACGGGTACGCAGCGAGTTCGTCTTGCGCGCCTCCCATGAGTTGCGCACACCGGTTACCGGGATGCACATGGCATTCGGCCTGTTCCGCGAGCGGACGCATTTTGCCGAAGACTCCCGCGAAGCCGACCTGTTGGACACTGTCAACGAAGAAATGCAGCGCTTGATGCAGTTGATCAACGACCTGCTGAATTTCTCTCGCTATCAAAACGGCTTGCAAAAACTCACCTTGGCACCGTGCTCCATCGAAGACTTGCTGGATCAGGCACAGACACGTTTTGCCAGCTCGGCGCAGGAGAAGGGGATTGAGCTGCTGGTGGAAGTGCAGGGACCGTTGCCGCGTCTGCAAGCTGATCAGGCGCAACTGGAAAGGGTGCTCGACAACTTGATCGACAATGCCTTGCGTCATACCTCCCACGACGGACTGATCCGTTTGCAGGCCCGGCGCCATGGTGAGCGGATGATTATCAGCGTCGAGGACAACGGCGAAGGCATTGCCTACGGCCAGCAAGGACGGATCTTCGAGCCCTTTGTTCAGGTCGGCCGCAAAAAGGGCGGTGCCGGCCTGGGTCTGGCGCTGTGCAAGGAAATCGTGCAGCTGCATGGCGGGCGGATGGGTGTTTACTCGCGGCCGGGGCAGGGGACGCAGTTCTACATGGCGCTGGCGATATAAACCGGAACCTTCTCAGGCTTCGTCATCCAGACGTCGTGTGCTCAATCGACGGCCACGGGTAATCAGTTCGATGAACTGCACGGCGCTCAGTGCGTGGGCGAACAGCCAGCCCTGACCGAACTTCACCCCTTCGCTGCTCAGAAACACCGCTTGGGCTTCGTGTTCGATACCTTCCGCAATCACTTTGAGTTGCAGAGCCTGAGCCATGCGAATGATGTGCGGTGCCACGCCGCTGCTGGCGGCATCATGGCCCAGCGCGTCGATAAACGCCTTGTCGATTTTCAAGCAGTCCACCGGTAAGGTTTGCAGGTAGGCGAGGCTGCAATAGCCGGTGCCAAAGTCGTCGATCAGCACCTGATGCCCTACATCCCGCAGGGCTTGCAGGTTTTCTCTGGCCACCACCACATCCACCAATCCGCGCTCGGTCACTTCAAAGGCAATCTGCCTGGCCGCCACTCGGTGCACGCTCAGCAGGCGCGCCATCACCTGACCGATACGCGGCACCATGACATCGCAGGCCGCCAGGTTGACCGAGATGTACAGCTGCGGGTTGGACCGCAACAGTTGCCCGAGCTGTTCAAGCAGGCGTTGTAATACGAAGTCGGTCATCTGGCGGATCTGGCCGGTATTCTCCGCCATCGGAATGAACAGGTCGGGACTGGTCAGCGTGCCGTCCGGCCTTCGCCAGCGCAGCAGGGCTTCGGCACCGACGCAGTTGCGGCTGTCGAGGTCGAAGATCGGTTGATACAACACCTGTAACTCGCCTCGCCGCATGGCGCCTTGCAGTTCGGCATCCAGCGATTGACGCTGGCGTACCAGCAAAAACACCAGAATGCCGACACAGGCACTCAGCGCCAGGCTGGCCGGCAGTAGCCACCACCATACCGCCGGTACATGCATTCCAGTGCGTGGGGTGATCAGTACCAGTTGGTATTCGGGGGTGTTAGTGGGCATTCGGTAAATCAGGCGGGTATGGGTGACTTGCAGCGCATTGGGGCTTTTCGGGGGCCAGGGTTCCGCGGGGGGCCAGGCCTGCGCGACACCGAGTACCGGAATCGCCCGGGTGCCGTGGTCGAGCACCACCAACAGGCTGCTCCCCGGAGACAGATCGACCATGTCGGTCAAATGCCCGCGGGACGTCGCCACCCGGAAATTGCCACGCCCAAGCATCAGTGCGGCGCGGTTCTCATCGGGTTCGGTGGTGGTGTTGAGCCAATAGCTGTAGGTGGGGCCCTTGATGTCCGGCGGTCGGATCAGCGACACCCCTTCCTGGCGGGGGCGGTTGGAGCAGATTCGCGAAGTGTCCATATAAGCGGCTTCATAAACGAAGCGGTAATTGAAGCTGACCTGCTGCAGGGTGGCGATCATGTCATCATCGCAACCTCGCAGCGGCTGGGCTTCCAGGTCATCGAGGCTTTCGCGCAGCTGTCCGAACAGTTGCTCCAGGCGGGCGAGGAAGCGCTCACCTTGGGCATTCATTTCCTGGCTCTCGTTATGCTCGACCTGATGCATCGCCACGAACAAACTGCCGACCGTCAGAAGCGTTGCGCTCAAGGCAGTAGCCAGCATCGCCAAAAACCAAGGGCGATAGAACCAGCTATGCAGTCTCTCCCGAGCAGCAGGCATCATGGAATATCCGAAGAATTACCAATGAGTTATAGCTGCTGATTTGGAAAAAGCGCTGACCGTCGGGCGGGCGTCATTATTTTGTCTGATTCAACACCTGAAGAATCGCCGCGGTTTGTGCGTCCGGTGTACCGTCGAAACGGGAAGGGCGAAAATGCAGCTGAAAGGCTGCCAGCACATTACGTGTCTCTACATCCAGTTCGCCGGTTTGCGGCGTGGCGTAGCCCAGGCGGGCAAGCTGCCCCTGAAACCAACTGATGCTGGGTAATTGCACCGCGAACTGGGCTTGCTGGCGCGCCACGGCCTGCTCGTCCGGCCAGATCCCCAGGCCTTCGGCAGCCAGGCGCTTCCAGGGAAACAGCGGGCCGGGGTCAAGTTTGCGCATCGGTGCGATGTCGCTATGGCCAATGATATGGCGAGGGCTGATGCCTTGACGCTTGCTGATGTCTTTGAGCAGAAAGATCATCGACTGAATCTGGGCTTCGCTGTAGGGATACCAAAGACGCCCGTTCGGGGTGTCCTCAAAGCCCTGATTGACGATCTCGATGCCAATGGAACTGGAGTTCAACCAGGTCCGGCCTTGCCATTCGCTTTCGCCAGCGTGCCAGGCCCGGAAATTTTCATCCATTAGCTTATATATAGTGGCGCGCTTGTCGTCGCTAATCAGGTAGTGGCTGCTGACCTCGCCATGGGTCAGCAATTGCAGCGAGGTCTCCAGGGATGCGGAGGTGTAATGCATCACCACGAACTGAATGCGACTGTCGTGATTGGCTGAAACGTGGCTGGTATCGATTCGGGGGCCACTGGCACAACCGGCTAATAGAAGCAGGGACGCAATAAGAACGAGACATTTCATGGCAAGGGCAATACACGCGAGACAATAATGCAACAGTGTAACGTATTGCCTTGCGGCGCTGACGGCAAAATGCTCCTTTAAACAAAATGGAACAATTGGCTATCAGCCCAGTTCTACTCGATTTCGTCCGGTATTTTTCGCCCGATATAGCGCCTGATCAGCTCTTTTAAGCACAAGATCGCTATGTTCGCCCGGTCTGAAGGCAGTCAGCCCCATGGAAATAGTGATGGTGACTCGCTCACCCTTGAAGTGAAACGGGCAGGCTTCGATCGATGCGCGCAATGTTTCCAGTAGTTTCGCGCCAGCCATCGGTAGTGTGGCTGGCATCAGCAGCACGAATTCCTCGCCGCCAAACCTGGCAATGAAGTCTGTTCCGCGCAGACGCTTGCGCAGCACGTTGGCGATGATTTTCAGCACCTTGTCGCCCGCCAGATGGCCATAGTTGTCATTGATGCGTTTGAAATGGTCGAGGTCAAGCATTGCCAGCAACAGGGTATTGCCATGTTGTTTCCATTGACCGATTTCGTGCTCCAGGCGTTCGCTCCAGGCTGCTCGATTCGGCAGGCCGGTCAAGGGATCGATCAAGGCCTTCTGGCGCTGCTCTTCGAGATGCTCGCGGTAGCCCAGGGCTTCCTGCTCCATGTGAGCAACCCTTTCGGCCAGGCTTTGCAGGCGGGCGGCTACTTCCTTCTCACGTTCGTCGCGTTGCTTCTGGTGCTGATCCATCGTACCGAGCAGGCCTTCGAGATGGTTTTCCAGCATATGCTTGAGATCATCAAGGTCCGCTGCCTCCTGCATGCTGCTTTGCAAGCCGTCGACTTGTTCGCGAATCTGCGTGTCCATCGCGCGCGCGGCAGAGCTGTTGTCGGCGTGGCCTTCGCTGGCGGCCTGCAGATTGCTCTGAAATGACTCGAGGCGTTCGTTGAGGTGCTGTAGATACGCTTCGAATTCGTGCTGGCCGCTGTCGGTAATGGCCAGCATCAAGGTTGCCAGATCATCGAGGATGGGCAGCAGTTCATACCAGTTCAAGCCGTTTTGGAGGCGATGGCGCATTGTTTCGGCTTGCGGTCGATGACGCTCGGGCAGCGTCAGGTCGTCGAGAAGGCCCAGAAGGGTATCTTCGATGTGCTTGGCCACAGAGCTGTAGGACGGTTCAGGCGAGTCCGGCAGGGCATACAGAATGTCGTGTTCAGGCAGTTGCGGATCGACGGCTGCCGGGATCAGTTCGTCTGGGTTGATTGCCGGCGGAGCCTGAGTGGCGGGTATGGCGAACGATGGAGCCGGCTCTTGCAGTTGTTCAATGTTCGACGGGATGTGTAGCTCTGGGGTGTGGCCACTCGTCGTTTCTGGCTCCAGCACGGGCGGTTCGAATGCCACGATTTCAGCTGCGGTGACCGTTGCTGAAGTGGGTGCCGGAATTTCCACTGGCTCAGGAGACGCAATAGCAGGCAGGGTGGCTTCAACGGTTGGCATCACCCCTTGGGGGTCGTCCGCCACTGGCGCGAGATTGACTGTTGCGTGTGGGCGCGCGGCCAGCGGTACTGCAACCGGTTCGACGGGTTTCGGGGCAGGTATTGGCAATTCAGGGGCGGCGATCTTTGGCGCGATTTCATCCGCTTCCCGGTTACCGAACAGGCGCTGCAGCAAACCCGGGCGACCGGGCTCTACCGGGTTCTCCAACAGGCTCAAGGCTTTGCCTTGCAAGCCGCTCAGCTCGCTGAGCAGCAACGGGATTTCACGGGCCTGGCCTACGCGTCCGTCCAGCTGCTTGGCGAAATTTTTCAGCGGCCGGCTCACTTCCCGGGGCAAAGGCAGTGCTTGCAACTGAGAGACCAGTGCCGTCAGGGCGGCACTGACTTGATCGACCCGGGTTTCCCTGCGTTGCTCAGAGTCGAGCACGGCTTTTTCCAGGCGTGGCAGCAAGGCAGCCAGGCCGGCGTCCATGTCATCGGTGCGCACGACTTCGCGCATTTCCTTCATGCATTGATCAACGGCGCGATCAGTACCTTCTGCGGCCAGGGTGCTGCGCACCAACCCACGACGCAGCAGATCAAGCCGGGCGTCCCATCGACGTTCCAGTTTTTCTTGTTGTTCGATGCTTTTGAGGTATTTCTCTTTCCAGCGCTGTACTTCGTCGCTCATTCAGGCAGGACTCAACGCGGGCAATGCATCAGCCGTGAGCGAACCCGGCAGACGAATCTCTACCGCGACCGGCAGGTGATCGGAAATGGGATGTGCCAGCACTTCGACCTTTTCAAGGGTCAGGGTGGGGCTGAGCAGAATATGGTCCAGGCAGCGCTGTGGGCGCCAGCTGGGAAAGGTCGCTTCCAGTTGCGGCGCGAGCAGGCCTAAATCACGCAACGGGGAGTTTTGCAGCAAGTCACTGGCATGGGTATTCATATCGCCCATCAGCACCTGGTGTTTATAGCCGCCGATCAACTCGCGGATGTAAGCCAGTTGCATGCTCCGGGCGCGAGCGCCCAGCGCCAGGTGCATCATCACCACCACGAGTGCCTCCGGACCTTCGCCGAAGCGCACCAGAATGGCCCCGCGACCCTTGGGTCCTGGCAGTGGATGATCTTCGATCGCCCACGGGCGCAGGCGGCTGAGCACGCCATTGCTGTGCTGGCCGAGATGACCGAGATTGCGATTGAGTTGTTGATACCAATAAGGGAAGGCGCCGAGCTGCGCCAGGTGTTCGACCTGATTGACGTAGCCTGATCGCAGGCTGCCGCCATCGGCTTCCTGCAAGGCGACCAGATCGAAGTCACCCAGCAGATTACCGATTTTTTGCAGGTTGTCGGCGCGCCCGGTGTGCGGCAGCAGATGCTGCCAGCCGCGGGTCAGATAGTGCCGATAGCGCTCGGTACTGATACCGACCTGGATATTGAAACTGAGCAAACGCAGACGGTTGTCCACGGGCAACCCCGTCGATTCCAGGTGATGCTCGTTGACCCGCGGGTGATGCAGGCCAACGATGCGTTCAGTTCCCCAGCGGCGCATGGCAGGTGCCGCGCTTAGTTGGCGACGGCCTTGGTTGCCGCTCGCTCTTTGGCAACCAGTTGGTCGGCCAGTTTGAGCGCTTGTTCAGCTCCGCCAGCAGAGCCGATGTCAAAGCGATACTTACCGTTGACGACCATGGTAGGCACGCCGGAGATTTCATATTTCTTGGCAAGCTCTTTGGCTTTGTTGATCTGGCCCTTGATAGCGAAGGAGTCGAAGGTGGCCAGGAACTTGTCCTTGTCTACACCTTGGGTCGCCAGGAAGTCGGCCATGTCTTCTTTGTCGGTCAGTTTCTTGTGTTCTTTCTGAATCGCCTCGAAAACTGCCGCGTGCACCTTGCTCTCGACACCCATGGCTTCGAGGGTCAGGAACATTTGGCCGTGTGCGTCCCAAGGGCCGCCAAACATGGCCGGAATGCGCACGAAGTTCACATCCGAAGGCAGCTTTTCAGCCCATGGGTTAACAACAGGTTCGAAGGCATAGCAATGCGGGCAGCCGTACCAGAACAGCTCCACGACTTCGATCTTGCCAGGCACGGCCACCGGGACCGGATTGCTCAGCTCGACATAGGGCGCTTCAGGTTTTTCGGCGGCTTGGGCAGTCATGCCGAACAGGCTGGCAGCGACGAGCGCGGCGCTGATGATCAGATTACGCATGCTTTACTCCTGGACAATTGGGTCGCCTCGCGCGACCTGTTTTCAGACAGATCCTGGCGGGCTTGAGTTTGTAGTGTAACGGCAGCGGCCACAAAAAAGGGCAGCCAAAGCTACCCTTTTTATGTTTGCATCGACGGATTAATCGAGTGTTAACGTTGCAAGAGATGTACACCACTCACAACACTCGATCACAGGCCTTAGTGCAAGCCTTGAATATAGCTGGAGACTGCGGCGATATCTTCGTCGCTCAGCTTTTTAGCGATGCTCTGCATCGGTTTGGTGTCGCCGTCGTTGGTGCGGCCGCCTTCTTCCTTGCGGAATTCGGTCAGTTGCTTGGCGACATATTGAGCGTGTTGCCCGCCCAGATGCGGGAAGCCCGCTGCGGCGTTGCCGGTGCCATTAGGCGAATGGCAGCCGGTGCAAGAAGGCAGGCCCTTGGCCAGATCGCCACCACGGAACAGTGCTTCACCGCGAGCCACGACTTTCGGATCGGCGGCGCCGACGCTGCCTTTCTGGCTGGCGTAGTAGGCGGCGATATCAGCCAGATCCTGATCACTCAGATTGGTCAGCAGGCCGGTCATTTCCAGTACCGTGCGTTTGCCGGACTTGATGTCGTGCAGCTGCTTGTTCAGATAACGCTCGCCCTGACCTGCCAGTTTCGGAAAGTTAGGCGCCATGCTATTGCCATCCGGGCCATGACAGGCGCCACATACTGCGGCTTTCGCCTGACCAGCAGTCGCATCACCTGCAGCATGGGCAATGCCGGAGATCCCCACGGTCAACAGCAGACTCACGATCAATTTGTTCATCAGCTAATCCAACTACGGCTAAGGGTTAAAGAGTTATGGGCCGGGTTTACTCGCTCATCCAGTGGATGATGGCTCGGTAATCCTCGGCACTGCAGTCCATGCACAAACCACGCGGCGGCATCGCCTTGAAACCCTGGGTCACGTGTTGCACCAGCGTCTCCATACCTTTCGCCAACCTCGGCGTCCAAGCTTCCTGATCGCCCTTGCGAGGCGCCATGGGTAGTTGGCCGGAATGACAGGCACCACAAACACGGTTGTACACAGCTTCCGGATCCTGTGTAGCCTGAGCGCTGTAAAGCGGCATCAAGACACCGGCAGCTAGCAGCCATTTCGTCATAAAACGACCTTTTCAGGGTTGAGAGCGTGCTGCGTTCTAATGCGCAATCAAGGTTAATCGCTCTCGTGAACTTCATCCTACGCTGGGACAAAGCGCACACAAAATCTGCGGCATTATATACTGGCGTCACTGAAACGGAAACGACACTGCTTGCCGCGTCCATTCCCGGCGCCGCCCACATCGGAAATCCCATGCAACTCAAGAACCCCATCCTCGGTCTGTGCCAACAGTCCACCTTCATGCTCAGCGCCGCCAAAGTCGATCAATGCCCCGACGACGAAGGCTTTGAAGTGGCCTTCGCCGGGCGTTCCAACGCCGGCAAATCCAGCGCGTTGAACACTCTGACGCACGCCAGCCTGGCGCGGACCTCGAAAACACCGGGGCGCACACAGCTGTTGAACTTCTTCAAGCTAGACGATGAACGCCGTCTGGTCGACCTGCCGGGTTACGGTTACGCGAAAGTACCGATCCCGTTGAAGCTGCACTGGCAGCGTCACCTCGAAGCCTATCTGGGCGGTCGCGAGAGTTTGAAAGGTTTGATTCTGATGATGGACATCCGTCATCCAATGACTGACTTCGACCTGCTGATGCTCGATTGGGCCATGGCCAGTGGCATGCCGATGCATATTTTGCTGACCAAGGCAGACAAGCTGACCTATGGCGCGGCGAAAAACGTGCTGCTCAAGGTTCAGGCGGAAATCCGCAAGGGCTGGGGCGATACGATCACTATCCAGCTGTTTTCGGCGCCGAAACGAATGGGCCTGGAAGACGCCTACACTGTATTGGCGGGCTGGATGGAACTGGCGGACAAGGGCAGCGAGACTGCCGAATAAGGCTTGCAGGGAAAAAAGCCAGGCAAAAAAAACCCCGGACTTCATATGGGGAGGGAGAAGTTCCGGGGTTCAAGTTCCGGACCGCTAGGGCGGGGTCCAGATATCTGCCAACACTTAACACAACATAGGAGCATCGAAGGGCTTCACCAGCCATTCAGTATCTCTGAGTGGCGGTTCACGGATTTAGTTCAGACTATTTTCAAAAACCATTGGAAATAATCGTCGTTATTTTCCGCACTATAGCCCTTCGTTATTTTGTGCTGCGGCAAGAGGCCGCAGCACACACGTCCCTCAGGCGACTTAGTGCGCCTCATCCCAGTTGTTGCCTACACCTACCTCGACCAGAAGCGGTACATCCAGCTGTGCGGCGCTGCTCATGTGCACGCGAATTTCCTCACGGACCTGGTCGACCAAGTCCTCTCGCACCTCGAGCACCAATTCATCATGCACCTGCAGGATGACTTTGGCGTCAAGGCCGGACGATGTCAGCCAGTTATCCACCGCTACCATGGCTTTTTTGATGATGTCCGCCGCGGTGCCTTGCATCGGGGCGTTGATCGCCGTGCGCTCGGCAGCTTTGCGCAGGGCCTGGTTTTTCGCGTTGATTTCCGGCAGGTAGAGACGACGGCCGAAGATGGTTTCGACGAAACCTTGCTCGGCGGCCTGGGCGCGCGTGCGCTCCATGTATTCCAGCACGCCGGGATAGCGGGCGAAGTAACGGTCGATGTAGGCCTGGGATTGTTTACGGTCGACGCCGATCTGCTTGGCCAGTCCAAACGCGCTCATGCCGTAGATCAGGCCGAAGTTGATGGCTTTGGCACTGCGACGCTGATCGTTGGTGACCGCGTCGAGCTCGACGCCAAACACCTCCGCTGCTGTAGCGCGGTGTACATCGAGGTTGTTGCGGAAGGCGTGCAGCAAGCCTTCGTCCTTGGCCAGATGCGCCATGATCCGCAGTTCGATTTGCGAATAGTCCGCAGCCAGCAGCTTGTAGCCTTTGGGCGCGACGAACGCCTGACGAATCCGACGACCTTCGGCGGTGCGAATCGGAATGTTCTGCAAGTTCGGATCGATCGACGACAAACGTCCGGTGGCGGCAACGGCTTGCTGGTAAGACGTATGAATGCGCCCGGTGCGAGCGTTGATTTGCTCGGGCAAACGGTCGGTGTAGGTGCTCTTGAGCTTGCTCAGTGAGCGATATTGCATCAGTACTTTGGGCAGCGGATAGTCCTGTTCGGCCAACTCGGCCAACACCGCTTCGGCGGTCGAGGCCTGGCCCTTGGCAGTTTTGCTGAGTACGGGCAAACCGAGCTTTTCATAGAGGATCACGCCCAGTTGCTTCGGCGAGCCGAGGTTGAACTCTTCACCGGCAATGGCAAAGGCCTCACGCTCAAGGGCGACCAGTTTCTCGCCCAGTTCGACGCTCTGGATGCCCAGCAAGTTGGCGTCCACGAGTGCGCCTTGGCGCTCGATACGGGCCAGAACCGGCATTAGCGGCATTTCAATCTCGTTGAGCACCTTGCCCAGGCTTGGCGTTGCTGCCAGTTTTTCCTGCAAAGCCAGGTGCAGCCGGAAGGTGACATCGGCATCTTCGGCAGCATAGGGGCCCGCCAGCTCAAGCGAGATCTGGTCGAAGGTCAGCTGCTTGACGCCTTTGCCCGCGATCCCTTGAATGTCGGTCTTGCTTTGGCCCAGGTACTTGAGCGCCAGGCTGTCCATGTCGTGACGGGTGGCCGTCGAGTCCAGTACGTAAGACTCGAGCATGGTGTCGTAGGCGATGCCCTGAACAATAATCCCGTTGCTCTGATCACCACCGATGGCGCAGTTGGCGAGGATATTGGTTTCGAACTTGGCGTGTTGGCCGACTTTCAGCTTATTCGGGTTTTCCAGCAGCGGTTTCAGCGCCAGCAGTACAGTGTCGCGATCCAGCTGTTCCGGCACGCCCATGTAGGAATGGGTCAGCGGGATGTAGGCTGCTTCGTTGGCCGCGACGGAAAACGCCAGACCCACCAATTGCGAATGTTGAGCATCGGTGCCATTGGTTTCGGTGACGAAGGCGATCAACGGTGCCTTGTCGAGCTTGTCCAGCCAGGCCTCGAAACGCGCCCGGTCGAGGACGGTTTCGTACTTCGCTTCGGCTGCTCCCGGCTGCTCCTGGACGACTTCAACAATGTCCTGACCTGCGCGCTTGGCATCGCGCTGGTTTTCTTCGAACCAGCTTTTGAACTCCAGCAGGGAATACAGCTCGGCGAGTTTTTCGTGATCCGGTGGGCCCATATGCAGGTCGTCGAGGCCGAAGTCCAGCGGTACGTCGATCTTGATGGTTGCCAACCGATAAGAAAGAAAGGCCATTTCCTTATGCTCTTCGAGCTTGGCCGGCAGTGTCTTGGCGCCGCGAATCGGCAGGGTCGGGACGATGTCGAGCTGCGCATAGAGCTCGGTCAGACCACCGTTCACACCGACCAGCAGACCGGAAGCGGTCTTTGGACCGATACCCGGAACGCCCGGGATGTTGTCGGATGAATCGCCCATCAGTGCCAGGTAATCGATGATCTGCTCGGGAGCGACGCCGAATTTCTCCTTCACGCCTTCCACGTCCAGCGCGCTACCGGTCATTGTATTGACCAAGGTAATGTGCCCGTCGACCAGTTGCGCCATGTCCTTGTCGCCGGTGGAGATCACCACCGGACGGTCGGCGGCCGCGCTGCTGCGGGCCAGAGTGCCGATCACGTCGTCCGCTTCGACGTTGTCCACGCATAGCAGTGGAAAGCCCAGGGCCTTGACGCTGGCGTGCAGCGGCTCGATCTGGACCCGCATGTCGTCGGGCATGCTTGGGCGATTGGCCTTGTATTCGGCGAACATCGCGTCGCGGAACGTCCCGCCCTTGGCGTCGAATACCACGGCGAACGGGCTGTCCGGGTACTGCTTGCGCAGACTCTTGAGCATGTTCAATACGCCCTTCACCGCACCGGTCGGCAGGCCTTTGGACGTGGTCAGCGGTGGCAGCGCGTGAAAGGCGCGGTACAGATAAGAAGAACCGTCCACCAGGACGAGGGGGGCTTGGCTCATGAGCAGGATCAACCTTTTCGGCGGGTCCGGCGCTAGAATAGCGGGACCGTTGACGACAAAGGGACAAGGTTATCATGCGCACACTAAATCGCTTGTTGCTGGCTGGCTTGTTTGCAATCACTCCATTGGCTGTCATGGCGGCGGACGACGCCCCCTCGGCAGACCCGGATGTAACAATCCGCACGGAAGGTGACAAAACCATTCAGGAATATCGGCAAAATGGTTTTTTGTATGCCATCAAGGTGACCCCGAAAGTCGGTAAACCGTATTTCCTGGTGCGCGCTGATGGCTCGGACGGTAACTTCATTCGCTCGGATCAGCCGGATATGTTGATTCCGTCGTGGAAAATATTCGAGTGGTAAGCCGCTCCTAACTTAAATCGGCGCCGGCAGTCGCGGCGCCCGTACTGGCAGTTTTAACCATGTCTGTGTTCACCCCCCTGGCTCGGCCCGAGCTGGAAACCTTTCTCGCCCCTTACGGGCTTGGCCGCCTGCTTGATTTCCAGGGGATCGCCGCCGGTAGCGAAAACACCAATTTCTTTATCAGCCTGGAGCAGGGCGAGTTTGTCCTGACCTTGGTCGAGCGCGGTCCGGTGCAGGAGATGCCGTTTTTCATCGAGCTGCTCGACGTGCTGCACGACGCCGATCTGCCGGTACCTTATGCCCTGCGCACCACCGACGGCGTCGCGTTGCGTGAACTGGCCGGTAAACCTGCGCTGTTGCAGCCCCGTCTGGCCGGTAAGCACGTCAAGGACGCCAACGCGCAGCACTGCGCTCAGGTCGGCGAGCTGCTGGCTCATTTGCACCTGGCGACCCAGGCCAACATGATCAAACGCAAAACCGATCGCGGCCTGGACTGGATGCTGGAGGAGGGCACGCAGTTGCTTTCGCATCTGAATGCCGAGCAAAGCGATTTGCTGCAACGGGCGCTGGATGAAATCACACAGCAGAAGACGAAAATTCTGGCGCTGCCGCGAGCCAACATCCACGCCGACCTGTTCCGCGATAATGCGATGTTCGAAGGCACGCACCTGACCGGGTTGATCGACTTCTACAACGCCTGTTCGGGGCCGATGCTCTATGACGTGGCGATTGCCTTGAACGATTGGTGTTCGGACGAGCAAGGGCAGCTCGATGGCGCTCGGGCGCGGGCGTTGCTGGGCGCCTATGCCGCGCTGCGACCGTTTACCGCTGCCGAAGCCGAGCTATGGCCGACCATGCTGCGCGTGGCGTGCGTACGGTTCTGGTTGTCGCGGTTGATCGCCGCGGAGTCTTTCGCCGGGCAGGACGTGTTGATTCACGATCCGATGGAGTTTCAGTTACGGCTGACGCAACGGCAGAAGGTCAACACGCCACTACCTTTCGCCCTCTAAAAGCATCGCGGGCAAGCCGCTCTCCCACAGGGTTTGTGTCGTTCATAATATTGGCGAACGACACAAACCCTGTGGGAGCGTGGCTTGCCCGTGATTGGGGGCGACACAATTTTCGGAACTACAACGACTCCAGACACCCCGCCAAATCATTCCCCAGCTTTTCCAGCAACTGCTCATACCCCTGAGCGGTCGCTGGCGTGTATCCGCCCAGCGCATCCAGCTCCGCCAGTTTCACCGGCAGCCCGGCCACCAGGGTTTCTGCCAGGCGTGGGCGCAGCGGAGGTTCGCTGAACACGCAGGTCTTGCCGACTTCCTGCAACCGCGTGCGCATCGCTGCCACGTGTTGGGCACCGGGCTGCACTTCGGCAGCGACACTGAACACGCCGGTGTGCTTGAGGCCGTAAGCGTCTTCGAAGTAGTCGAAGGCTTCGTGGAACACGAAGTAAGGCTTGCCCGCGATACCCGCCAGACGGGCCTTCAGGCGCAGGTCCAAAGCATCGAGACGCTGATCGAACGCCTTGAGGTTGCTCTGGTAGCGCGCCGCGTTGGCCGGATCTACAGCACTCAGATCGTTGGCCATTTTGGTGGCGATCACGCGGGCGTTGATCGGTGACAACCACAAATGCGCATCCAGGTTGCCGGGGCGGTGATCGTGATCATGCTCATCGGCTTCTTCGGCGTCGGAGTGGTTATCTTCGGCGAAATGTCGCAGTTTCAGGCCGGGCAAATCCTGCACCGCGATGCTGGGCAGCGTACGACCTTTCAGCACGCGAGGCAGGAAACCTTCCATGTCCGGGCCGATCCAGTACAGCAGCGCCACCGATTGCACTTTCCGTACGTCGGATGGGCGCAAGGCATAGTTATGCGGCGAAGCGCCGGGCGGCAGCAAGACTTCCGGAACCGCTATACCGTCCTGTACCGCAGCGGCGATCAGCTGCAGGGGCTTGATGCTGGTGAGGACTTTGACTTCGGCTTGAGCAGAGCCGATCAGCAGGAAAGTTGCTAAAAATGCGACGAAGATAGAAAAAATTCGGGACACGATGACCACTCGAAGAGGCGAGAACGGGTAACATAATAACGTCTCTCACAAAACTCGTCGCCGCTCATGCCTAAAACACCGATTGCCAGCCGTCCCCACGACCACTCTCATTGCGTTCATAGCGCATTGTCTGAGGCCGATGCCTTGTGCGCACGTCAGGGGCTGCGTCTGACCGCTTTGCGTCGACGGGTGCTGGAACTGGTATGGCAAAGCCACAAACCGTTGGGTGCCTACGACATTCTGGCGGTGCTCAGCGAGCAGGACGGCCGCCGCGCCGCGCCTCCGACCGTGTACCGCGCGCTGGATTTCCTGCTGGAAAACGGCCTGGTACACCGCATCTCCTCGCTGAACGCCTTTGTCGGCTGCAATCACCCGGAACACGCTCACCAGGGCCAGTTCCTGATCTGCCGCGAATGCCACGCCGCCATCGAACTCGAACAGAAATCCATCAGCGACGCGATCATCAATAGCGCCAAAGATGTTGGATTTATCGTCGAGGCCCAGACCGTTGAAGTGATCGGTCTCTGCTCGGGTTGCCAGGGGGCGTGATGAGCAACGCGCTGATTCGCCTCGAGCAGGTGGCTGTCACCTTTGCCGGGCAAAACGTGCTGGACAACATCGAGCTGAGCGTCGAGCCGGGGCAGATCGTCACCTTGATCGGCCCCAACGGTGCCGGCAAAACCACGCTGGTGCGCGCGGTGCTTGGCCTGTTGAAACCGGACAGCGGCAGCGTCTGGCGCAAGCCAAAGTTGCGCGTTGGTTACATGCCGCAAAAACTCCATGTCGATCCGACCCTGCCGCTGTCGGTGCTGCGCTTCTTGCGTCTGGTGCCGGGCGTGGACCGCGCTCGGGCGTTGGCCGCCCTCAAGGAAGTCGGCGCCGAACAGGTCATCGACAGCCCGGTACAAAGTGTTTCCGGTGGCGAAATGCAGCGGGTGCTACTGGCGCGTGCATTGCTGCGCGAGCCGGAACTGCTGGTGCTGGATGAGCCGGTGCAAGGCGTCGATGTGGCCGGTCAAGCCGAGCTCTACAGCTTGATAACACGCTTGCGCGACCGTCATGGTTGCGGCGTTTTGATGGTCTCTCACGATTTGCATCTGGTGATGAGCACCACCGATCAGGTGGTGTGCCTGAATCGCCATGTCTGCTGTTCCGGGCATCCCGAGCAGGTCAGCGGCGATCCGGCATTCGTCGAGCTGTTCGGAAAAAACGCACAAAGCCTGGCGATATATCACCACCATCACGACCACGCCCACGACCTGCATGGCTCGGTGGTCAGCGCGGTCCCGTCGACTCACGTTCATGGAGATAGCTGCAAGCATGGCTGATTTTCTGCTTTATGCCCTGCTTGCAGGTCTGGCCCTGGCGCTGGTCGCGGGTCCGTTGGGTTCCTTCGTGGTCTGGCGGCGCATGGCCTATTTTGGCGACACCTTGTCCCACGCGGCGCTGCTCGGCGTGGCGCTGGGTTTTCTGCTGGATGTCAGCCCGACCGTTGCGGTCACTGTAGGCTGCTTGTTACTGGCGGTATTGCTGGTGACGTTGCAACAACGCCAGCCACTGGCCTCCGACACGCTTTTGGGAATTCTCGCACCGAGCACGCTCTCTCTGGGCCTTGTGGTACTAAGCTTCATGCATGAAGTGCGGATCGACCTGATGGCCTATCTGTTCGGCGACTTGCTGGCGATCAGTCCGACCGATCTGGCCTGGATCCTCGGCGGTAGCGCGGCGGTGCTGGTATTGCTGGTCACGCTGTGGCGACCTTTGCTGGCTATCACGGTGCACGAAGAACTGGCCAAGGTGGAAGGTTTGCCCGTGGCGTCGTTGCGTCTGGCCCTGATGTTGCTGATCGCGGTAGTGATCGCGGTGGCGATGAAGATCGTTGGTGTTTTGCTGATTACTTCGTTACTGATTATTCCGGCGGCTGCGGCACAGCGTCACGCCCGCTCGCCGGAGCAGATGGCACTGGGCGCGAGCCTGCTGGGCATGCTCGCGGTGTGTGGCGGGCTGGCGTTGTCCTGGTTCAAGGACACACCGGCCGGCCCGTCGATTGTGGTGACGGCCGCCGCGCTGTTTCTGCTGAGTTTTGTCCTGCCCCGTCGAGGGGTGTAGACTTGCTCGTTTTTTGCGCAAATAGAGAGTCGCAGGAATGAAGCCGTTCGCCTCCCGTTATCTGCTCCTTGTCGCATTTTCGCTGCTGCTGGGCGCTTGCCAAAGCACGCCACCGGCGGCCACCGAGGCCCCCGATGCGCGGGCCACGGCTATCGCACAGCTGGAACAAAGCCTGGCCAGCAGCGAACTGGCCACCGCCGAAGGACAATTGGCGGCTTTGCAGGCCGAGTCGCCCAACGATCAATCCCTTGAGCAATACCAGCGGCAATTGGCTGAAGCCTATTTGCTGCGTAGCCAGATCGTGTTGCAAAAAGGTGATGTGAATGCAGCAGCCACCGCCCTCAGCCGTGCCCGGGTATTGATGCCCAAGGCCCCGGCGCTGACCGGTGGCGTCAACAGCGCCATCGTCCATGCGCGCAAGGCTGAACTGGACAAAGCCGAAGCGGCTCTCAAGGCTGCGGAAGCCAAACCTCAGGCCAAAGTCATCGACCCGACGGCTGAAAGCACCACGGTGGCATTAAACCTCACCGATATCAGCAAGCTGCGTCGTCAACTGGATGCCATCGCCGCCGATGTGGTGAATTACCAGTGCGATGTGAGCATCCAGGCGCCGCGCACCCAGGATTACCCATGGCTGGCCACGCTGCTGACCAAACGGGTGAAGAAGCTGGATTCGGAGTTTGATCTGAAGCTGGAGAAGCAAATTCTGCGCAATATTCCGGCGCAGATGGTTCTGAGTCCGCGCAAGCCTTAAACGCTTCGCGGGCAAGCCTCGCTCCTACAGGATTTACGCTGCACCTGTGGGAGCGAGGCTTGCCCGCGAAGGCGTCCTCCTACTCGATAAAGGCCCTCAAGCCGGAACCGCCTTGGCCTTAGGCTCCCTATCCCACACCCGATGCTGCCCGATCGCGGCAAAAAACGCCTTGAACAGCTTGGCATCGTTACCCACGATCAACCCCGCATCAGCCTCCAGCTTCAACACATCCAGCAACTGCTTTGCTTCGCCATACAACGCGATTGCCTTTAAATGCTTGTACGCCTCCAGCAGGTAATGCAGCGCTACACCATCGGTATTCAGCGCCTTGATCGACGCTGCGCCACCCGGCACGAACACCGCGTCAAATGCCACCGACGGTAAACCTTCCATCGACGCATCCACCGGCAGCGCTTTGCCATCGGCGGTTGTCACGGGGGCTGAGGTCGGGCCGAGCAGTTTGGCGTGCGCGCCTTCGGCCATCAGAGCCTTCTTCATCGCATCAATCGCCGCGCCATCCACCCCGTTGGCCGCCAGAATCGCCACTTTTCGGGTTTTGATATCCCCCGAGAGCAAGTTGGCCTGGCTCAGGGCGGGGGAGTGGTCGAGTGACGTTTTGCGCACCTCGATCGTTCCGGCCTTAGGTACCGGCAAGCCCAGGTTCTGTGCCACGCGTTTGGCCAGTTCCAGATCGATATTGGCCAGGATCTCATTCACCTGTCGCGCGCGAATAAATTCGCGTTCGACCTTGCCCAGCTCAAAACTGTAAGCGGCGATGATGTGTTCCTGCTCGTGCTTGCTCATGCTGTGGAAAAACAGCCGCGCTTGAGAGAAGTGATCGCTGAACGACTCGCTGCGCTGACGGATTTTCACAGCGTCGATGCGCTCCGGATAAGTCTCGAAACCGCCGTCCTGCGCGGCTGGTGGGGTTTCCTTCGGCCAGCCGCTGTCGATGGAGTTCGGCTCGTAGGAAGCGCGTCCCTTGTCGATGGTGGTGCGGTGCTGCGCATCCCGTTGACCGTTGTGGAATGGTGAAACCGGACGGTTGATCGGGATCTCATGAAAATTTGGCCCACCCAGTCGGCTGATCTGCGTATCGGTGTAGGAAAACAACCGACCTTGCAGCAACGGGTCATTGGAGAAATCGATCCCCGGCACGATATGCCCGGGGCAGAAGGCGACCTGCTCGGTCTCGGCGAAGAAATTGTCCGGGTTGCGGTTGAGCACCATCTTGCCCAGCGGAGTGATCGGCACCACTTCTTCAGGGATCAGTTTGGTCGGGTCGAGGATGTCGAAATCAAAGGCATGTTCGCTTTCTTCCTCGATAACCTGTACGCCCAATTCCCATTCCGGGTAATCCCCCGTCTCAATGGCCTCCCAGAGATCACGACGGTGGAAGTCGGTGTCTTTGCCGGCGAGCTTCTGCGCCTCATCCCACACCAGCGAGCAGGTGCCAGCGGCAGGGCGCCAGTGGAATTTGACGAAGCGTGCTTTGCCTTCGGCATTGATCATGCGAAACGTGTGCACGCCGAAGCCCTGCATGGTGCGCAGGCTTTTGGGGATTGCCCGGTCGGACATGGTCCACATCACCATGTGTGCGGATTCCGGCACCAGAGAAACAAAGTCCCAGAAAGTATCGTGGGCCGAACCACCGGTAGGAATCTCGTTGTGGGGTTCGGGTTTTACCGCATGTACGAAGTCAGGAAACTTGATCGCATCCTGAATGAAGAACACCGGCATGTTGTTGCCCACCAGATCGAAGTTGCCTTCGTCGGTAAAAAACTTCACCGCGAAACCTCGTACGTCCCGCACGGTATCGCCTGATCCGCGCGGACCTTGCACCGTGGAAAAGCGCACAAAAACCGGAGTCTTTTGATGTGGGTCTTGTAGGAACCCGGCCTTGGTCAGTACGGAATGGGTTTCATATGCCTGGAAGTAACCATGGGCGCCGGTGCCACGGGCATGGACGATGCGCTCGGGAATGCGTTCATGGTCAAAGTGCGTGATTTTTTCACGCATGATGAAGTCTTCCAGCAACGACGGCCCGCGGGCGCCGGCCTTCAACGTGTTCTGATTGTCCGCGACCTTCACGCCCTGGTTGGTGCGCAAGGCCTGTTCGGTGGCATCGGAGCGAAATTTTTCCAGGCTGTCGAGCTTGGCGTTGGTGTTGCTGCGGTCCAGGGTATCGGTCCCGGCCAGTGCGCCTTTGGGAGCGGCAGGCTTTTTAGTACTCATCAGACGTAAACTCCTCGTTGCGATTCCCGCCGTAGCCAGGACTCTTGAGCAATACCCCAGACACGGCATCGGGGCGTTTTCGAGTTGCCTAATTAGTGACTGATGAGGTTTTTAGCCGTTCCTTTTTTATGACCTTTGATCGCGTTATTGCCAAATGGAAGGTTGAATGCGGAATAAATGCTAATAACCTCTATACGGACAGGCTAAAATGCGCGCCCGGCTAACCGCTGATCCTTTTCTAACGCGCCCCACAAGGTTCGCTACGTGATCGAGTTTCAAAACGTCCACAAAACTTACCGCGTCGCCGGTAAGGATATTCCCGCCCTGCATCCGACCAGTCTGACGATTGAGAATGGTCAGGTCTTTGGCCTGATCGGCCATTCCGGCGCGGGAAAAAGTACCCTGCTGCGTCTGATCAACCGCCTGGAAAACTCCAGTGGCGGCAAGATCATCGTCGATGGCGAAGAAGTCACCGCGCTGGACGCCAATAGTCTGCGGCGTTTCCGTCAGCAGGTCGGGATGATTTTCCAGCACTTCAACCTGCTGGCGTCCAAGACTGTGGCCGACAATGTCGCGTTGCCGCTGGCCCTCGCCGGTGAACTGTCCCGTAGCGAAATCGACCGGCGTGTGGCGGAGTTGCTGGCGCGGGTCGGCCTGTCTGACCATGCGAAGAAGTACCCGGCGCAACTGTCTGGCGGTCAGAAGCAGCGTGTCGGCATCGCCCGCGCCCTGGCAACCAAACCGAAGATCCTGCTGTGCGATGAAGCCACCAGTGCCCTGGACCCGCAAACCACGGCGTCGGTCCTGCAACTGTTGGCCGAGATCAACCGCGAGCTGAAACTGACTATCGTCCTGATCACCCACGAAATGGATGTGATCCGTCGGGTCTGCGATCAGGTGGCGGTGATGGATGCGGGCAAGATCGTGGAGCAAGGTTCGGTGGCCGAGGTATTCCTGCATCCCAAGCACCCGACCACCAAGCGCTTCGTGCAGGAAGACGAGCAGATTGACGAAAGCGAACAGCGCGACGACTTCGCTCACGTACCGGGGCGCATCGTGCGTCTGACCTTCCAGGGCGAAGCGACCTACGCGCCGTTGCTGGGCACCGTCGCCCGGGAAACGGGTGTGGACTACAGCATCCTGGCCGGTCGTATCGATCGCATCAAAGACGTCCCTTACGGGCAATTGACCCTGGCCGTCACCGGTGGCGACATGGAAGCGGCGTTTGCGCACTTCACTGCGGCTGACGTCCACATGGAGGTGCTGCGCTGATGGAAGTCCTGACGAGTTTCTTTTCCAATATCGACTGGTACGAAATCTGGCTGGCCACCGGCGACACCCTGCTGATGCTCGGCGGTTCGCTGTTGTTCACCGTGCTTTTGGGATTGCCGCTGGGCGTGCTGTTGTTCCTGTGCAGCCCGCGCCAGTTGCTGGAAGCCAAAGGCGTGTACGCGATGCTGTCGCTGGTGGTGAACATTCTGCGTTCGCTGCCATTCATTATTTTGCTGATCGTGATGATTCCGTTCACTGTGTTGATCACAGGCACCTCCCTGGGTGTCGCCGGTGCGATTCCACCGCTGGTGGTGGGGGCCACGCCGTTCTTCGCACGACTGGTGGAAACCGCCTTGCGTGAAGTGGATCGCGGCATCATCGAGGCGACCCAGGCCATGGGCGCGACGACACGTCAGATCATCATCAATGCCTTGCTGCCAGAAGCCCGCCCGGGCATCTTCGCGGCGATTACGGTGACAGCGATTACACTGGTGTCCTACACGGCAATGGCCGGTGTGGTCGGCGCTGGTGGCCTGGGCGATCTGGCAATCCGTTTTGGTTACCAGCGTTTCCAGACGGATGTGATGGTTGTGACGGTTGTGTTGCTGCTGATGCTGGTACAAGTGCTGCAAACCGTTGGTGACAAATTGGTTGTCCACTTCTCACGTAAATAAGTCATGAGCCGGCCATTCGCTGGCAGGCGCCAAACGGGCGCCTCACAAGGAGTTAGCTGAATGAAAAAACTACTCGTCGCGTTCGCTGCCGTTGCAGCCTTCTCCGCACACGCTGCCGACACCCTGACCGTCGCGGCCACCCCGGTACCACACGCGGAAATCCTCGAGTTTGTTAAACCGGCCCTGGCCAAAGAAGGCGTGGACCTGAACGTCAAGGTGTTCACCGACTACATCCAGCCGAACGTGCAGGTGGCCGAGAAGCGTCTGGACGCCAACTTCTTCCAGCACCAGCCGTACCTGGATGAGTTCAACAAGGCCAAGGGCACTAACCTTGTCAGCGTTGCCGGTGTGCACCTGGAACCGCTGGGCGCTTACTCCAGCAAGTACAAAGCGCTGACCGAGCTGCCGGGCGGCGCCAACGTGGTGATCCCGAACGACGCCACCAACGGCGGTCGTGCGCTGTTGCTGCTGGCGAAGGCTGGCCTGATCAAGTTGAAGGATTCGAACAACATCCTGTCGACCGTGAAGGACATCACCGAGAACACCAAGGACCTGAAATTCCGCGAACTGGAAGCCGCGACCATCCCGCGCGTGCTGACTCAGGTCGACCTGGCGCTGATCAACACCAACTACGCGCTGGAAGCCAAGCTCGATCCGTCCAAGGACGCGCTGGTCATCGAAGGCAACGACTCGCCATACGTGAACATCCTCGTTGCTCGTCCAGACGACAAGGACAGCGCCGCGATGCAGAAACTGGTAGCTGCCCTGCACAGCCCGGAAGTGAAAGCCTTCATTCTCGAAAAGTACAAAGGCGCGGTATTGCCGGCGTTCTGACGTTGAAGGGGACGCAGAGCATCCCTGGCTGCATTCCCACGCGGAGCGTGGGAACGATCAAAAAAACGGGGACGCATTGATTGCGTCCCCGTTTTTTTATGCCTGAAATACCATCCCTGTAGGCGCCAGGCTTGCCGGCGAAGGCGCTCGCGAGATTGCCTTCGCCGGCAAGCCTGGCTCCTGCGGGGCGGTGTCGGTTATTCGCGCTTGAGCATCACCGGCAACTGCGCCACCAGTTTCTGGTTGTTCAACGGTGCGCGTATGAACCCGCGTTGAGTCCCGTCCGGTCCGATCACCGCGAGGTTGCCGCTGTGATCAACCGTGTAATTAGGCTTGCTGGTGTCCGCTGGAATAAACGGAATACTCACCGCATTGGCCAGTTTCTGAAGGTCTTCGACCGAGGATGCGGTCAGCCCGATGAATTGCGGATCGAAGTAGCCCAGGTACTGTTTGAGTTGCTTGGGCGTGTCGCGGTTCGGGTCGACGCTGACCAAAACGATCTGCAACTTGTCCACAGCATCCGCCGGCAGTTCGCTCTTGATCTGCCGCAGCTGGGCGAGGGTGGTCGGGCAGATGTCCGGGCAGAAGGTGTAGCCGAAGAACAACAGACTCCATTTGCCTTTCAGCTCGTTGACCGCCACCGGCTTACCGTCCTGATCGGTCATCTTCACGTCTGGCAGGTTACGGCTTTGGGGCAACAGGATGATCCCCGCATCGATCAGTGCCGTCGGGTCGCCCTGGTTTTTTCCGGTCAGAACTTTATTAATGGTCAGGCCCAGGATCAGCGCGATCAAGGCGACGAGAATGAAGACGGTTTTCTGGGTTCGAGTCATAGGTTCAACAGTAAGTAGTGGTCAACGAGCAGCGCGATAAACAGCAGGAACAAGTAGTAAATAGAGTACTTGAACGTGTTGATCGCCGCGTGCGGCCGAGTGCCACGGTACAGCACCACGGCCCATTGCAGAAACCTCGCGCCCAGTGCGAGGGCACAAATCAGGTAGAGCACGCCGCTCATGTGGATCACGTAGGGCATCAGGCTGACGGCCAGTAGTGCAAAGGTATAAAGCAGGATGTGGACTTTGGTGTAGTGCTCGCCATGGGTCACCGGCAGCATCGGAATGTCAGCCTTGGCGTATTCCTCCTTGCGGTGAATCGCCAGTGCCCAGAAGTGCGGCGGGGTCCAGGCGAAGATGATCAGTACCAGCAGCAACGGTTCGGCGGTGACATGACCGGTGGCGGCGGTCCAGCCGAGCAGCGGCGGGGCCGCACCGGCGAGGCCACCAATGACGATGTTCTGCGGCGTCGCGCGTTTCAGGAAACCGGTGTAGACCACGGCATAACCGAGCAAGGACGCGAGGGTCAGCCACGCCGTCAACGGGTTGGTGAAGGCTAGCAGCAGAGCTTGGCCGAGCACCGCCAGCACCAGAGCGAAAGTCAGCGCAGCGGTAGGAGAAACCCGACCTTCGGCCAAGGGCCGTTTGTGGGTCCGAGCCATGACCGCATCGATGCGCCGGTCCACCACATGGTTAACCGCCGCCGCACCGCCGGCGCACAAGGCAATCCCCAGATTGCCGAACACCAGCACCGTCCACGGCACCCCGGCGCGCGTCGCGAGAAACATGCCGACCAGCGAGGTGATGAGCATCAGCACCACCACTTTCGGCTTGGTCAGCTCCAGGTAATCGCGCCAGATTGCCTGACTGTGACGTTCACCGATCAGGGTCGCCATGGCATTTCTCCTTTTATTGTTATGGGCCCAGCCGAGTGTTTACGCAGGCTGAGACGCCAGCGTACTGGGGGCTGATGCTTGACCCGAACCAGGCTGGTTCGCGCGTGATAATTGACCAGCACCATTGTCAGCAACAGCGCTGCACCGCAGGCGTTGTGGGCGACGGCCACCGGCAGCGGCAAGTGGAACACCACATTGCTGATGCCCAAGGTGATTTGTACGGCAAGGGCGATCAGCACCATGGCGGCCAGTCGCGTCATGCCGACAACCTTCAGTTGCCAGGCCAGACCAAGCAGCACAAGGGTGACCAATAGCGCGCCGATGCGGTGAGTCAGGTGAATCGCGGTGCGGGCATCGCTGTCCAGTTGCCCGCCCAGGTAATTGGGGCCGATGTGTTGGGTCAGGTGAAAGCCGTTGGCGAAATCAGCCGGTGGCAGCCATTGCCCGTGGCAGGTCGGAAAGTCGATGCAGGCCACCGCCGCGTAATTGGAACTGACCCAGCCACCAAGGGCAATTTGCAGGATCACCAGCAACAATCCGGCGGTCGCCCAGTGCTGCAAGCGTCGAGGCACGGTCAGCGCCGGCAACACACCGGACAGGCGCAAGGTCAGCAGAAACAACAGGCTCAAGGTCGCAAAGCCGCCAAGTAAATGCCCGGTGACCACTTGCGGCCAGAGCTTGAGTGTCACCGTCCACATGCCGAACGCCGCTTGGGCGAACACCACCGCCAGCACAAACAACGGTAGTTTCACCGGCTGCCCCGGGTGATGACGATGGGTCCAGGCGCGTCCCGCCAGCACCGCGATCAATAGCCCCAACGTGCCGGCGAAGTAGCGATGAAGCATTTCGTTCCAGCCTTTGTGGGCTTCTACCGGCGCGTCGGGGAAATGCAGTTCGGCATGGGCCAGTTGGGCTTCGCTGTTCGGCACGCTGATAAAGCCGTAGCAGCCGGGCCAGTCCGGGCAGCCAAGACCCGCATGGGTCAGGCGCGTGTAGGCGCCGAGCAACACCACAATCAGTGCCAGCAAGGTGGCAAACAGCGCGAGGCGAAATCCAGGTTTGGCCATGACGATGCCCTTATCCGATGTTCGACAGTTTCAGCAAATGGCGCAGGTCGTTGAGCAGGTCCTTGCCCTTCACCGTCGGGTCGTAGCGCAGCACCAGATTGCCGTGAGGGTCGATGATCCACAGGTGCGGCGTGTCATTGCTCTGAGCGCCTTTGATGTAGGTCGGCGGGTCCAGTGAATAACGTTGCAGCTGCGGATATTCACGTTGAAGTTTAGTCTCGTAATCGCTGTTCAGCGGCTGTGCGATGGCCAGCGCATGGCTGGCGCGGGAGGCATCGCGACCGAGGCCGATCTGGATCTGGCGCGCCAGATACACCAGCTGCTGGCAGTCCACCGAACAGTCCTTGGGCGCTGTCACCAGTAGCTGCCAGCGGTCTTCTTGCGCCGGTACGCCGATGTCGGCGCGGGTCTGGCCATTGCCGATCAGTTCGCCGTGATAACTGCGGCCCTCCGGCACCCAGAACTGCAATTTGTACATGCCGGTGGCGAGGATCATCGGACCGATCACTCCCAACAGGATCAGTAACAGCTGCAAGCGCCCGCGCCGACGATTTACCGGCGTTTTCGCCTCAGACATGCCGGGTGGATTCATGACCGCTCCCATTATTGTTCTCCTTTGCGTTGTGCCAGCCGAGATAGAGGTAAAGGCCGAGCAGGGCTGTCGACAGGGCGAACCACTGCACGGCATAAGCCACGTGTTTTTCCGGTCCCATGGCCACCACCGGCCAATCGGCCTGGTAGGTCGCGGGACCGCTTTGCGCGCGTAATTCGTAGGCGAAACCGTCACGGTCAAGCGCCGCCCAGAGCCTGGCCGGTTCAATGGCGGTGACCAGTTGTGGCCAGGTCGTGGCGTCTGGGTCGGCGTGCAACTGGAACGTTGCGCCGGGGGAGACGTAGACCCAGGCGTCGAGGCTCAATGCCTGGGTCGGTGTGGTGAATGACGGCGGTGTGCGCCGATCCGGCCACGGCAACCAGCCGCGATTGACCAGCAGCCACAGCCCGGTTGCCCGGTCCTGAAACGGTTGCAGCAACTCGACCCCGACCTTGCCGTCGCGCTGACGGTTGTCCAGCAGCAGGCTGTGTTCGGCATCGAACTGGCCGTGCAGGCGAACCCGGCGGAAGGCCGGATCTTCGGTGTGTTGCAGTTCGGTGCTGGCCATCGGTTCGGCCGCCCGGCGTTCGGCATAGCTTTGCAGCAGTGCGCTTTTCTCCGCGCCCCGGCTCAACTGCCAGAACCCGAGTGACACCAGCAAGGGCAGCAGTACCGCGACCACCAGAGTCGGCACGAGGCCCGGCCGGAAGCGTTTCATGGCGTCGCCAGAAAGTCGGTAATCGCGATAGCTATACTCAAATGCATCGCCTGTCCCCCGGAGTGTCACCATGCTCAAAGCAGCCATCGTCCTGATGCTGATTGCCACGGTTGTCAGCCTGTTCAGCGGCCTGTTTTTTCTGGTCAAGGACGACAGCCACTCGAATCGCCTGGTCATCGCCTTGAGTGTTCGTGTTGCGCTGGCCGCCACCACTGTCGGCTTGATCGCCTGGGGTTTTTTCAGCGGCCAGTTGGTGTCTCACGTGCCTTGGTAGTCATGCGAACCAAGGCTCAGAGCACGTAGACGAAAACGAACAGACCGATCCACACCACGTCCACGAAGTGCCAGTACCAGCTCGCCGCCTCGAAGCCGAATTGATGGTCGGCATCGAAGTGCCCGCGCATGACCCGCATCAGCATCACGAACAGTATGATGGTGCCCATGGTCACGTGGGCGCCGTGGAAACCGGTGAGCATGAAGAACGTTGCGCCGTAGATGCCGGAACCCAGAGTCAGGCCCAGTTCGTGGTAAGCGTGGATGTACTCTTCGGCCTGGAAACCGAGGAACGCGCAACCGAGCAACACGGTCAGCGCCAGCCAGATTTTCAGTGCGCCGCGATGGCCTTTCTTCAAGGCGTGGTGAGCAATGGTCACGGTGACGCTGGAACTCACCAGCAGCACGGTATTGAGCAGCGGCAGGCCCCAGGGGCTGATGACTTCCTTGGGGGGAGGAAAGAGTTTCGGGTCCGGGTTGTTCAGCAGCGGCCAGGTGAATTCAAACGTTGGCCACAGCATATGAGCGAGGCCTTTGGTGCCTTCACCGCCCAGTGCCGGGCCCGTGATGTTGCGCACATAAAACAGCGCACCGAAAAAGGCGATGAAGAACATCACCTCCGAGAAAATGAACCAGCTCATGCCCCAGCGGAACGAGCGGTCCATCTGTGCGCTGTACAACCCCGCGCGACTTTCCTTGATCACCGTACCGAACCAGCCGAACAGCATGTAGGCCAGCAGCAGGCTGCCGACGAAAAAGATCAATGGGCCATGGGATTCCGGACGCGCAGCCTTCAGGTCGTTGAACCAGGTGCCCAGGCCGAACACCGTGACGAACATGCCGACCGTGGCGATAATCGGCCATTTGCTCTGGGCTGGAACGTAATAATGTTCGTGAGTTGCCATTTATTGTTCTCCTTATCGGGCACGCTTTAACGCCTAGCCACCGGTGCTTGTTGCAACAGCCACGGGCGGATGACGTGCGGTGATATCGAACAGCGTGTAGGACAGCGTCAGGTGCTTCACTTCCTTGGGCATGTCGCGGTCAACAATGAACCGTACCGGCATCTCGATTCGCTGACCGGGCTGCAGCACTTGCTGGGTAAAGCAGAAACATTCGGTCTTGTGGAAGTACGCGGCTGCGTTGCTGGGCGCGATGCTTGGTACCGCCTGCGCGCTCATCGGGCGATCAGTCGGGTTGTGGGCGATAAAAATCATCTCGTTCACCGCCCCCGGGTGAGCGGTCAGCTCATTACTCTTGGGATAGAAATCCCAAGTCATGTCGGCCGCGTTGGTCGACAGAAACTGCACGCGAACCTGCCGCGAGACGTCGACCGTTTGCTCGCCTTCATACTGCCCGGAGGTTTTGCCATTGATGCCGAACGCCTGGCACATCACGTCGTAGATCGGCACCAGGGCAAAGCCGAAAACAAACATCGCCACCACCACCAGCAACAGGCGGGTGACCAGTTTCTTCGTCGAAATCGAATCAGCCATGATTTCCAACCTCCACCCACGATCCTGTGGGAGCGGGCTTGCCCGCGATAGCGGTATGTCTGACACACCGCGCTGGCCCTATCGCAGGCAAGCCAGCTCCCACAGGACCGAGGCGTTTCATTTCACTTCCGGCGGCGTGGTGAAGGTGTGATAGGGCGCGGGTGACGGAATGCTCCATTCCAGGCCTTCGGCGCCATCCCACGGCTTGGCCGGTGCCGGCTCGCCGCCGCGAATGGTCTTGATCACGATGAACAGGAAGAAGATCTGCGTGGCCCCGAACATGAAAGCACCGATCGACGACACCATGTTGAAGTCGGCGAATTGCAGGTTGTAGTCCGGAATCCGCCGCGGCATGCCCGCCAGGCCCACGAAGTGCATCGGGAAGAACGCCAGGTTCATGCCGATGAACGAGAGCCAGAAATGCAGCTTGCCGAGGGTTTCGTCGTACATGTGGCCAGTCCATTTCGGCATCCAGTAGTAGGCCGAGGCGAAGATCCCGAAGATCGCCCCCGGCACCAGCACGTAGTGGAAGTGCGCGACCACGAAGTAGGTGTCCTGGTACTGGAAGTCCGCCGGGGCAATGGCCAGCATCAACCCGGAGAACCCGCCAATGGAGAACAGAATGACGAACGCCACGGCGAACAGCATCGGCGTCTCGAAGGTCAGCGAGCCTTGCCACATGGTGCTGGCCCAGTTGAACACCTTGACCCCGGTGGGCACCGCGATCAGCAGCGTGGCGTACATGAAGAACAACTCGCCCACCAGCGGAATGCCGACCACGAACATGTGGTGCGCCCAGACGATGAACGACAGGAACGCAATACTCGCCGTGGCGTAGACCATCGAGGTGTAGCCAAACAGTGGCTTGCGCGAAAAGGCCGGAATGATCGAGCTGACGGCACCGAAGGCCGGCAGGATCATGATGTACACCTCGGGGTGACCGAAGAACCAGAACACATGCTGGAACAACACCGGGTCTCCGCCACCGGCGGCACTGAAGAAGCTGGTGCCGAAGTGGATGTCCATCAGCATCATGGTCACGCAGCCGGCCAATACCGGCATCACCGCGATCAGCAGGAACGCGGTGATCAGCCAGGTCCAGACGAACAGCGGCATTTTCATCAACGTCATGCCGGGGGCGCGCAGGTTGAGGATGGTCGCGATCACGTTGATCGCCCCCATGATCGAACTGATCCCCATCAAGTGGATGGCGAAGATGAAGAACGTCACGCTTTCCGGCGCGTAGGTCGTCGACAACGGTGCATAGAAGGTCCAGCCGAAGTTCGGCCCGCCGCCGGGGGTGAACAGGGTCGATACCAGCAGCAGGAACGCTGCCGGCAACAGCCAGAAACTGAAGTTGTTCATCCGCGGCAGGGCCATGTCCGGCGCGCCGATCATCAATGGGATCATCCAGTTGGCGAGGCCGACGAAGGCCGGCATCACCGCACCGAACACCATCACCAGGCCGTGCATGGTGGTCATCTGATTGAAGAATTCGGGCTGGACGATTTGCAGTCCCGGCTGGAACAGCTCGGCACGAATCACCATGGCGAACGAGCCGCCCAGCAGGAACATGGAGAACGCAAACCACAGGTACAGCGTGCCGATATCCTTGTGGTTGGTGGTCAGCACCCAGCGCATCAGGCCTTTGGCGGGGCCGTGGGCGTGGGCGGTGCCGGTATGAACATGGTCATCGACTACAACTGTCATGGCCTGTCTCCTGCAAACGGATGGGCTGGGCGGGCCGGGGCGTCATGCCCCGAGCGGTTCCTTACGTGCGCAATTAACCGGGTCATTTGCTTTCCGCCTGTTTCAGCTCCAGCACTTCTTTAGGGGTGACCATGTCGCCTTTGTTGTTGCCCCAGGCGTTACGTTCGTAGGTCACGACCGCTGCGATATCGACTTCCGACAGCTGTTTGCCGAACGCCGCCATGGAGGTGCCGGGCTTGCCGTGGAAGACGATGTTCAGGTGATCCTTGATCGGGCCGGTGGCGATTTTCGAGCCCTTGAGCGCCGGGAACATCGGCGGCAAGCCCTGGCCTTCGGCCTGGTGACAGGCCACGCAGGTGGTGTGATAGACCTTGTCGCCGCGCTCCTTGAGCTCATCGAGGGTCCATTCCTTGCTGGTCAGCTCTTTGAGCTGTGCGGCTTCCGCCTTGCGCTCGGCCAGCCAGGTTTCGTAATCGGCCTTTTCCTTGACCTCGACCACGATCGGCATGAAACCGTGATCCTTTCCGCACAGCTCGGCGCACTGGCCACGGTAGATGCCGGGCTTTTCGACACGGGTCCAGGATTCATTGACGAAGCCCGGAATCGCATCGCGCTTGACCGCGAAGGCCGGCACCCACCAGGAGTGGATGACGTCGGCAGAGGTCACCAGAAAGCGCACCTTGGCACCGATAGGCAGCACCAGCGGCTTGTCGACCTCCAAGAGGTAATGCTCGCCTTTGGTTTCCTTGTTGTGGATCTGATCGGCGGGGGTGGTCAGGTTGCTGAAAAATTCGACGTCCTGACCCAGGTATTTGTAGTGCCACTTCCACTGATAACCGGTGACCTGGATATCGATATCCGGCTCAGTGTTGTCGTACATCTGGATCAGGGTGGCGGTTGCGGGGACCGCCATGGCCACCAGAATAAGCAGGGGCACGATGGTCCAGAGAATTTCGACGGTGGTGCTTTCATGAAATTTTGCGGCCACCTGCCCGGTAGAGCGGCGGTGGACCATCATCGACCAGAACATGGCGCCGAAGACGATGATGCCGATCACGACACAGATCCAGAAAATGGTCATGTGCAGATCGAATACTGCGTGACTGATTTCAGTCGCTCCAGGCGCCATATTCACAGTCCAGGCCGCTTGCGCCTGACTGAAAATCGACCACAACAGGAGGCCCATCCAGACTTGTGGATGTCGCATCATTGCGGGTTCCCCTTATAGTTCTTTTTATCCCGCCGGCTTTCACCTGCGGCAAGGGAGCGGCTTTTTCAGACTACGAACTTGAATCGCCGAGCCTTGCTGCATATGCAGTCGGGCGTCATCAGCTAACTCCATTCAGAACCGAGTATAGACAGCGACTGCCACCTCGCAATGTGATGGCGTAAATCGGCTGAAACAGGTTGAGCTTGCGTTCCAGGTCACGAATGGAGAAGGATGCAGACGAGTGGTGGCAAATCGATATAACGTAGATGTCTCAAGGATGAAATAATTATGACAAATACGTCTTAGGCTTTTTCATAAGCCAGCTACGTTATGTCTTCCCCTATTTCACTGCCTTTGTTTCCTGGAGTTTTCATGAACACCGCCGCATTGCGCGAGCAGATCCAAAAAGCCCAACAACATGAGGCCGAGACCGGCCTGTTGACTCGTCAGTTGGAAACTCAATTGCCGCACCTTCACTCCGCCATCCAATTGCCGGATGTCGATGCCAATGGCGTAATGACGCGTTTTGTGGCCGCGTATATAGAACAAGTGCCGGACCTGCTGGATGCAGCCAATGAAGTCGCCAGGGAAGCGGGCATTGAATCGCAGATCAAGCCGGTATTGAAAATCGCCGAGCAGTTCTTTCTCCAGCCGCCGGCGATCATGGCCGGTCACGTTGGCCTGGACAGCCTGCTGGACGAAGCTTATCTGGCACATCGATTGGTCGAAGAGGTCAACGATCTGTACATCAAGCATCTTGGCCAGCCATTGATCCCCTTGGACATGACTGTTGCCAACCTGATTGCTCACCAATTGATCGGCGAGGAATTTGCCAATCAACTGGATGAGGCGGTGCATCACGCCGTGGATGAGATGCTTAACGATGAAAGTTTCGCGCTGGAATCGGTAGAGGCCTACCGCGAGAAACTCAGCAGCCCGGACACCGGCGCCGCGTGGAAGCGCTGGCCGTGCCTGTCGCGTCAATTGGGCGTGGGCCTTGAGCTGGATCAGCCAGCGGCTTGATTCAACGGTAGCAATTGAACACCTGTGGGAACGGGCTTGCTCGCGAAAGCGGCGGATCAGTCGACATTAATGTTGAATGATTGACCGCATTCGTGAGCAAGCCTGCGCCCACATTGTTTTTAAGCGGCTGAGCCTACTCCGGTTGTGGTACGTAACCGTCCTTCAAGCCTGCGCTTCAGCCCCCGTGCTTCGATTAACAACTTCGAACCCTTGGCCGCATTGGCCCGGCCCCACTCCTCAAGCAACTCCAGGCACGAGTGATCGATGTAGCTCAGGTTATTGAGCGGCACATGCACCGTTGCACCTGCAGGAATGCTCCCCAGCACTTGGGTCAGCGCCGGTACCTTGAGGAAGGTCGCCGCCCCCACCAGTCGCAGCTCCATCTCACCGTCCGCCGGCAGATCGATCAGGCTGATTTTCAGGCGCGAAGCCTTCCAGGCCAGTTTGGCCAGCGTCAGGCCGAAGCCAATCAGCACGCCGGTCAGCAGGTCGGTGAAGATGATCGCCAGTGCGGTCGCCGCATAGGTGAACATCGGCATCCGGCCATAACGGCCCAGGCCGCGAAAGGCCTTGAGGTCCACCAGTTTGAAACCGGTATAAACCAGAACCCCCGCCAGACTCGCCACCGGAATGCTTTGCAGCACGCTCGATAGCAGCAGCACGAAAGCCAGCAACCACAGGCCATGAAACACTGTCGACAGTCGGGTGGTGGCGCCGGCCTGGACGTTGGCCGAACTGCGCACGATCACCCCGGTCATCGGCAGCGCGCCGAGCAGACCGCACAACATATTGCCCACACCTTGCGCTGACAATTCGCGGTCGAAGTCCGAGCGCTGGCCGCTGTGCATGCGATCCACGGCGGCGGCCGAGAGCAGGGTTTCGGCGCTGGCGATAAAGGCCACGGCGAAAGCGGCGATCAGCAGAGCCGGGTCTGCGAGATTGAGCAGATCCGCCGGGCGCAGCCAGTCGATGGCTTCTGCCAGGTTGGCCGGGACTTCCACGCGTTTGACCTGCAATGCGAGCACCAGGCTAGCGACCGTTGCCAGGCCGACCCCCAGTAATGCTCCAGGAACGAAACGCAGGGAGTGCGGGCGCAGTTTTTCCCACAGCCACATCACGGCAATGGTCGACAACCCGAGCAAACCTGCTTGCCAGCCAAACGAAGGCAAAGCCTGAATCACTGCTGCGGGGAAAGCCGCCAGATTATCCAGCCCCGAAGGCTTGGGCACGGCATCGAGCATCACATGCACCTGTGACAGCACGATCAGTACCCCAATCCCGGCGAGCATGCCGTACACCACTGCCGGCGCCGTGACCCGAAACCAGCAACCCAGCTTCAAACGCCCGGCCACCAACTGCAGAAAACCCGCCAGCAGCAGGATCGGCCCGAGCATGGCGATACCATGCTGGCGCACCAGTTCGAACACCAATACCGCCAGACCCGCCGCCGGGCCGCTGACTTGCATCGGCGATCCGGCAAGCCAGCCAACCACCAGACCACCGATGATGCCGGTGATCAGACCTTTGGACGGTGGCAGCCCCGAGGCGATGGCGATACCCATGCACAAGGGCAGGGCGACCAGAAATACAACCACCGAAGCCAGCAGCTCCCGTGGCAGAACAGCTTTTAATTGAGCAGCACGCATGGTGACTCTCCCGAAGTTTTCTTCAGGCGTGGCAAAGCCAGGCTGCCTGATCAGCAGCCTCGGCTAAACCACACAGGGATCTGGTGTACTGTCTCGCAACTACTGCGAGACAGTACACAAAGAGGATTTAGAAGCGCGCTTTGGGCGTCGCCACCGGAATCGGATGGCTGCCATCAAGCGGCAGGAAACAACCCTGATCCGCGTCGTAAGCTTTGATTTCGCTGGTTTCGATGCTGTAGACCCAACCGTGGATGAACAGCTGTCCATTGGCTATGCGCGAGGCCACCGACGGGTGCGTGCGCAAATGCTGCAACTGAGCGATCACATTCTCCTCGGTGAGGATGTGCATGCTCTCGTTTTCGTCAGTGCAATGGCAGTTGTCCTGAACCATGGTTTTCGCCACTTCCGCATGACGCAGCCAGGCCTTTACCGTCGGCATCTTTTCCAGGCTTTGCGGGTTGAGCACTGCACGCATGGCGCCACAGTCAGAGTGCCCGCAGATAATGATGTGCTGCACGCCGAGCGCCAGCACTGCATATTCGATGGCCGTGGAAACACCGCCGTTCATTTGCCCATAAGGCGGCACGACGTTGCCGACATTACGGGTCACGAACAAGTCACCGGGGGCGCTTTGGGTAATCAGTTCGGGAACGATGCGTGAATCGGCGCACGCGATGAACATCGCCCGAGGCCGCTGGGCCGTGGCGAGTTTTTTGAAGAGTTCTTCCTGCTGCGGAAAGATCTCGTGATGAAAGTGCAAAAAGCCGTCAACGATATGCTGCAGCGCTGCATCGGCGGTTTCCGCCTCGGGTTGGGCTGAAGCCGACACAGCCAACGGCTGTTTATCCTTGTCACTCATGATTCATCCTCTTTGGCGGAGTCAGGGAGTTTTCCCGTTTTGTCCGATGTGAAGCCAGTGGCTGTTTAAAAAACATCCAGGTCGAAAAGCAAGACCCGTCAGTCACTCGATGAACAAGGTAGCTGTTGAAACTTAACTCAAACTGAATAAACCGCTCTAGAACGAGTGTTCCAGGTCGCAAAAAACGTGACCAGCCTCAACGCGGTGTATCGTTTTCTCAGCTCAACCATAGGGCCAATTGTCTTTAAATCAATGACATTTGGCGACCCGGCGGACAAAAGGCTTCGCAATTCAGATTGAAACCTTCCTGACTATTAAGCCCCAGGCGCTTGATGGCTTTGGTAAAGCGTTGCGCCAACAGGTCGGCAAACGGCCCTTCACCGCGCATTCGCGCGCCAAACCGGCTGTCGTAGAGCTCGCCTCCACGGCTTTGGCGGATCAGGCTCAACACATGAGCTGCACGCTGAGGGTAGTGGGCGGCCAGCCACTCTTCGAACAGCGGCGCCACTTCCAGCGGCAGGCGCAACATCATGTAGGCCGCACTTTGCGCGCCGGCCGCATGGGCTTCGGTCAACAGCCTTTCGAGTTCGCTGTCATTGATCATCGGAATCATTGGTGAACACAAAACGCCCACCGGAATACCGGCTTCGCGCATTACCCGGATCGCTCGCAGCCGTGCCTTGGGTGCTGCGGCGCGAGGTTCGAGGGTTCGTTTGAGTTCGTCATCCAGCGTGGTGAGGCTGATCATCACCGCTACCAGCCTTTGCTCGGCGAGTTCGGCCAGCAGGTCCAGATCGCGAAGAATCAGCGAGCCCTTGGTGATGATGGTCACCGGGTGGCGGTAGCGCAGCAGCACTTCCAGGGTTTTGCGGGTGATTCTGTGTTCACGCTCGATCGGTTGATAAGGGTCGGTGTTGGAACCCAGATTGATCGGCGCGCATTGATAGCCGCGCTTGGACAGTTGTTCTTCCAGCACGTCGGCGGCGTTGGTCTTGGCGATCAGTTTGGTTTCGAAATCCAGCCCCGGTGACAGGTCCCAATAGGCGTGGCTGGGCCGTGCGTAGCAATAGATGCAGCCGTGTTCGCAACCGCGATAAGGATTGATCGAGCGGTCGAAGGGTAAATCCGGCGAATTGTTGCGGGTGATGATGGTTTTCGCGGTCTCGATGCGCACCTCGGTGCCTTGGGTTATCGGCGCTTCCTGATACCAGCCGTCATCCTCGGCCACCGAGCGGTTAGGCGCGAAACGGTTGTGCGGGTTGGTGGCGGTGCCGCGACCGCGGGGTGGCAGAGGCGTGTTCATCGAAAAGGTCCAATAGCTGTATGTGTATACAGTATCTGAGGGGCGAGCAACAAACCAGTGCCGTTCGGCAGCTTTATATACGAGACAACAGTAATAAATTAATGAGTAATTACTGGATCAAGTGCGTCCCGAACAGTCATCACCAGAAACAGATGCCCAGTGGCGCGATTATAAAAACTGACAGTACTATCCCGTCACACGAAGTTGTCGTGGATTAATAATTAAAAGGATTTAATCATGTCATTTTTTAACCAGCGCGGTATTTTTTTACAACTATTGGCTCCAAGCATAACCAATCCTCGCGAAGCACAAGTATCGATGCAGCTTGCCCGTAAAGAGTTGGGATGGGATGCGGTAAATGAAGTACAGACAGAAGCACTAGTTGATTCCGTCTATGTGACAGCGGTTTCCAGCGATGGTGGCCAGTCCTTCACGATCAAGACCATTAACAGCGATGTAGACGGTGATGGCGACATCGATGGTGACGACAAGGCTAAACTGCTGGCCCTGGCCAAGGCTTATTCCAGTATCGTAAATCCCTGAAGTTGATAGTTGCGGCCAAGCCTGCATGAGACTACTTGCAGGCTTGGCTTTATAGGCTTCTATTAACTCCATCCGAATGTTTGATTCACAATTCTTTGACAGCGTCCTCACAGACCTTTGATTGTCCAACGCTCAGACTGTCGGTCATTTATTCACCACCTCACGGTCACCTGAGCATGTCTCCACTGTGCCTTTTACCCGCGACACTTCTCTTGTCGTTGGCCTCACTTTTCAACCTGACGCTTGCCTATGCTGACGATACTGCTTTACCCCGTTCTGCAGAATGGGCTCAACTGGTGGAGGCGAAATACAACCTCTTTCAAATGTCTCCGACGCTGTACCGCAGCGCATTGCCCGATCGCGGAGCGGTAGCGCTATTGGAAAAACTCAAGGTCGACACCGTTATCAACTTCCTGCCAGAGGCGGATTCAACCTGGTTGTCCACGCCAGGTATCACCCAAATACAGCTGCCCTACCGCACCAATCACGTGGATGACAGTGATGTACTCAAGGCCCTTCGCACAATTCAGACCGCCGAGGCCAAAGGCCCTGTGTTTATGCACTGTAAACACGGCTCGGATCGTACCGGCCTGATGGCCGCGATGTACCGGGTGGTAGTACAAGGCTGGAGCAAAGAAGATGCCTTGAACGAAATGACTCAGGGCGGCTTTGGTGACAGCACCCATTTCAAGGACGGTGTGCGTTACATGATGCAGGCCGATGTCGACAAACTTCGTACGGCGCTGGCCAATGGTGATTGCAGCACGAGCCCATTTGCCAGTTGCTCGATGAAGAACTGGTTCAAATCGGCCCATGTCCAGTAGCTAATACCTCCCACTGCAGGGCGCAGTGGAAGGTGGTTGCCAGCACTCAGTGTTGCTCGTCTGGCTTCTTCTTCAACTTCGGGTTCGGGAAAAACTGCACCGCCTGGACCTTGGCGTCCGGTACCTTGAGTGCCGAGGTATTGACCCGCGTGCCCAATTCCTTGGGTACCGACAGACCTTGTTCATTCAGCGTGTCGGAATAACCGCATGCCACGCACTCGCGATGCGGAACTGTGTCTTCGTTCCACATCATCAACTTATCCGGCTCGCTGCAGGCCGGGCAGACCGCCCCGGCGATAAAGCGTTTTTTGGTAATCACAGGTCCCTCACTCATGCTGCCGCGTCCTCACTCAGGCCGCTGTGGCGCAAGAGTGCGTCAATCGATGGCGCACGGCCACGGAAGTCGACGAACAGCACCATTGGCTCTTGGGAACCACCCCGCGCCAGGATTGCTTCACGGAACGCGCGACCGGTCTCGGCATTGAGCACGCCGTCTTCTTCGAATTTCGAGAAGGCATCGGCCGACAATACTTCAGCCCATTTATAGCTGTAGTAACCCGCCGCGTAACCACCGGCGAAGATGTGAGCGAAGCTGTTGGGGAAGCGGTTGTAGGCCGGCGGACGCATGACCGAGACCTCGTCGCGCACGCCTTCGAGCACTTGCAGCACGCTGCGACCGTCACCGTGGGTGGCATGCAATTCGAAGTCGAACAGCGAGAACTCCAGTTGACGGGCCATCATCAGGCCGGACTGGAAGTTCTTCGCCGCGAGCATTTTCTCCAGCAGATCCTGAGGCAACGGTTCGCCGGTTTCATAGTGACCGGAAATCAGCGCCAGACCTTCCGGCTCCCAGCACCAGTTTTCCATGAACTGGCTTGGCAGCTCGACCGCATCCCAAGCCACGCCATTGATGCCGGACACGCCAGCATGCTCGACGCGGGTCAGCAGGTGATGCAGGCCATGACCGAATTCGTGGAACAGGGTGGTCACTTCGTCGTGGGTCAGCAGGGCCGGCTTACCACTGTCGGCCGGGGTGAAGTTGCACACCAGATTCGCCACCGGGCTTTGCAGCACGCCATTGATCGTACGGCGATGATCGCGGGCGCCGTCCATCCAGGCACCGCCGCGCTTGTTGGCGCGGGCATACAGGTCGAAGAAGAAACGACCGACGTGCTGGCCGTTTTCCTTGATTTCGAACAGGCGGACGTCCGGGTGCCAGGTGTCGAAGCCTTTCAGCTCGGCGATCTCGATGCCGTACAGGCGCTGGACGATGCTGAACAGCCCACCCAAAACCTTGTCGATCGGGAAGTAAGCGCGAAGGGTTTCCTGGGCAACGCTATAACGCTGTTCGCGCAGTTTTTCACCGTAAAAACCGCTGTCCCAGCTTTGCAGATCCGCGCAACCCTGTTCGGCGGCATAGGCCTTGAGTTGCTCCAGATCCTGGATGGCGAACGGCTTGCTGCGCTTGGCCAGGTCACGCAGGAAACTCAGCACCTGATCGTTGGACTCGGCCATTTTGGTAGCCAGGCTCAGCTCCGAGAAGCTGGCGAAGCCCAACAGTTTTGCCAGTTCCTGACGCAGGTCGAGGATTTCTTCCATGACCGGGCCGTTGTCATTCTGACCGGCATTCGGGCCTTGGTCCGACGCGCGGGTGCAGTAGGCGGCGTAGACTTCTTCACGCAGGGTGCGGTCCTGGGCGTAGGTCATCACCGCGTAGTAACTCGGGAATTCCAGGGTGATCAGCCAGCCGTCCAGGTCTTTGGCTTGCGCGGCGGCGGCCATTTGCGCCTTGGCCGAATCGGTCAGACCGGCGAGGGCGGCTTCGTCGGTGATGTGTTTGGTCCAGGCCTGGGTGGCGTCGAGCAACTGGTTGGAGAAGCGACTGCCCAGCTCCGACAGTTTGCTCTGCACGTCGGCGTAACGTTTTTGTTCGGCTTCGGGCAGGTCGATACCCGACAGGCGGAAGTCACGCAGGGCGTGCTCCAGGATGGTTTTCTGCGCCACGTCGAAACCGGCGGCCTCGGGACTGTTGGCCAGCGCTTCATAGGCCTGGAACAGTTCACGGTTCTGGCCCAGCTCGGTGGCGTAGGCGCTCAGGGCCGGCAGGCAGGACTCGTAGGCCTCGCGCAACTCAGCGCTGTTGCACACGGCATTGAGGTGGCTGGCCGGGCTCCAGGCGGCGCCCAGACGATCGTTGAGTTCGTCCATCGCCAGCACCAGGCCGGCCCAGGTCGGTTGTTTGCCCTGGGTCTTGAGGATTTCGACAATGGCGGCGCGGTTGTCAGCCAGGATCTTTTCAATGGCCGGTTGCACGTGTTCGGCACGGATCGCCGAGAACGGCGGCAGGTCGTAGGACTGCAGAAGAGGGTTGTTCACGCTCACGGTTGGCACCTTGGCTGGAAAACATGCGGGAAGAAACATGCGCCCATCTTAATTACAATCGACGCTCACCGCAGCTATCGGCAACAGAGAGAAACCCTATCGTGACCCTTCGCAAGTATCAGAATCACACGCCACTGCTGGGTAAAGGCGCCTTTATCGACGGCTCGGCGGTGGTGATTGGCGACGTCGAAATCGGCGAAGACAGCTCCGTCTGGCCACTGACGGTGATCCGCGGTGACATGCACCGCATCCGAATCGGTGCGCGCACCAGCGTGCAGGACGGCTGCGTATTGCACATTACTCACGCCGGGCCATTCAACCCCGATGGCTTTCCATTACTGATCGGTGACGATGTGACCATCGCGCATAAAGTCATGCTGCATGGTTGCGCCGTGGGCAACCGGATTCTGATCGGCATGGGCAGCATCGTCATGGACGGTGCGGTGGTCGAGGATGATGTGATTATCGGTGCCGGTAGCCTGGTGCCACCGGGCAAGCGCCTGGAAAGCGGTTTCCTCTATGTCGGCAGCCCGGTGAAACAGATCCGGCCGCTGACCGACAAGGAAAAAGCCTTTTTCACCTACAGCGCGGCGAACTACGTGAAGCTCAAGGATCTGCATCTGGCCGAAGGCTACGACCAGCTCTAAGCCTTCTTTGAATACGGTAAGCGTCTCGCTATTGCCCAGGAATTTTCATGCATTACCAAACCGTACTGTTCGACCTCGATGGCACGTTGACCGACCCGCGCGAAGGCATCACCCGCTCCATCCAGTTCGCCCTGGGCAAATTGGGCATCGATGAGCCGGACCTGACCAGGCTTGAGCACTTCATCGGCCCGCCGTTATTGCAGGCGTTCATGCAGTTCTACGACTTCGACGAGCCCAAGGCCTGGGAAGCGGTGAACTTCTATCGCGAGCGCTTCAAGGTCACCGGCCTGTATGAAAACCGCGTGTTCGACGGCGTCACGCCGCTGCTGGAAACCCTCGGTGGGCAAGGACGACAGCTGTACATCGCGACTTCCAAACCATGGGTTTTCGCCCGGGAAATCGCCCGGCACTTCGACTTCGCCAGGCATTTCAAGGTGATTTACGGCAGTGAGCTGGATGGCACGCGGACCAACAAAGTCGAGCTGATTGCGCATTTGATGGCCGAAGAAGGCCTGGACCCGGCCAATACCCTGATGATCGGCGACCGCAAACACGACCTGATCGGCGCTCGCAGCAATGGGCTGGACGCGGCGGCGGTGGGTTATGGGTTTGGCAGCCGCGAAGAGTTGAGCGCCGAAGCACCGGCGTATCACTTCGAGACGCTGGATGAGTTGCATCAGGCGTTTTTGCAGCGCTGATCAAATCCCTTCGCGGGCAAGCCCGCGAAGGGGCCCGTTCAGCCACCGGAATTCGCTGATCCTGCCAACGCCCTCAACGCCGCCTTGCGCTCCCCAACCGGCAACGCGCCCACCTTCTCCACTGCCGCATAAAACCTCACCCAATCACCAGCGACCTGCCTGAACAGTGCGGTAAACGCTGGCACCCATTGGTCATACAAACCAAACGGCAACAGCCGGGCATTGTTCATTGGGGTGTTGATCCAGGCGTCGTAGCGTTTGTTCCCGGCCCATTGGCTGTCGCGTAGCGTCCGGTATTCACGGCGCAATTGTTCGAACTCTGCCGCTTTCCGTTCACGCATTTGCTCGGCAGGCAGTGGCAGGGCGTAAAGCCGCTCCAGCCTCTGGCGGGTGTCCAGAACCAATTGAATGAACTGATCACGTTGCTGCTCCAAGGCTCCATTATCCGGCGGCAGGCCGCGGAATGCGCGCCATTGGCGAGTGCCTTCCTGTTCGACGAACGTGGCGAAGGACTCGTTGAACTCGGTGTCGTCTTTCACATAAAAACGTTGGTGCGCGAGTTCGTGGAATATCAGCGTGGCCAACCGTTCGTCGCCCCACGCCATCATCGAGCTAATAATCGGATCGTTGAACCAACCGAGCGTCGAATAGGCCTCGACGCCGCCAATCGACACGTCCATACCTTGCAGTCGTTGCAACGCGGCCTCTCCGCGGGCAGCGCTCTGGCTGTAATACCCGCGATAGGCGACGCAGCCGGCGACGGGGAAGCAATGGTTTTGCGGCTTCAGCGAAAACTCCGGTGTGGCAAAGACGTTCCAGACTACAAACGGTCGGCCGATGTCGGCGTACAGGCGGTAGCTCTGGTTGTCCGGCAGGTGCAGATGTTGGCTGGCGAATGCCCGGGCCTTTTGTGATTGGGCCAAATGCGCGCGCAACTGCTGATCGCGGCCGGGATCGGCAATCACACTGGAAACCGGCTCCCGTGCCCGCAGCAAGTGCAACTGACCACTGGCCAATTGGCCGTAATAGCTGATGCTGGCGCAGCCATTGAGTAACAAAAGAAACACACCCGGAAACAAAATGCGTAAAACGCGATCAAGTAACCCAAGGCTTGGACGCGGCCTGATCAAAATAAAAACATCCCTGGAAAGTCTGCCCGCAAGACTATCCCGCCTATTGGAGCTCCGCTATGCGCAAGTTGATGCTGACAGGAGGCCTGCTGATGCTGGCCGGTTGTGCCGGATTGCCCACTCCTGATCCTTCGCAGGCGTGGATCGATCTGGATTCACGGCAGGAAGACACCGCGCTGCAAGCGGTGGAAGTCGACGACAAGGCTTCCATCGATAAGCGCTACTTCGAGGTTCAGCCCGGTAGCCATGAGCTGACGGTTCGCTACATGTTCGCGGTCCAGCCGACCAACATTGGCCCCGACGCCGAGCCGCTGTGGCGCGACTGCCAGCTGAATGTGAAATTCAAGGACTTCAACGCCGGTCAGCGGTATCAGCTGCAAGCAGGGAATATCGGCTTTCGGCCATGGGCAAAACTCTACGATCAACAGCGCAAAGTGATTGGACAGGGCACACCGGCAGGCTGCCAACGTACCTGATTCGGCGCTATGCTGAATTATCGGTCCTTGAGAAATTCATCATGCACAGGTTGTTGCTGTTGCTCGCTGCAGGCGCCTTTGTCGGTTGCACGAGTCCGTTGCCGGCGGTTGATCCGCAGATGGCCTGGGTCGACTTCGCTACGCCCAGCCCCGGCGGGAAACTGCTGATGGCCGAACGGCTGGACAACCAGCGGTTGAGCGACGGGCGTTATTTCCAGGTCACCCCGGGAAGCCATGAGCTGAGAGTACGTTTCGATTTTGAAGTGTTTGGTGGTGGCCCGGGCTTAATGAATGCTCCGCTGGAGCGGCTGTGCTACCTGACCATCAACTACGACCATTTCGAGGCGGGCCAGCGTTACCTGCTGGAAGCGCGTTCTATCGCGTTCACCCCCAGTGCCCGGCTCTACAACGCCAAGCGGGAAATTGTCGCCGAAGATCGGCTGACTAACTGCGTCATGTAAGACGAATCAACGGTCATTTTTTTGGTAGATGATTTTCTTGGTGCCGCCGTCGCATGAGCCGACGACCATGTTCTGATCGTGAACTTCGTCGTTGGTGACAATTTCCAGGGTGTAGGACGAGACGTTATTGGCCTGGATCTTGGCTTCGATCTCGGCCTTGAGTTCCTCACAGGATTTCGGTGCCGCGAGGACCGATGTGGCCAGCGTGCAACAGATAACCGCCAAGGCAAAACGTTTCATGGTTGAAGCTCCCTTGAGGCAGCGCGCACGGTGATGCGCTAAGGCTGCTGTCATTTATTCGACCACAGTTTCGCCATTCAGGTTGTGTTTCAGGGCAAAAAAGACCGCAACCTGCGCAAGGGAGCCCGCGAAGGCTGCGATCTTTTACCAGCTAGCGTATCAACCCATTATCAGCTGACCAACGTCGCATCCAGGCTGATTTTCGCATTCAGCACTTTGGACACCGGGCAGCCTTCTTTGGCCTTGTTGCTCAGTTCCTCGAATTGCGCTTGGGTCGCTCCGGGGATTTTCGCCTTGAGAATCAGTTTTACCGCTGTGATTGCGAAGCCACCGTCTACCTGGTCCAGGGTAACTTCGGCATTGGTGTCGATACTGTCGGCCTTAAGGTTGGCCTCGCCGAGAATCATTGAAAACGCCATGGAGAAACAGCCTGCGTGAGCCGCGCCAATCAGCTCTTCCGGATTGGTGCCTTTACCCCCTTCGAAACGGGCCTTGAAGCCGTAGGGCGCTTCTCTGAGGACGCCGGTTTCCGTGGAAATCGAGCCGATACCGGTTTTCAGATCACCTTCCCAATGAGCCGATGCTTTCTTTGTGATAGCCATGTCTGCCTCCTCAAGATCCGGCGCGAAACGTCGCGCCTTCGTGGTTTTCGGTTACCAGGGTTCTGAGGATAGACCGTCCGGCAAAGTTCACCTCATCTGATCGGTCCTCTAATCGTGTAGGAATTTTGTCTCTCCTATTGAAACTCGGGTATATGCCCTCATTGCATAGAACACACTTATAGACTCGGCAGGTTTTCGTTCGTGAAAAAACCTGCTTACCCATTGGAGAAGCAGGTTTATGAAACGACTGTCCGATATCAAGTTCTCGACCCTCGACCCTCGACCTGGTGCCCGTGCGGGAGAACGGCAGTGCGGCCCAGTCCCTGCACAATTCCCTGGACCTGGCGCAGCACGTCGAAAAATTCGGCTATAACCGCTTTTGGGTCGCCGAACACCACAACATGGACGGGATTGCCAGTTCGGCGACCTCGGTCCTGCTGGGCTACTTGGCCGGTGGCACTTCGACCATTCGTGTCGGTTCGGGTGGCGTGATGTTGCCCAACCACGCGCCGCTGGTGATCGCCGAGCAGTTCGGCACCCTTGAAAGTCTGTATCCGGGCCGGATCGATCTGGGCTTGGGTCGCGCCCCTGGCTCCGATCAGATGACCGCCCGCGCCTTGCGTCGTGAGCGCTCCGGCAGCGCCGACGACTTCCCGGAAGACGTGACTGAACTGATGCGCTACCTCGGCCCACGCACGCCGGACCAGCGGATCATTGCCATGCCGGGTACCGGCACCAACGTCCCGATCTGGTTGCTGGGTTCGAGCTTGTTCAGTGCTCAGCTGGCCGGTGAGCGCGGTTTGCCCTACGCATTCGCCTCACATTTCGCACCGCGATTCATGCACGAGGCGATTCGCGTTTACCGCAACCACTTCAAGCCTTCAGCGGTTTTGGATAAGCCTTACGTGATGCTCGGCGTGCCGTTGGTGGCAGCGGATACTGATGAGCAGGCCGATTACCTGGCCACTTCGGTCTACCAGCGGATTCTCGCGTTGATGCGTGGCCAGAGTCTGGTTCAGCGTCCACCCGTGAAGACCATGGACGGCCTCTGGTTGCCCCATGAGAAAGAAGCGGTTGGTGATTTCCTGGGCCTGGCCATGGTCGGCAGCCCGCAGAAAATCCGCGCCAAGCTGGAAGTGCTGATCGAGCAGACTCAGGCAGATGAGCTGATTTTTACCTGTGACCTGTACGAACATGCTGATCGCGTGCACTCCTATGAACTGCTGGCGCAGGTCATGAAGGGCTGATGCTTAAGCGGCATCCACAAAAAAGCCGACGCCATTGCGTCGGCTTTTTCATTTTTGAGGGAAGTCAGCCTTGCTTGTAAACGATTACCTTGGAGCCCTTCTCACATTTTCCGATGACTTTTCCGTCAGCAGCAGCGCCTTTGTCGACGATCTCCAGCGAGTAATTGGAAACACCCTTGGCATCCAGTTTCGCTGCGATTTCGGCTTTCAGCTCGTCGCACGACTTGCCCTGGGCAAAGGCTGTTCCCGCAAGGCTCAACAAACCTATCGCCAAAATAAACTTCTTCATGGGTTGCACTCCCTGGTCGGATCAATAGGTGAGGGCATCCTGCCATTAGCCGGGCGCACTCACCACTTAGCGCTTCGCCATTCCCTATGGCAGTCGGCCGGCGCGCAAGTTCAGAAGACTAGCTTAAGCTCAGCTACTGGCAATCCGGAATCCGACTTTGAGCGTCACCTGAAAGTGTGCCGCTTTGCCGTCCTTGATGTGCCCACGGGTTTCGGTCACTTCAAACCACTCCATGTACTTGAGGCTTTTGTTGGCTTCGGCCAGGGCATTGTTGATGGCGTCTTCAATGCTGGTAGTGGATGAGCCAACCAGCTCGACTTTCTTGTAGGTGTGATGATCAGTCATGGCGTTCTCCTAAGGATGTGAAATACAGCCTAGCAGTGATTTTTCTTATTTCTTCTGTCGACTAATGGGGGGCAAGTTCAGATTTACTGCACTTTCTCGAACTCTTGAAGTCCCAACCAACACACGCCACTCATCAACAATGCAGGAGAGCCACCATGGCCAATACCTCGTTACGCAAAGCCTCATTGCAAAGCATGGAAGCCGAGATCGAGAGTCTGCTGAAATCGTTGGAAAGCCTGAAGGACGACGCCTCGGACGAGTCGCGTAAAACCCTTAAAACACTGAAAAGCAACGCCGAGAATGCGCTGAAACATTCGCGCCATCTGCTCGCCGATGCCTATGAAGAGGTAAAGGTCAAAACCCGCGAAACCGGGATTGCGACGCGTGATTACGCTCAGGAACACCCTTGGACTACCGCCGGCGTCGCCGTTGGTGCGTTGGGCCTGCTCGCGGCCTATCTGCTGTGCAAGCGCGGTAATTAAGAGGTCTGGTGCAGTTCGTTTTTAAGCCACTGCGCCAATTGCCGAGCGCGCCCGTCCGCGGCGCGCTTGGGTAGCCACAACGCCAGTTGCGCCGGGGTTTCACAAAAGCCCCATGGCGCAACCAGGCGACCGGCTTTCAAGTCCTCGGCCACCAGCGGCTCGGGCGCGATGGCCACACCCAGCCCGGCCACTGCTGCCTCCAGCAAATAATACAAATGCTCGAAACTCTGACCGTACTTCAACGCCTTGGCGTCGAGGCCGCTTTGCTGTGCCCAACTCGGCCAGGCTTGCGGACGTGAGGTGGTGTGCAGCAAGGGTTCGGTCAACAGTGCGTTTGCCGGTGCGTTCTGCAGCCTTTCGTAGCCGAGGAATCGTGGGCTCATGACTGGCCCGATGCGTTCGCTGGCCAGTTCATAAACTTGCATGTCCGCCGGCCATGGCGGCTCGGCAAACACCAGCAAGGCATCCAGGCCGGGCCGCCGAGGGTCGAGATCGCCTTCGCCAGCCGACAGGTGCAAGCGCAGATCCGGCAAGTCCGCATTGAGTCGCCCCAAACGCGGAATGAACCAGCGCGCCAGCAGGCTGCCCGAACAGCCGAGCACGAACGGCGCATCGGCGGTGCTTTGGGTCAATTCGGCGCAAACGCTGCGCAGTCGCTCGAAGGCTTCACCGCTGACATCGCGCAAACGGACACCGGCATCTGTGAGTTTAAGGCCACGTCCATCCTTGATGAACAGACTCACGCCGAGGTGTTCTTCCAGCACCTTGAGTTGTCGGCTGACCGCGCCATGAGTGACATGTAGCTGTTCGGCGGCCTGACTGACGCTGTTCAGGCGGGCAGTGGCTTCGAAGGCGCGAAGGGCGTTCAGCGGAGGAAGGTCGTGGCTCATGGAATCTGTGAGTTTTCCTGACAGGTTGCGGCGATCTTATCGGTTTTCAGTGCGGGATGTCAGGGGTAGAGTGAACCCCATCGTCACCTCTCGAATACCACTGGAGCGACTCATGACCCAGACTAATCTGCGCAACGGCCCCGACGCCAACGGCCTGTTTGGCGCGTTCGGCGGCCGCTACGTCGCCGAAACCCTGATGCCGTTGATCCTCGATCTGGCCCGCGAATACGAAGCGGCCAAGGAAGATCCGGCGTTCAAAGAAGAATTGGCCTACTTCCAGCGTGATTACGTCGGACGTCCAAGCCCACTGTATTTCGCCGAGCGTCTGACAGAGTTCTGTGGCGGCGCGAAGATTTATCTCAAACGCGAAGAGCTGAACCACACTGGCGCGCACAAGATCAACAACTGCATCGGCCAGATCCTGCTGGCGCGGCGTATGGGCAAGAAGCGCATCATCGCTGAGACCGGCGCTGGCATGCACGGCGTGGCGACCGCCACCGTGGCCGCGCGTTTCGGCCTCGATTGCGTGATCTACATGGGCACCACTGACATCGAACGTCAGCAAGCCAATGTGTTCCGCATGAAGCTGCTGGGTGCCGAAGTGATCCCGGTGGTCGCTGGCACTGGCACCCTCAAAGACGCAATGAACGAAGCCCTGCGTGACTGGGTGACCAACGTCGACAGCACCTTCTACCTGATTGGCACTGTGGCCGGCCCACACCCTTACCCTGCCATGGTTCGCGACTTCCAGGCGGTCATCGGCAAGGAAACCCGCGAGCAGTTGCAAGCCCAGGAAGGCCGTCTGCCGGACAGTCTGGTGGCGTGCATCGGTGGTGGTTCCAATGCCATGGGCCTGTTCCACCCGTTCCTCGATGACAAGAGCGTCGAGATCATCGGCGTCGAAGCCGCCGGTTACGGCATCGAAACCGGCAAGCATGCGGCCAGCCTGAACGGCGGTGTACCGGGCGTGCTGCACGGCAACCGTACTTTCCTGTTGCAGGACGATGACGGCCAGATCATCGACGCTCACTCGATTTCCGCCGGCCTCGACTATCCGGGCATCGGCCCGGAACACGCTTGGTTGCATGACATCGGCCGCGTCCAGTACACCTCGGTGACCGACGACGAAGCCCTCGACGCGTTCCACAAATGCTGCCGTCTGGAAGGGATTATTCCTGCACTGGAAAGCGCCCATGCCCTGGCTGAAGTGTTCAAACGCGCACCAGCGCTGCCGAAAGATCACTTGATGGTGGTCAACCTGTCCGGCCGTGGCGATAAAGACATGCAGACCGTGATGCACCACATGGAACACTCTCAACAAGAGCAATCCAAGCAGGAGAAACACTGATGAGCCGCCTGCAAACGCGTTTTGCCGAACTCAAGGAACAGAACCGCGCCGCCCTGGTGACCTTCGTGACCGCGGGCGACCCGAGCTACGACACCTCTCTGGCAATCCTCAAAGGCTTGCCAGGAGCGGGCGCCGACGTGATCGAGCTGGGCATGCCTTTCACCGATCCGATGGCCGATGGCCCGGCGATTCAACTGGCGAACATTCGTGCCTTGGGCGCCAAACAGAACCTGGCGAAAACCCTGCAAATGGTTCGCGAGTTCCGCGAAGGCAATAGCGAAACGCCGTTGGTGCTGATGGGTTACTTCAACCCGATTCACATGTACGGCGTGCCGCGTTTCATCGCTGAAGCCAAAGAGGCCGGTGTCGATGGCCTGATCGTGGTCGACATGCCGCCCGAGCATAACGCCGAGCTATGCGACCCGGCACAGGCGGCGGGCCTGGACTTCATCCGTCTGACCACTCCGACGACTGATGATGTGCGTTTGCCGACGGTATTGAACGGCAGTTCCGGCTTTGTTTACTACGTGTCGGTGGCGGGCGTGACAGGTGCGGGCGCGGCGACTCTGGAACATGTCGAAGAAGCCGTCACTCGTCTGCGTCGCCATACCGATCTGCCGATCAGCATCGGTTTTGGTATCCGCACACCGGAGCAAGCGGCGTCCATCGCGCGTCTGGCTGATGGTGTGGTAGTGGGGTCGGCGTTGATTGATCACATCGCCAATGCCTCGACGCCGGATCAGGCTGTGGAGGGCGTACTCAGCCTGTGCGCGGCCTTGTCCGACGGCGTGCGTAAAGCGCGGGTCAGCTGAAGGTAAAGTTCTTGATACAGAGGAATTAGAGCTCGCGTCACAGACTGAACAGCAAGACCGAGGGCTTCAGGACTACGTTCTGAAGCCCTTTTTGTTGTCGGGGGCTGAATACAAAAAGATCTCAGCCTTCAGGGCAATTCCAACCCACCTGCAGCCTTGTGCAGCTTACGCAAATGTTCGCCAACCTGCTTCAGATTGGCTTCGTTGGCGGCCATCTCAGCGGCACGACTCGGTTCGAGCAGTGCTCTGACTTCTTTGTCGAGATCCCCGGTCAGTGCTTGCAACTGCTTCTGGCGCAGGCTGCTTTCCGACTCCAGGCGCGTCCACTCGTTCGGCTGCGGCAGACCATAACCACCGGTGCCGAGCAGTTCGGCCGGACGGCTGAGGAAGCCGCTGTTGGCGAGAATCTCCTGCAAGGTCGCATTGGCTTTATCCATGCCGCCATTCTTCAATTCCCGAGCGCCCAGATAACGTTGCTTCACTTCGTCCTGGGCCAGCACCATCTGCTGACGGAAACTGGCCTGCTCCAGCAGCAGCAACGCCGCGCTGGTGCGCAAATCAGCCTGGTCAATCCATTTGCGGCGCTCATCAGCTTTCAAGGACAGCCAGTCCTCGACCTTGTCCTGCTTGATCGGCAAATGCTTTTTCAGCACTTCGAACATCGCTTGATAACGCTCGCGGAAGGAGTCGAAGCGATAGCCCAGACGCAGTGCTTCGCGGGGATCATCCAATACGCTGGTATCTGCCAGCCCGCGGCCCTTGAGCACTTCCAGCAAACCGTTGGGCATGATGCTGTCGAGGCCCACCAGTTGCGCATGGTTGGTGCTGCTGCGCAGTAATTTCAGGCCTTCTACTGCGCAGTTATTGGACAGGAAAAAATAGTTGCCGTCGTAACTCCAGTGCATCTCCGCGGCGTGTTCCACCACGTCTTCGACCTCGCTCCGCGACAGGTTCAGCGGCACCGAGGCCAGACTGCGCAGTTCGGTCTTGGTGTACTCGTCGATCACTTGGGCCAGCGGCAAGACAAACAGGCGTGACGGGTATTTACCCACCAGCCCATCCCAGCTCGACAGCTGTAGGTCACCGACGAAGGCGCGGTAGGACAACACCAGATGTTGATCCAGATCCAGTCGGCAATCCGGCCCGCGCGGCCGACCCGGTGCACAGATCACCAGTCGCAGCATGCTGTGGCCCCAGCGGCTGACCCAGTTCTGGTTGGCTTCTGCCAGTAGGTAGTCAACAGCGTAAACCCGCTCCGGATCGACCTGGCCCAGGGGCTGCTTGGCGAAGTCGTTACCCGCATTGAGGAAGGCGAATGATTGGGCGCATGTGTCTTTGGCGGCGGGCGCCCAGCCGAAATGTTCTTTGTAGTAGCGATACAGCGCAGGACGACGGCAGGCATAGCTTGGGTCGAGGAGGAAGTACTCCATGTTGACCGCGACGAACTCCTTCGGGCTGCTCGTCTCGTAGATGTCCGGGCTGCGGGCAATCTGCCGGTTGTGTTGTTCACGCACGCCGCGTCGACCGACGTATTGCGGCCAGCCGGCCAAATCCAGTAGACGAGGGTCATCGCTGAGGGTCCAGCGTCGTTCCGTCTGCCCGCGGCATTGATCGGGGATGCCGATCAGGCCGGAGCTGCTGTTGCGTTGCTTGCAGCGCTGGATCAGCGTGCGCTCGGCGTCTGGCCACAGACGCGCACGGTCATAAATATGGGTGAGTTCGTGCAACACCGTGGCGAGCATTTCCCGGCGCACGGTGCCGTGGGGGCGATAGGTTTTTTGGGTCGCGGCGCTGCCGTTGGTGAGGCTGGCGAGCAAATTGCGATTCAGGTCGAGTTCGGACACCAGCGACGCCTGGCCGTAAGCATCGCTCGGCATGTCGTCGGTCCAGCCGACGTCAATGCGCCGGTCCAGTTGCTCGATGAAGCGCGGCGGTAACGTCTGCATGGCTTCATCGAGCAGCGCCTGACTGGCCTGTTGTTGCGCGGGGCTCAGACCGTCGGTTTTGAGCCGTAATTGCAGGCCGGCCTGAGCCGTATTGCCGAGCAGCAACACAACCCCGGCCAGCAGCCAGGCGCCTAATGACTTCACAGTGCGAGGATGGCTTCGGCGAGAACCTGATCACTGGCGTCCCGGGCTTCCGGTATGCGGGTGCGCAAGGTGTCGAAGGCCGCCTCCAGGTGTGCGCCACGGATTTCACCGTCGCTGGCGACGAAACTGGCCGCATCGTCGTGGGCTTCACGGACAATCTTCGAGTCACGGATGGACGTGGTGGTATCGGATGTGAAATCAAGCGAGCGCTGGGAGGCACGAATGATGATGTTACTGGTGGCTACCAGGGTTTGCGCCTGGGCCACGTCGGCCAACAACAGCAGGCCAAGGGTGGCAGCAATCAGCGGGCTACGCATGGAACGACTCCGGAGGAACAAGGGATATCTATTGGACGAGAATTGCCTGTGCCAGTTCAAGGTCGCTGGCATGAAGTTTTGGCTGGGTCCGGCGCAGGTAAATCAAGGCGGCCTCCAGTTGTGATCCTCGCAGTTGACCGTCACTGGCAATGAACGCGGCAGCGTCATCCCGGGCGGCGATCAGCAGTTTATGGTCGAAGGGGGCGGAGGTCACCATGCTGCTGGCATAACCACTGGCCACGGTGCCTTGCGTTGACAGGTTGAAAGCATCGAAGGCATGGGCCGGGCCCGACCAGAAAGCCGCAAAAAAAACCGCAGTGATCGAAAGACTTGAAAGAAAACGCATGAGACTCGATAGCTGAAAGCGAGTCCCAAGGCTAGCGCAATGCCCGGGCTAGGGCCAGCGCCGAAACATTGGGACACGACGCGCGTGTCCCACTTCAGAGCCGTCGCTTAGATCGTCAGGATGGCTTGGGCCAGCTGTGCGTCGGTCGCATTCAGTTGTGGCGTCTGTTGGCGGATATGGTCGAGAGCGCTTTCCAGTTTCACACCACGAATGGCGCCTTCACTGGCGACGAAGCTGGCGGCATCGTCACGAGCAGCACGGACGATTTTGTCGTCACGAAAGGACGACGAGACATCCGACGTTGCGTCGGAAGACGCCTTCAGGCCACCAACGATGGAATCGGTGGTCACGATAAAGCTGGTGGCGTGGGAATTGGCAGCCATGGCAAGCAGGGCGGCAGCGCTGAGCAGACGAAGACGAGACATGGTGTAGCTCCTTTGAATAGACCGATTGAGAGGTGGCGCAGATCAGACGCCTGTCGTAAAGCGTTCGCCACGTTCTATCTGGATATTAGGCCTGTGCATATCGGTTAGAACAGCCCCAGTCCGGAAAGGGGGAAATTATCGCCAGAACGGTTTGCCATTTCGTTGTCAATGTTGACCCTGTTACACCCGCGGGCACAGGGACACTACGATAAAATTGTACTGGTTGAATTTACATAAATTGTAAACTGTACCTGTCAGTGGCTATCTCTTCTGTACACTGGATATGAAGCTCCAAAACGACAAAACCCGTCGTGGTTTCCCACGACGGGTTTTGTTTGTTCAATTCGGGTTGCTGGCGGTGGATCCGGAGGATCAGAGCCAGCGAGCTAACTTAGCGCCAGAACGGCTTGCTCAGCTCTTCGTAGCGTTGTGCTTCGCTAATCCCTGCGTCAGCCAGCAGACGCGAATCCAGACGAGCCAGTTGATGGCGGCTGGAGATGCGGCGCTGCCACAGCATCAGGTTGGCGAGAACGCGCAGAGGCATGGAGGCCTGGGTGTTTACAGCTTTGTCTTCGAAGAACAGTTCGGAACTGAGTGTACGTTCCATGGTTGACATCCTTCCGCTTATGGCGGGATTAGGTAGTGGTTTAACTGATGCCAATGATCCTCTCGTTTGGCTACTCTCTGTAGATACAGTTCCCCTGTATTGTGAGAGACCAGTTAACTGTTAAAAGGCAGTGTACTGGTCTAAATTGAGGCAACTGTACTTGTGCGCACTAATTAGGTGCGTTTTTGCTCATTTCAACGCAAAAGGTAGGCAGATGCCGTAGGAAAAGACCGGTACAGCAGTACAGTTTTTTACGGATCGGAGTGTGATCTCTGTGAGCTGACGAAACTGTGTTTGCGTCAGCTGCAATCTGTATCAATTACACCGCCAGCATGCGCCCGGTTTCTTCCAGGTTTATGTGCCAACTCAGGGCATCACGTAGGATGTGCGGAGTATGCCCGCCGACTGCGCAAGCGGCAGTGAAGTAGTCATTCAAGGCCGGGCGATAGTCCGGGTGAACGCAGTTGTCGATGATGACCCGGGCGCGCTCACGCGGTGCCAAGCCACGCAGGTCGGCCAAACCTATCTCGGTCACAAGAATGTCGACGTCATGTTCTGTGTGGTCGACGTGGCTGACCATGGGGACCACGCTGGAAATCGCGCCACCCTTGGCAATCGACTTGGTGACAAAGATCGCCAGGTGCGCATTGCGCGCGAAATCGCCGGAGCCGCCTATACCGTTCATCATCCGCGTGCCACAGACGTGGGTGGAATTGACGTTGCCGTACAGGTCGAACTCCAGCGCAGTGTTGACGCCAATAATGCCCAGGCGCCGCACCACCTCAGGATGATTGGAGATTTCCTGGGGGCGCAGCACCAGCTTGTCCTTATAGCGCTCCAGATTCCCGAATACATCGGCATTGCGCCGGCTCGACAGAGTGATCGAACTGCCCGAAGCAAAGCTCAGCTTGCCAGCGTCGATCAGATCGAAAGTCGAATCCTGCAGCACTTCGGAGTACATGGTCAGGTCTTCGAACGGCGAGTCGATCAAGCCGCACATCACCGAATTGGCGATAGTGCCGATACCGGCTTGCAGCGGGCCGAGCTTGTTGGTCATGCGCCCGGCAGCCACTTCTTGTTTGAAGAAATCGATCAGGTGGTCGGCGATGGCCTGGGTGTCGCTGTCTGGCGGCAAGACAGTGGACGGGGAGTCGGACTGGTTGGTGATCACGATCGCCACGATTTTTTCTGGCGGTATCGGAATGGCGGTGCTGCCGATGCGGTCGTTGACCTTCACCAGCGGAATAGGCGTGCGGGTTGGCCGGTAGGTCGGGATATAGATGTCGTGCAGGCCTTCGAGATTCGGGTTGTGAGCCAGGTTGATCTCGACGATCACGTGTTTGGCGAAAATCGCGAAGCTGGCCGAGTTGCCTACCGAGGTGGTCGGTACGATATGGCCGTGCTCGGTGATTGCCACGGCTTCGATCACCGCGATGTCCGGTAGCTTGAGTTGTTGGTTACGCAGTAGTTCCACGGTTTCCGACAGGTGCTGGTCGATGAACATGACTTCGCCGGCATTGATCGCCTTGCGCAGGGTGCTGTCCACCTGGAACGGCATGCGTCGCGACAGTACGCCGGCTTCAGTCAGTTGCTTGTCGAGATCGTTGCCCAGGCTGGCACCGGTCATCAGGGTGATTTTCAGCGGCGTGACCTTGGCGCGTTCGGCGAGTGCATGAGGCACAGCCTTGGCTTCGCCGGCTCGGGTAAAGCCGCTCATACCGACGGTCATCCCGTCTTGAATCAGAGCGGCAGCGTCGGCGGCGCTCATCACCTTGTCCAACAACGAAGGCAAGCGAATACGGTCACGGTACATAATTATTTTCTCGGGGCAACGGAAGCAAGGTGCGCAGTCTAGTGAATTTGATGAGCCTGCGTCCCGCTACCAAGGTCGCATTCGAGGTGTCTATTCTGGGTATTTCAGACAAAACACCGTTACAGGATCGGTAACAGACACAAACAAAAACGCCCCGACGAGTCGGGGCGTTCAAATTGCCGAAGGTTTTTACTCGACGGCTTTAACCATGTCTTCAATGACTTTCTTGGCGTCGCCGAAAACCATCATGGTCTTGTCCAGGTAGAACAGCTCGTTGTCCAGACCGGCATAGCCGCTGGCCATCGAGCGCTTGTTGACGATGATGGTCTTGGCTTTGAACGCCTCGAGAATCGGCATGCCGGCAATCGGCGATTTCGGGTCGTTCTTGGCGGCCGGGTTCACCACGTCGTTGGCGCCGAGCACCAGCACCACGTCGGCCTGACCGAACTCGGAGTTGATGTCTTCCATCTCGAACACCTGGTCGTAAGGCACTTCGGCCTCGGCCAGCAATACGTTCATGTGGCCAGGCATCCGACCCGCAACCGGGTGGATCGCATACTTCACGGTCACACCGCGGTGGGTCAGCTTCTCGGTCAGCTCTTTCAATGCGTGCTGCGCGCGAGCCACTGCCAGGCCATAGCCCGGAACGATGATCACCGTGTCGGCGTTGGTCAGCAGGAAGGTGGCATCGTCAGCCGAACCGGATTTCACCGGGCGGGCTTCTTTCGAGCCTGCCGGGCCAGCGGCATCTGCTGTGTTGCCGAAACCGCCGAGCAACACGTTGAAGAACGAACGGTTCATCGCCTTGCACATAATGTACGAGAGGATCGCACCGCTTGAGCCCACCAGGGAGCCTGCAATGATCAGCATCGAGTTGTTCAGCGAGAAGCCGATACCCGCTGCTGCCCAACCGGAGTAACTGTTGAGCATCGACACCACGACAGGCATGTCGGCGCCGCCGATCGGGATAATGATCAGCACGCCCATCACGAAGGCCAGGGCCAGCATCAGAGCAAACGCGCTGAGATTGCCGGTCAACATGAAGGTGACACCCAGCGCCAGCGTCGCCAGACCCAGCAGCAGGTTCAGTTTGTGCTGCCCGCTGAACTGTACTGGTGCGCCCTGGAACAGGCGGAACTTGTACTTGCCCGAGAGCTTGCCAAACGCGATCACCGAACCGGAGAAGGTGATTGCACCGATGGCCGCGCCGAGGAACAGCTCCAGACGGTTGCCCGCCGGAATCGAATCACCCAGGTGTTTAACGATGCCCAGGGATTGCGGCTCGACCACCGCCGCGATAGCGATGAACACTGCGGCCATACCGATCATGCTGTGCATGAAGGCGACCAGTTCCGGCATTTTGGTCATTTCAACGCGCTTGGCCATGATCGAACCGGCGGTGCCGCCGACCAGCAGACCGACGATGACGTAACCGATGCCCGCAGTGGCAAGCTCTGCGCCCAGCTTATAAATGAGGCCGACCGTGGTGAGGATCGCCAGGGCCATGCCGAGCATGCCGTAGACATTGCCACGCCGCGACGTGGTTGGGTGCGACAGGCCTTTGAGGGCCTGGATGAAGCAGATCGACGCGATCAGGTAGAGCGTCGTTACCAGATTCATGCTCATTACTTGGGCGCCTCTTCTTTTACGGCTTTCGGGGCTTTTTTCTTGAACATCTCAAGCATGCGACGGGTGACCAGGAAACCACCAAACACGTTCACTGCCGCCAGAGCCACCGCCAGGGTGCCCATGGTCTTGCCCAGTGGGGTCACGGTCAAAGCTGCCGCCAGCATGGCGCCGACGATCACAATCGCCGAAATGGCGTTGGTCACGGCCATCAACGGCGTGTGCAGTGCAGGTGTAACGTTCCACACCACGTGATAACCGACATAAATCGCCAGCACGAAGATGATCAGGTTGTAGATACCGGGGGAGATAAGCTCTTCCATCGTCTGAATCCCTGCTTAGGCGTTTTTGCGGATGACTTGGCCGTCGCGGCACATCAGGCACGCGGCGACGATGTCGTCTTCGAGGTTCACTTCAAACTGGCCTTCTTTATTGAAGACCAGCTTCAGGAAGTCCAGCAGGTTGCGCGCGTACAGCGCCGAAGCATCGGCCGCAACGGCGCCGGCCAGGTTAGTCGGGCCGCAAATGGTCACGCCATTTTCGACGACCACCTGATCGGCCACGGTCAGCGGGCAGTTGCCGCCCTGGGCTGCCGCGAGATCGATGACCACCGAGCCTGGCTTCATCTGCGCCACGGTTTCGGCGCTCAACAGTGTCGGCGCCTTGCGGCCCGGGATCAGTGCGGTGGTGATGACAATGTCAGCCTGCTTGGCGCGTTCGTGCACGGCCAAGGCTTGGCGCTGCATCCAGCTGGCCGGCATAGGACGTGCGTAACCACCGACACCGACGGCGCATTCGCGCTCTTCATCGGTTTCGTACGGCACATCGACGAATTTCGCACCCAGGGATTCGATCTGTTCCTTCACGGCAGGACGCACGTCGGACGCTTCGATGACTGCACCCAGACGTTTCGCCGTGGCAATCGCCTGCAAACCGGCTACGCCAGCGCCAAGAATCAGCACACGCGCCGCTTTCACGGTGCCCGCAGCGGTCATCAGCATCGGCATGAAGCGTGGGTAGTAGTGAGCAGCCAGCAACACGGCTTTATAGCCGGCGATGTTCGCCTGGGAGGACAACACATCCAGGCTCTGAGCGCGGGAGGTGCGCGGCGCGGCCTCCAGTGCAAACGCGGTAATGCCGCACTCTGCCATCTTGGCAATGGTTTCATTGCTGAACGGATTGAGCATGCCCACCACAACGGTGCCGCTTTTTATCAGCGTCAGTTCACTGTCGCTGGGGGCGACCACCTTGAGAATCAGCTCTGCGCCAAATGCATCATTGGCACTGCCAATGGTCGCGCCTGCCGCTTCATAAGCACTGTCGACGACGCTGGCGTTAATACCGGCGCCGCTTTGCACAGTGACTTTATGACCCTGGCCGATCAGCTTCTTGATGGTTTCCGGGGTTGCAGCAACCCGTGTTTCACCCGTCTGGGTTTCGAGAGGAACACCAATGTGCACGTCAAATCTCCTGCGTGATCTTATTGAGTAAACCCAGGCACTTCGGATGGTGCGGCTGGGGCGGCCGATCAGCACGATCCCGCCAAATCAGGGCGGGGCGCGGCATTTTGCAGGCGAACTTTGTGCCCTTCAAGGGATTATGACGGGTGACGGAAAATTAACTACAAGTCACCCCGTGACCGAATGTCGCACTTGTCGGAGCAATCCCTTGCAGGCCGTGGCTTGTGAGGATTCTGTCCAAAATTCAAGAATTTATACATCGGCACGGTGAATGAGGCGTCATTGCCTGCCAATAGAGGCTCAAGGCCACGTATTCAGGCCTTTGTAGGACGTTTGTGCTACTCCTCAGTACAGTCTTCCAATATGCGACAAATACTTATATCTGTAGTGCTTTTGTCTTCCTGACTACGTGGTCAGCTATTAAGTTCGAGCCTTTATCCTTCTAGGCTGTAGCTTTGTGCCTGATTCACCAGCCAATCGCGAAATGCCCTTAAAGAGGCTGATTCGACCTTTCGCTCGGGAATCATCAGGTAGTAGGCCTTAATGCTCGATAGTGCCTGGGCGTTGGCAATCACCAGGCGCTTCTCTGCCAATTCGCGCTGAATCAGGAACGGTGGAATCAGCGCGATCCCCATATCGTGCATCGCAGCCTGAGCAAGCATGGAGAATAGCTCGTAACGCGGCCCTGTCATGTCTCGCGGGATATTCATGTTTTGAGAGTTGAACCACTGGCGCCAGGCATAAGGGCGTGTGGTCTGTTGCAGCAGGGGCAGTTCGGCGATTTCACCGGGGGTCAGATTGGTTTTTTTTCCCAGTAACGTGGGGCTGCACACCGGCATCGGATTTTCGCCCATTAGCCTGTGGGATTCAGTACCCGGCCAGTCGGCGTCGCCGAAATAGATCGCGGCATCGAAGTCGGTGTCGGCAAACAGGAAGGGGCGCGTGCGATTGGTGAGGTTGACCGTCACTTCCGGGTGTTTGTGCTGAAAATCCTTGAGTCGAGGCAGCAGCCATTGAGTGCCGAAGGTTGGCACCACCGCCAGCTCGATCATGTTGGCGCCTTGCTGGCCCATCACTGACAAAGTGTCGCGTTCAACCGCGTCGAGTTGGGTGGCTACTCGGCGGCTGTAGGAAAGCCCGGCCTCCGTCAGCTTCACTCCGCGCCGAGAACGTCGGAATAGTTCGACGCCGAGGAACTCCTCTAGGCTGGCGATTTGTCGGCAAATCGCTCCCTGTGTGAGGGAAAGTTCCTGGGCGGCCTTGGTAAAGCTCTCGTGGCGCGCTGCAGCTTCAAAACTGATCAGGGCGGTTGTACTGGGGATTTTCCGGCGCATGTACATCAACCTCACTAATACATCGCATATAAGCTATTTCGCGACGTTACGAAGTGAGAAATTAGCACAACAGTATGCAAAATCCTCGTTTGTCGTGAAGCCAAACCCGGCCTAGGATCACTCCACGTTATTTTTTGACCCGATTCGAGAGGACTCACTCATGGGTGGTAAAGCTAGCTTCAACTGGATCGATCCCCTGCTGCTGGATCAACAGCTCACTGAAGAAGAACGCATGATTCGCGACACCGCTCAGCAATTCGCTCAGCAAAAGCTCGCGCCGCGCGTTCTCGAAGCTTTCCGTCATGAGAAGACCGATCCGGCGATCTTCCGCGAGATGGGTGAAGTGGGTCTGTTGGGTGCGACCATTCCTGAGCAATACGGTGGCAGCGGCCTGAACTACGTCAGCTACGGTCTGATTGCCCGTGAGGTCGAGCGTGTCGACTCCGGCTATCGCTCGATGATGAGCGTGCAGTCCTCGCTGGTCATGGTGCCGATCAACGAATTCGGTACCGAGGCACAGAAGCAGAAGTACTTGCCGAAGCTGGCTTCGGGTGAGTGGATCGGTTGCTTTGGCCTGACGGAGCCTGACCACGGTTCCGACCCGGGCGCGATGATTACTCGTGCACGCAAAGTGGAAGGTGGCTACAGCCTCACGGGCAGCAAAATGTGGATTACCAATAGCCCGATCGCCGATGTGTTCGTGGTTTGGGGCAAGGACGACGCGGGCGACATCCGTGGTTTTGTTCTGGAAAAGGGCTGGAAAGGCCTTAGTGCTCCGGCGATTCACGGCAAGGTTGGCCTGCGTGCATCCATCACTGGCGAGATCGTCATGGACAACGTGTTTGTCCCTGAAGAGAACATCTTCCCGGATGTCCGTGGTTTGAAAGGTCCTTTTACCTGCCTTAACTCTGCGCGTTACGGCATTTCCTGGGGGGCACTGGGCGCTGCCGAGTTCTGCTGGCACACCGCTCGCCAGTACACCCTGGATCGTAAGCAGTTTGGTCGTCCATTGGCGGCCACACAGTTGATCCAGAAGAAGCTGGCTGACATGCAGACCGAAATCACTCTGGCGCTGCAAGGCTGCCTGCGTCTGGGGCGTATGAAGGATGAGGGCACTGCAGCCGTCGAGATTACTTCGATGATGAAGCGCAACTCCTGCGGCAAATCCCTCGACATCGCCCGCATGGCACGCGACATGTTGGGTGGCAATGGTATTTCCGATGAGTTCGGTGTCGCTCGGCACCTGGTCAATCTGGAAGTGGTGAATACCTATGAAGGTACGCATGACGTCCACGCTCTGATCCTCGGTCGCGCGCAGACTGGCATCCAGGCGTTCTATTAATAGGAGAACGGTCATGGGCGCGCTTTCGCATCTACGGGTATTGGATTTATCGCGGGTGCTTGCCGGGCCTTGGGCCGGGCAGATCCTGGCGGACCTTGGCGCCGAAGTTATCAAGGTCGAGCGCCCGGGCAATGGCGATGACACGCGCGCCTGGGGGCCTCCGTTCCTTAAAGATGCCTATGGCGAGAACACCAGCGAGGCGGCCTATTACTTGTCCGCTAATCGCAACAAGCAATCAGTGACCATCGACTTCACGCGGCCAGAGGGGCAGCAGTTGGTGCGTGAGTTGGCGGCGAAGTCGGACATCCTCATTGAAAATTTCAAGGTCGGTGGTCTGGCGGCTTATGGGCTGGACTATGAGTCGCTCAAGGCGATTAATCCGAAGCTGATCTATTGCTCTATCACCGGATTCGGCCAGACCGGTCCGTATGCCAAGCGTGCGGGCTATGACTTCATGATCCAGGGCTTGGGCGGTCTGATGAGTTTGACTGGCCGTCCCGAAGGAGATGAGGGGGCGGGGCCGGTGAAAGTCGGTGTAGCGCTGACAGATATTTTGACCGGTCTCTATTCAACGGTAGCGATCCTGGCGGCCTTGGCTCATCGGGATCAGGGCGGTGGCGGTCAGCATATAGACATGGCATTGCTGGATGTTCAGGTGGCTTGTCTGGCCAATCAGGCGATGAACTACCTGACTACAGGCGTTTCGCCTAAACGCCTGGGCAATGCTCACCCGAATATCGTGCCTTATCAGGACTTTCCTACGGCCGATGGCGATTTCATCCTCACCGTGGGTAACGATGGGCAGTTCCGCAAGTTTGCGCAGGTGGCTGGTCAGCCGCAGTGGGCGGATGATCCGCGTTTTGCGACCAACAAATTGCGGGTGGCTAACCGGGCAGTACTGATTCCGCTGATCCGCCAGGCGACCGTGTTCAAGACTACTGCCGAATGGGTGGCGCAGCTGGAGCAGGCAGGCGTGCCATGTGGACCGATCAATGATCTGGCTCAGATGTTTGCCGATCCTCAGGTTCAGGCGCGGGGGTTGGCCATTGAGTTGCCTCATGCTTTGGCCGGGATGGTGCCGCAGGTTGCGAGCCCGATACGTCTGTCCGAGACTCCGGTGGAGTACCGTAGTGCGCCTCCTTTGTTAGGTGAGCACACGTTGGAGGTTCTGCAGCGGGTGTTGGGTCTGGATGCCGGCGTCGTTGCCGGGTTCAAGGCGTCTGGAGTGCTCTGAGGATTCCTTCTATATAGCAGGGCTGGTTTTGCTCTCCTATATAGAAAGAAATGTGCAGTTATCAGGCTTTCGGCAAGTTATTGATAGAAAGGCGTAATTAGAGGTTGACGGCAGATTCTGGAAGTCTATAAT